>FR901060.1 GCA_000438295.1 Clostridium sp. CAG:451
AGTGCAACAGATGCTCAAAAGAAAGAGATGTGGACATTCACACATGAAGCAACAGAGCAAACAACAGCACTAACAGATTATCGTTATATAGGAGCTGACCCTAATAACTACGTAAAATTTAATGATGAGTTATGGCGAATAATAGGAGTCTTTGATACAGATGATGGAACAGGAAAGGTAGAAAAAAGACTAAAGATAATAAGAAATGAATCAATAGGAAGTTATTCATGGGATAACAAAGATACTACAACAGGAGCAGAAACTGCTTGGGGAAAGAATGAATGGACAGATGCAAGACTAAATTATTTATTAAATCCAGGACATGAAAGTGAAACAACAGGAGGAAGTTTATATTGGAATAGAGGAGCAGGAAACTGTTACTATGGAAAAAATAATGCAACAACAGCATGTGATTTTACAACAACGGGATTAACCGAGAAATCCAAAGCAATGATAGGAGATGCCAAGTGGTACCTAGGAGGAAGTAGCACAGATGACGATGTAACAGCACCAATGTTTTACACAAGAGAAAGAGGAACAGGAGTATATAGTGGAAGAAGTACAAGTTGGACAGGAAAAGTAGGATTAATGTATCTAAGTGATTATGGATATGCCACAAGTGGAGGAGCAACAACAAATAGGGCCAGTTGTTTAGTAAAAGAAATACGTAGTTGGTATGATAGTTCAGTAAGTGATTGTAAAAATAACGATTGGATGTATAACTCAAGCATATGGCAATGGACAATTAGCCCGAGTGCCAATTATTCTCATGGGGTTTTCATTGTCGAGAGAAGTAGCTCTGTCGGCGGCAATGATGCTTTTGCTAATAGCACGACTCGGCCAGTCGTACATCTAAACTCGGCAATTAAGGTGATAACAGGATCAGGAACGAAAGAATCACCATACATCTTGGGATAGAAAAGGGAGGTAGTAGACCCGCCCCTGATGGGCGACGTCCAGTCGGGGTGGACGAAAAAAACAGGATGAAAAAAACAAACAAAATGATATATATAAATGTTAATTTAGAAGGTCATAAGATGTGTGTTATGACTTTTTTCTATTTATCCCGTATCTTTTTTCTTGCTTAATCCTTTATTTTTACCTGATTATTTAGTATAATGGTGGCAGATGGTGGTGATTGCATGGAGTTTAATTATAATGATAAGACTTACGATATAATAGTACTTAAGAAAAGAACCACTAAGAATTTGTATATTAAAGTTAAGGAAGATTTAAAAATATACATTACCTGTAATATATTAACTAGCGATAAAGAAATTAAAAGAATAATTGATAGTAATAAAAAAAGTATTGAAAGAATGATAGATAGAACTACTAGGATAGAAGAGAAAAAGAAAGACTTTTATTATTTAGGAAAGAAGTATGATATAGTATACACTAATATAGATGAGGTAAGACTAGGAGATAACAAGGTCTTTTTAAGTAGAAATATAGATATAGATAAATGGTTAAAGAAAGAAGCTTTGAGGATATTTAGTGAACACTTAAATGACTGTTATCAAAACTTTACCAGAAGTATACCAGAACCAAGTTTACGTATTAGAAAGATGAAAACTAGATGGGGTGTTTGTAATACTAGGACTCATGTTATTACGTTAAACTTAGAACTTATTACTAAAGATATTAATTGTCTAGATTATGTTATATATCATGAACTTTCTCATTTAATAGAAGCGAATCATTCTAAAAGATTCTGGTTGATAGTAGAAGAAAATTTTAAAGATTATAAAAAATATAGAGCATTGACAAATGATAGATAGGAGTTATATATGGTAATTACTAGTTTTGATAATGATAAAGTTAAATACTTAAAGAAGTTAAGTAAGAAGAAGTATCGAGATTTATATAATGAGTTTTTAGTAGAAGGACGTCATTTAGTAATAGAAGCTTATAAACATAATATGCTAAAAGAGATAATCCTTTGTGAGGGAGAGGTTACTCCTTTTGATGTACCTTATACAGTAGTTAGTTATGAAGTAATGAAAAAGATAAGTGAAGTGGAAACTCCTCAGAAGATAATGGGACTATGTAAAAAACTTGATGACACAACTATTGGTAGTAGAATATTATTACTAGATGAGATACAAGATCCTGGTAATATGGGTACTATTATTAGAAGTGCTGTAGCTTTTGATATAGATACAATCATACTATCTAAAAACTGTGTTGATTTATATAATCCTAAAGTAGTAAGGTCTACTCAAGGAATGCTTTTTCATATCCCAATTCTTATCTATGACTTTGATGAATTATTACCAATGCTTAAAGAATTAAAAATACCTATTTATGCAACTAGAGTAGAGTATGGAACCGATGTATCAACACTAAAAGAAGATGAAAAGAAACGTTTTGCTCTATTAATGGGGAATGAAGGTAATGGTGTTCATCCAGAGTACTTAGAACTTAGTGATAAAAATTTATATATACCAATGAGTAATGAGGTTGAAAGTTTAAATGTTGCTATAGCTACTTCTATTTTACTATATGAATTGAGGAATAAAGATGAATAAATTATATATCGGTACAGTAGTTTCTACTCATGGAATAAAAGGAGAAATAAGAATAATATCTAAACTAGATGAATCTTTAAAAAAGAAGATATTTAAAATAGATAATACCTTGTTAATAGATGATATAGAATATAAGATAAAAAGCTATAGAAGACATAAAAATTATGATATGGTTTTGTTTTTAGGCTTTAATAACATCAATGAGGTGTTATTCTTAATGAAGAAAAAGGTATATATAGATAGTAGTTATCTAAAATTAACTGAAATAGAAGACTTTAATATTTACTATAAAGAGTATAAAGTTAATGGAAATGGTAAGGTTTTATCAATAGATGAGACTGGTAATAACTATAAAATAATAAGATTACTAATAAATAATAAGGAAGTTTTAGTTCCCTATAATGAACACTTTATAAAGAAGATAGATAGTAATAAAAAAACAATAGAAATAGAATTACTTTAGGGGTGATGGTCATGAAAATAGATGTTTTAACTTTATTTCCAGAGATGTTTACTGGTGTTATTTCATCATCAATTATTAAAAGAGCGATAGATGATAACAAGATAGAAATTAATTTGCATAACTTTAGAGATTATTCTAAAGATATACACCATAAAGTAGATGATACTCCTTATGGGGGAGGATGTGGCATGATACTTACTTGTCAACCTATCTTTGACTGTGTTAATGATTTAAAAGATGATGAATGTACTGTTATTTTATTAACTCCTGATGGTACACCTTATAAACAAGAGCTAGCTAATAATTTAGTAAAGTTAAAACATCTAATAATTATTTGTGGTCACTACGAAGGATTTGACGATAGAATAAGAAGTATTTGTGATATGGAGATATCAATTGGTGACTATGTCTTAACTGGTGGTGAGATACCTGCTATGGTCTTAATTGATTCAGTTACTAGACTAATAGATGGGGTTATTAATAAAGAAAGTTATCAAAATGATTCATTTTATAATGGACTACTTGATTATCCCCAGTATACTAAACCAAGAGAATATAATGGACTTAAAGTACCAGATGTGTTGTTATCAGGTAATCACAAAGAAATAGAAAAGTACCGAATGGAAGCAGCTTTAGAAAAGACTAGGACTAGAAGGTGCGACTTATTAAAGGAGGATGTTAGTGATGGAAACTTATAAGTGTATGGAAAAAAGTTATTCCTATGATGGTAAACTAACTCTTGATAAGTCTATAACTATTAGTTATACTAAAGAGAAATCAAATATTCATGTAGTTGATTATATAATTAAAAAAGAAATAACAAAAAGACAATTAGTCAAAAGATATGAAAAATTAATTAAGCTTTTAACATTTTATTTAGCTAATGATGATGGTTCAGGTGTGGCTTATCAAGAAGCTTTAAATGAGATAACTAGATATAGAGAAATAATTAGAAATAAATATCGTAAATTTATTAAAGAAACTAATATAGAGAAAATAGAAAATGAACTAGCTAAGTATGAAACTTTAATTAAAAGAAAGTTAATGTATTTAGAAAAAGAGAATACCGAGATTAAAGAAAGCAGGAGGAGTAAGTAATGGGAAAGATTAAATATCATTTAGAAAAGAAAGAAAAAGATACAAAGGCAAGACTTGGTAAGTTAGAAACTAATTATGGAACTTATGATACACCGATGTTTATGCCAGTTGGAACAAGAGCAACAGTTAAAGGACTTACTCCAGAAGAAGTTAAAGACTGCCATAGTGGAATTATCCTTGCTAATACTTATCACTTATGGTTAAGACCTGGTGAAGATATAGTAGCAAAAGCTGGGGGATTACATAAGTTTATGAATTATGATGGACCAATACTTACTGATTGTGGTGGTTTTCAGGTCTTTTCTCTTGTTAAAAATAAAGAGAAGAATATCTTAGAAGAAGGAGTTAAGTTTAAGAGTCATTTAGATGGAAGTGAATTATTCTTAACACCTGAAAAATCAATTGAAATTCAAAACAAACTAGATAGTGATATTGCTATGAGCTTTGATGAGTGTCCACCTTATCCTGTTAGTTATGATTATATGAAAAAGTCTATTTTAAGAACACTTAGATGGGCTGAACGTGGAAAGAAAGTTCATAATAACCCTAACCAGTCTTTATTTGGGATTGTTCAAGGAGGAGAATTTACTGATCTTAGAGAACTAAGTTGTAAGGAAACAGTTAAGATGGATTTCGATGGTTATAGTATTGGTGGTACTAGTGTAGGTGAGAGTAAACCTGTTATGTATAAGATGATTGAAGATGGTGTTAGATACTTACCAGAAGATAAAGTAAGATATTTAATGGGAGTAGGAGATCCAATCGATATTATTGAAGGAGTTATCAGAGGAATTGATATCTTTGACTGTGTTTTACCAACTAGAATAGCAAGACATGGTCAAGCTTTTACAAGAAGTGGTAAGATAACTTTAAAGAATGCTAAATACAAAGAAGACTTTACACCAATCGAAGAGACTTGCGATTGCTATGCTTGTAAGAATTATACAAAAGCTTATATTAGACACTTAATCACTTGTGATGAGATGTTAGGAGGAAGACTATTATCTATTCATAACATTAGATTCTTAATAAAATTAACAGAAGAGTTAAGAGAAGCGATAAAAGAAGATAGACTATTAGAATACCGTGATGAATTCATAAATAAATATCAAGGGATGTGAGTTTAATGGCTAAAAAGTATGAATTAATTGGTTGCTATTATAACAAGTATGCCAAAAATAAATATCAAAATGAACAAGTTATTAAAATAGATGGAGTTAAACTTGATAGTTTAGAGTCTATTGATAGATTTACTTCCATGTATACTTATCAGTATTTTACTGATATGCTAGGTAATATTTATCCTGATAAAAATATGTTTTCAATAAGAGTTAGTGATTCTAAAAGTGATAAGAATTATTTTTTAAAGACTATTTATGATGATAGAGAATTAAATAGAGTTTTAGGAATGACTACTAAGAAAACGATAGATACAGCAACTGGTAAGAGAACAGTTAGTTTAGTACCATTGAGAGAAAAAATAGTCTATCAGACATTTGCTCCTATTAAAGAGGCTTTGGTTAATAAAGATTATGATGAAGTTTCCTCTCTTATTTATACTAGAAGTGATTACATGTTTAAATTAGAAAGATTTTGTAAGACTAGTTATGATGAAGGAGAAGCTGATAATGATTTAGCATCATTAGAAAAAGAGTTTTGTGATTATCCGGTTTTTCGTGATGCTTATTTACCAAGAATTAAGAAAAAAGTCGATAATTTGGTAATTAAGACTAATAAGAAGCCAGTCTTTACTAGCAATATAACAGTTAATAAAGAAGCTCAGTTTACTGAACAATTAGTAAGATTCAATCAAGAAGAAAAAGAAGAGTTTTTATATGAAGCTGAATACGAGAAGGCATATGGTGATAATGCTCCTTATCAAGAAGGTAGTAAATGGAAAATTTAGAGTATTATCTTGAATATTTAGAATATCAGAAACATTATTCTTTTTATACTGTTGATAATTATAGGGAAGACTTAGAAGAGTTTTTTGCCTATCTTGATAGAGAAGGACTCTCTTATTTAAAATTAGAATATAGTGATATTAGACTGTATCTTATGTATTTAAAAGATGAGAGAAAACTAAAGGCTTCTAGTATAGATAGACATTTAAGTTCTTTAAGAGGTTATTATCAGTACTTAGAAAAAGAAAATAAGGTTAAGAGTAATGTTTTTTCATTTATTAGAGGACCAAAGAAGGATAAAATATTACCTCACTACTTTGAATATAATGAAATAGAAGAGTTGTTTTCAATAAATGATATGAATAATCCTTTAGGAGTAAGAAATCAGTTAATTCTAGAACTACTTTATGGTACTGGTGTTAGAGTTAGTGAATTAGTTAATATAAAAATAAATGATATTAATAAAGAACAAAGAAAAATTAAGATATTTGGAAAAGGTAGTAAAGAGCGATATGTCCTTTATGGTGATTATGCTAGTGATGTACTTGATAAATATTTAAAAGACATTTATCCTAGTTTGAGAAAGCAAGGTGATTATTTAATTTTAAATAGTCACGGTGGTAAGATAACTACTAGAGGTGTTGCTTATCTTTTAGATGAAATGATTAAAAAAACATCTATTCATAAAAATATTTCTCCCCATATGTTAAGACATACTTTTGCTACTCATTTATTAAATGAGGGGTGTGATATTCTTTCCGTTCAGGAGCTACTTGGACATGAGAGTTTATCGTCTACTCAAGTATATACCCATGTTTCTAAAGAAAGATTAAAAGAAGTTTATGAAAAAGCTTTTCCAAGAAGATAATTATTTCTTCTTTCCATTATTTTTCTTGAGCATTAGTATTATATAGATTATTATTATGATTAAGACTAGATTACCTAAATTATTCATATCTTTCACCCTTTCTTATTTTATTATAATATTAATTAAATAAGTTTTGGGTTAACTAGGTCATATTTTAACTTTTCCCGTACTAGTTTTTTTATCAAAGTAAAAGATGGATTACAACAAACCCATCTTTTTGATTTTTTCTAAGGATATTCCAGTCATTTCTATAACTTTTTTTGGTGTTATACCGTTTTTAAGCATAGTAGATATAATAGAAAATTGACCTTCTTCCTTAGCTATCTTATTATAATATGCTATTTTAGCTTCTTCTTTCCACT
>FR901061.1 GCA_000438295.1 Clostridium sp. CAG:451
AGGAAGCCCCCACCTCTTTAGGCGGGGGAGGATGTCACCGTCTATAGTAAGGATATACTGGATATGGTTGATAATATACTGGAGGATAATATACCGGATAAAACTGATAATTAGGTCTAGCGTAAGTACCGATTCCGTAACCTAGAGCACCACCAATTATAAAAGGAACAAAACCTCTTTCATTATTATTTACTCTATAATTCATATTTTCACCTTCCTTTTATAATTTATGCTTATAATAAAAAGCTAAAGAGTTAATTAGTCTAGATGAATCTAAATGATATAAAATATAGTTTTATTTTGAAACTATTAAGTTAGTCATTTTCAAAGTATGAAAACTATGATAGAATGTAAATATAGTGAGGTGGATGAAATGTTTCAAAAAAATAAGAAAAAAAATTATATAACATTAACAATTATTTATGTTGTAGTTATTGCTTTAGTATTATATGCTGCTAGTTGGTATCAAACTTATAAAGATTATAAAAGTACTATTCCAGTTCTTAGAAATACTGTATCAGAAATAACTACTACTGAACTTGATCACTTTGTTTTAGAAAATCCAGATGGAGTAGTTTATATGTGTGTAGCTAATGATAATGAATGTCGTAGTTTTGATACTTCTTTAAAGAAAGAGTTGCTAAAAAAAGGATTACAAACAGCTATTACTTATATTGATTTACAAGATATAGCAGCTAAAGAAGAATATATAAATAGTGTTTTTCAAACATATGGTGATGGTAGTAGTATAACTGATACTCCATTATTCTTAGCTTTTGAAGGGGGCAAAATAGTATCTTATTTAGATTCTACTGATACTACCAAATTAACAGTTGATGAAGCTATTAAATTTATTAGAAAGTATTCAACAGGTATTTAAAGATGAATCATATCGTTTTATTTGAACCGGAAATACCCCAAAATACAGGTAATATTATGCGTACTTGTGTAGCTACTAATACTAAGCTTCATTTAATTAAACCATATGGTTTTGTTCTTGATGATAATCATTTAAAAAGAAGTGGTGTTAATTATATTGATAAATTAAACTATGAAGAATATAATGATTTTGAAGAATTTAAAAGCAAGAATAAAGGAGTTTATTACTATTTAACTAGATATGGTAGAAAGCCACATACTAGTTTTGATTATAGTGATACTAATACTAATCAGTACTTTATATTTGGAAAAGAATCTACTGGTATTCCTAAAGAAATATTAAAAGATGATTTAGCACATTGTCTTAGAATACCAATGAGTGATAATGTTAGAGCCTTAAATGTTAGTAATAGTGTAGCAATTGTTATCTATGAAGCTTTAAGACAACAAAACTTTAACGATTTATTATTTGAAGAACCTCATAAAGGGGCTGACTATTTAGAAAAATAAAAAGAGATAAACCTTAAAATTTATCTCTTTTTTAAGCAGCTTCAGCAACAACTGCTTGTTGTTTACGCATATTTCTAATTTCACGAGCACTCATTCTAACCTTAGTACCATCTTCTAATCTTACAACTTGTAAGTTAGGCTTTTGTTGCATTTTAGTAGCATTTAGAGCGTGTGATCTTTTATTTCCTGTTAAAGGTTTCTTATTAGTAACTTTAATTGCCATAATTTCTCCTCCTTTATTTCTTCGTTCTGCTTATTAACTTTACCATAGATAAGTGATAAAGTCAAATTATTATTAGCAAAAATGCGAAAAATAAGTAGTTTTTCGAACAAAAATATGATATAGTAATAGCCAAGGGGGGAGAACTTATGCAATATCAAAATGGGGAAGAATTTTTAAACTACTTAAATAAGAATATGCACCTGGAGGATATCGTTATGCATACAGCAGAAAAAAGTGATACCCCGGTGAAAAAGATAGATAAATATATGCTTAGACTTGAAAGAATCCATAATATGACTAAAAATAATAAACACAAAATGGATATTTTAAAACAGTTATATTATGATAAGTATATTATTGATGAATTACCAGAATCATATATAGCTTCACAACAAAAAATAGCAAGAGAGATGGGCTATGGTACTATTGAAATAGCTGAAGATATGAAGTCTAAAATGTTGATAACAATACAAAAAGACCAAAAAAATTCACTTGATAGTTGGATAGAGTACCTTTGTAGTGATGATGCTATGTATCCAATGTGGTTTAAAAACTATACCTTTACTGGTATGTTAAAACTGGGAAAATTTGATAAAGAAAAAAATGAATTTACCAAAAGAACTAAGACAACAGTGGAGCCTTATATAGATTTAAATAGAGAGGTACTAGCTCAAGTATATAATACTCTAAGCCATCAAATGGGAAAAAATGAACTAACCGAAATAGAAGAACAAGCTTTAAAAAACGGGGAGAGCTTTAAAAAATTATATTCTTATTATTTAAGAAATGCTTATAATTTAGAAGAAAATAGTGAAGAGACAAGTGGTGTTTGGATTAGATATGATATGGGAAGTGACTATCATCCTTTATGGAAATCACTTCAAGGGAAAAATACCGGTTGGTGTACAGCAGGAGAAGAAGTAGCAAAATCTCAATTAGAAAACGGAGACTTTTACATTTATTATACAAAAGATAAAAATGATGAATATAACAATCCCCGCATTGCTATTAGAATGAATGGTAAAGAAGAAATAGGTGAGGTTAGAGGAATTTCAAAAGATCAGAATTTAGAAGCTAATATGGAGAAAATATTAGAAGAAAAATTAAATGATTTTGAAGATAAAGATAAATATTTGCAAAAAGTTAAAGATATGAATATGCTTACAATACTAGAAAAGAAACAAAAAGAAAATATAGAGTTCACCAATGCAGAGCTTAGATTCTTGTATGAAATTGCATATGACATTGAAGGCTTTGGTTGGGAAAAAGATCCAAGAATTGAAGAAATAAAAAATTTACGTAATAATAAAAAAGATATAGCTACTATTTATAACATCGATGAAGAAAAAATTGCTATTAAAGTTGATGATATCAAAGATGAAACACTTGTATTTCATGGTGATTTAATTTGGAATTCAAAGACTGTTCCAACCTGTTTTTCTAATTTACAATTTATATTTGGTAATGCAGATTTTAGAAAACTTACTAGTGCTTTAAATTTAGATTCTTTGAAAGGAATAGCAGGGGATTGCTATTTTAATGATTTATCTAACTCCGAAGGTTTGGATTCTTTAGGAGAAATAAGAGGTAATGCTAATTTTAGTTCCTTAACAGAAGCCTTAAATTTAACCTCTTTAGAATATGTAGGCGAAGATCTTGATTTATCTAATTTAAAAGATTCTAAAGGACTAGATTCTTTAATATATATTGGCGGTATAGCTTATTTTCCTAATTTAACATCAGCACAAGACCTAAGTTCTTTAAAATACATTGAAGGTGCTGCTTGGTTTCCAAGTCTTGTTTCTACTAATGGATTAGAATCTTTAGAATATATTGGAGATGATGCTCACTTTGAACATATAACGGATGCAGCTGGTCTTTTGTCTTTAGAAGAGATTAATGGTGATGCTTGGTTTTACAGACTATCAAGTGCTACTGGTCTAAATTCATTGAAATCTATAGGAAGAAATGCTTACTTTAGTAATTTAAACTATGCTAGCGACTTAGAGTCTTTAGAATGTATAGATGGTCATGCATTATTTGATAATTTAAAAACTACTGACGGTTTGAATTCATTAAAAAAAATAAGTGGAAAAGTGATAGCTAATTATGTTGATTTTGAACAGTTGCTTCTAAAAAATAATAGTCATTACCATAAATAATGCAAAATGTGATATAGTAATACCTAGAAAGGAGTAGTCATTATGCTATATGTAAAAAGTTATTATTCCCTATTATCTAGTCTTTTATCAGTAGATGATATTATTGATTTAAATATCAGAAATGGTAATAATTATGCAGTTATTTGTGATAATACTATGTATGGGACTATGGAGTTTATTAAGAAGTGTAAGCAAAAAGGGATAAAACCAGTAATTGGTCTTGAACTAGTAATAGAAGATAAAGTTATTCTTTGCTATGCTAAAGACTATACTGGTTACTTAAATCTTGTTAAACTATCAACCAAAGCTAATACTAGTAAAGTAGAACTTACTGATATAAATACTTACAAAGAATCACTTATCTTTGTTATTCCTTATAGTAATAGAGAACTACTTGAACTAATAACTACTCCGTTAGTTTATCTTGGTTATAAAGATGAGCAAGAAAAGAATAAAGCATTAGAAATAACCAAGAGAGTAGTATTTCTTAAAGAGTGTTTATATAAAGAAAAAAAAGATGCTAACTACTTAAAATATTTATACCTAATAAGAGATGGTAAAAGTATTTATGACGAAGTTAGTTATGACTTATTGGATAAAGAATTTATAAATGATAGAACTTGTCTAGAAATAGTTAGAGACTGTAATGTTACCTTTCCTAAAGCTTCCTTACTACTACCCATCTATGATTGTCCTAATAACTTGGATGCTGATACTTATCTAAGAGAATTAGCTATTAAAGGACTTACTAGAAGATTAAGAGGTAATGTTTTAAAAGATTATTCTGATAGATTAATATATGAGCTATCTATTATTAAAAAGATGGGGTTTTCTAACTATTTCCTAGTAGTTTATGATTTTATTTTATATGCTAAGAAAAATAACATTTTAGTAGGACCGGGTAGAGGTAGTGCTGCTGGTAGCTTAGTAGCTTACTCTCTTGGAATTACTGAAATAGATCCTTTGAAATATGACTTACTCTTTGAAAGATTTTTAAATCCAGAACGTGTTAGTATGCCTGATATTGATACTGATTTACCTGATATATATAGAGAAGATGTAATTAATTATGTAAGAGAAAAATATGGTGATAAGAAAGTAGCTGGAATAGTAACTTTTTCTACCATGTCAGCTAAACAAGTATTAAGAGATGTAGCAAGAGTATTAAAAATACCAAATTATAAAATAGATAGATTAAACTCTTTTATACCACCAATGGGTAAAGAGAGACTAGACTATTATTATCAGCATGATAGATTATTTAAAAGTGAAATAGATAACGATAAAGATTTAAAAGAGACTTATTTAATAGCTAGTAGACTAGAAGGCTTTCCAAGACAAATTGGTACTCATGCAGCTGGTATTGTAATGTGTCAAAAAAATCTAGATGAAGTATTACCCCTTACTAAAAGTGATGATATGTACTTAACTAGTTATTCTATGAATTATCTAGAAGAGCTAGGACTTTTGAAGATGGACTTTCTAGGTATAAAAAACCTTACTTTGATTATGAATATCTTAAAAGATATAGAAGAAAACCTTCATATTAAAATACCGTTTTATGATATACCCCTTGATGATAGTAAATGTTATCAGCTTTTTACTAAAGCCTTTACTACGGGAATATTTCAGTTTGAGTCTAGTGGTATGCGAAAATTTTTAAGAGAATTAAAACCTAATAACTTTGAAGATATAGTAGCTGCTATAGCACTATTTAGACCAGGACCTGCTGCTAATATAGATACTTATATAAAAAGAAAAGAAGGTAGAGAAAAAGTTACTTATCTAGATAATAGTCTAGAACCTATCTTAAAGAAAACTTATGGTATAATGATTTATCAAGAACAAGTAATGCAGACAGTTAGTTATTATGCTGACTATTCTTTGGGAGAAGCTGATATCTTAAGAAGGGCAATTAGTAAAAAGAAAAAAGATGTATTAATAGAAGAAGAAGAAAGATTCTTAAGAAAAGCTAAGGCTCTTGGAAAAGATGAAAATATCTCTAAAGAGTTATTTGCTCAGATACTTAAATTTGCTGGTTATGGATTTAATAGAAGTCATGCGGTTGCTTATTCAATGGTAGCTTATAAAATGGCTTACTTAAAAGTACATTATCCTCTATACTTTTATACCAACTTACTAAGTAACGTTATAGGAGTAGAAAGCAAACTAAATGAATATGTAAGAGAGGTTAGAAGTGTTAAAATAAAAATAGTAAAACCAGACATAAACCTAAGTACTTCAATGTTTAGAGTAGTAGATAGTAAGATACTTTTTCCTTTTTCTACTATTAAAGGAATAGGAGTTAGTGTTTGTAAGACAATAATTAAAGCAAGAAGTGAAGAGTTTACTGATATATTCATGGCTATTAGATCATTAGTAGTAGCAGGAATAACTAAGAAACAGTTAGAAACCTTGATATTAGCAGATACTTTTAGAAACTTTAATTATAATAAAAAGACATTGATAACTAATCTAGATTCATTATATAACTATGGAGAATTAGTAAAAGATTTAGACCCTAGTTTAGTTTTAATACCAGATATAGAAATAGTAGATGAGTATGATAACTATTTACTACTAGAACAAGAAAAAGAATTGTTTGGTTTCTATATAAGTAATCATCCAGCTACTTCTTATAAAACTAATACAAATGCTATTTCTTTGGAAAACTTAGATAAATACTTTGATAAATTAGTAACTACTATAGTATTAGTAGAAAATATTAAAGAAATAACTACTAAGAAAGGTGATAAAATGGCTTTTGTTAGTTGTAGTGATGAAACGGGAAGTGTTGACTATACTTTCTTTCCAAAGATTTGGAATAATATAAATATTAAGAAAGGTAATTTATATAAGATAGTAGGAAGAGTAGAAAAAAGATATAATCAAATACAAATTATTGTAAATGGGGTAGAAGAGTTAGGTGATAATTAATGAAAGATAAAGTTAAATGTACATTAGCAATTATTAGTTTATTTTTAATAGATAGATTATTTAAAATATTAGTAGTTAGTTATTTAAAAACTACTGTTACTTTAATACCAAATATGCTTAGTCTAACTTATGTTAAAAATATAGGAGCAGCCTTTTCACTAATGGAAGGGAAAACCCCTCTTCTAATAATTATTTCCTTAATAGCATTCTTCTTTCTCTATAAAGAATTAATAACAAGAAAGAATAGGCCAATCATTAATCTTTCTTATATACTAATACTAGGGGGAATTTTAGGAAACTTTTATGATAGATTAGTACTTTCCTATGTAATTGATTATATTAGTGTTATAATATTTAATTATTACTTTCCAATCTTTAACTTTGCTGATATGTTAATTGTAATTGGAGTATTGATACTTATCTATGGATTATGGAAGGATGATAAAGATGAAGTTAGAAATAAAAGATGAACAAGGAAGAATAGATGTTGTTTTAAGTAAAATGTTAGATGAGTCTAGAAGTAAGATTCAAAGAAAAATAAAAGATGGTAAAGTACTAGTTAATAATAAAAAGACTAGTTGTAACTATCAAGTGAGTATAGGAGATATAATTGATATTTTTAAAGAAGAAGTAGATAATAAATTAGAGAAAAAGGAAATACCAATTGATATTGTATTTGAAGATGAAAACTTACTAATTATTAATAAACAAAGTGGTTTAGTTGTTCATCCAGCTCCAGGGCATTTAAATGATACTTTAGTAAATGCACTATTAGTAGATTATCCTTTAACTAATGATTTATTAAGACCAGGTATTGTTCATCGTTTAGATAAAGATACTAGTGGGTTAATGCTAGTAGCAAAGAATGAAGAAACTAAAGAAGCATTAAGTATGATGCTTAAGAAAAAAGAAGTTAAAAGAACTTATCTTGCTTTAGTAGAAGGAGTTATTAAAGAGAATAGAGGAACAATAGATGCTCCTATTGGAAGAGATCCTAAAGATAGACTTAAGATGAAAGTAGTAAGTGGGGGAAAAGAAGCGGTTACGCACTTTAGTGTTATTAAAAGATATCAAAATAAAACATTAATAGAATGTGTACTTGATACAGGAAGAACTCATCAAATAAGAGTACATCTAGCTTATATTAATCATCCGGTAGTAAATGATCCAGTCTATGGAACTAGTAAAAAGACAACTAGCTTTGGTCAAATGCTTCATAGTTATAAGATAGAATTAATAGAACCAATAACTAAAGAACATTTAGAGTTTACTAAAGATGTACCTTTAGAGTTTAAAGCTTATTTAGATGAACTCGATAGTGTTGAGAATTAAGAAAAATTCGTGTATAATACTTTGATGAAGAAGGATGTGAAAAGATGGAAAATATATTTGAAATAAATGATACTAATATGATAGCAATGAAACTACTTCATTATTTTATAACTGAAAGAAATTATACCCCCATAATTCTAAATGGAGTAGAAGATGAAATTTGGTTAGAAAACTTAGATGAAGACTGTGAAATAGTAAGAATCGTTTTGCATCATATTCATAATGATGAACAATATAAATTTGATGTTTTTAAGACTAATCGAATTGTAAAGAAGATAAAAGCGAAAACATTTTCTTTCAAGTTAAATACACTAAGTATTTTTCTAAATCTAGGAAGTAGTGTTGATCTTAGTAAAGAACTACCAAAGAATGGAGTAGCTACTTGTGTAACTGATGAAAAAGATGTTAAAAAAGATAAGTTGTTACTAGAGACTTATCCTGACATATATAAAAATATTTCTAGAAATAAAGAAAAAGGAGCAGATTTGTTTATTAAGATAACAGATGAGATTAATGAACATAATCATAAAGATCAAAAGCAGATGGATAAAGTATTTAGACCGAAGAAACCGATTATAACTTATCTTTTAGTTCTTATAAATGTACTATTATTTGTGGTGCCAGCTTTACTTGGACAGACAGATAATATCTTTAGAGAACTAGCTGTCTTTGGACCATATATTAGACAAGGTGAATATTATAGATTAATAACAGGAACCTTTATTCATGCTAATATTGCTCACTTAATATTTAATATGTACGCTTTGTGGATAATTGGTATTCAACTTGAGAGTTTTCTTGGTAAATGGAAATACTTACTCATCTACTTGTTTAGTGGTTTAACTGCTTCCTTGATGTCCATAACTTTCCACAATACAACCGTAAGTGTGGGAGCCAGTGGAGCAATCTTTGGTTTACTTGGAGCTATGTTATACTTTGGCTATCACTACAGAGTTTACTTAGGAACTGTTATTAAGAGTCAGATAGTACCGTTGATAGTTTTAAACTTAGCTTTAGGATTTTTAGTACCAGGAATTGATAATGCTGCTCATATTGGCGGATTAATTGGGGGAGTATTAATGATGATGGCAACAGGAGTTGACTATAAAAGTGCTACTTTTGAAAAGGTAAATGGAGTAATAGTTTCTATTCTTTATTTAGCATTCTTAATTTATATGGGAATATTCTATATTCATTAGAAAGGAAAAAATTATGAAAAACGAAAAAATAACAGAAAGAGATAAAGATTTTGCTAAGTGGTATACTGATGTTGTAAAAGCTGCTCATCTTGCTACTTATTCAAGTGTTAAAGGATGCATTATTTTTGAACCTAATGGTTATGCCTTATGGGAAGAAATTCAAAAAAACTTAGATAGAATGTTTAAAGAGACAGGTCATAGAAATGTTTATATGCCTTTATTAATACCTAAGTCTTTATTAGAAAAAGAAGGAGAATTAGTAGAAGGATTTGCTCCTGAAGTAGCTTGGGTTACTAAAGGTGGACAAAAAGAGTTAGAAGAACCATTATGTGTTAGACCTACTAGTGAGACATTATTTAGTGATTACTATCATGAAGTAGTTAAAAGCTATCGCGATCTTCCTCTTAAATATAATCAGTGGTGTAGTGTTTTTCGTTGGGAAAAGGAGACAAGACCATTTTTAAGAAGCCGTGAGTTTTTATGGCAAGAAGGACATACTGTTCATGAAACTAGTGAAGAAGCTGAAGAAGAGACCAAAAGAATGCTTGGTATTTATGAAAAACTATTTAAAGAATATTTAGCTATTCCGGTTATTACTGGTAAGAAAACTGAAAAAGAAAAATTTGCTGGAGCAGAATATAGTTTGACAGTAGAAGCTTTAATGTATAATGGAGTAGCTCTTCAGTCTGGAACAAGTCACTATTTTGGAGATAAGTTTGCTAAAGCATATGATATTACTTTTAAAGATCGAAATAATAAAGATAGTTATTGTTATCAAACATCATGGGGTGTTACTACTAGAATGATTGGAGCTTTAATTATGGTTCATAGTGATGACTTTGGTTTAGTATTACCACCAAAAATAGCACCAGTTAAAGTAGCAATTATTAAAATAGGTGATAGTGATAAAGTTAATACTAAAATAGATGAAATAGTAGATGCTTTAAAAGCTAAAGAGATAAGCTATATGGTAGATGATTCAGAAAAAAGTCCAGGCTTTAAGTTTGCAGAAGCGGAAGTTAATGGAATACCAGTTCGCATTGAAGTAGGTGAACGTGATCTAAATGCTAATAAGATAGTTCTAGCAAGAAGAGATACTAGAGAAAAAATCACTTGTGAAGCAGATAGTGATATATCCTCTACTGTTAGTGATTTATTAGATACTATTCAAAAAGATATGTATCAAAGAGCCTTAGAGCGAAGAGAAAAACTAACCTTTGAAGCTCATAATCTAGATGATGTTAGAAAGATAATGGATACTCAACCTGGTTTTATTAAAGCCATGTGGTGTGGTGATGAAGCATGTGAGTTAAAAATGAAAGAAATCAAAGGAACTAAGTCTCGTTGTATCTTAGAAGATGAAAAGAAAATAGATGATAAATGCGTTGTATGTGGAAAAGACGCTAAACACTTAGTAGTATGGGGTATTCAGTATTAAATAAATAAAGTGCAACTAGTTTGTGCTTTTACTTTAATTAAAAATAAAATTATGATATATTAGCTTAGGGAGGTATTATGGGATATATTGTTAAAAATACAACACAAGATAATGATTCAAATAGCTTAGAAATAGGTAATAATGTATATATATCAAAGACAAAAGAAAAAGGAATTATTGTCTTAAAGATTGGTAATCTTTATCAGGTTAAAACAGAAGATGGAAAAGTAAGGTCATATCTAGCCGATGAATTAGAAGGACAAATAAATGAATGATAGAGTAATACTACCTTACAATATAGAAAAGAAAATGAGCATATCAGCAAGAAAAGAATATTATAAAGATTTAAAAAGATACTGTATTGATAATGTAGTACCCGATATTAATAATTACTCTTTTGGACAAAAAGTAGTTACTAACTTATATATGAAAGATTTTTATAATGAAAGATTAGAGTTAGAAGGAGTAGAAAACCTTGATATGAATCAAGCAATATTTCTTTGTAATCATTCAACTGCTCATGATATATTTTCAATGTATAATATAATGGAAAGACTAAAGAGAAAGACAACTGTAATGGTTGCGACTGACTGCTTAAATCCTTTCTCTATTGCTACCTTTAAACTAGCGGATGCTACCTTTCTAGATAGAAATAGTAAAAAGTCAGCTAATAATAGTATTTTACTAGCTTCAGCTAAAGTGTTAAAGGGTAAAAACTTAGTAATATTTGGAGAAGCAACTTGGAACTTACATCCTTTTAAATTAATGCATGATATTAAAAAAGGAGGAGCAATGATTTCAGCTATAACTAGTGTTCCTGTTGTTCCAACTATCTTAGAGTATATAGAAGAGCCAAGACTTTGTGATAAAGAACTTGATCTATATAAAAAAATAATAGTTAGATTTGGTAAACCATTATCAATAAGTAATAGTGATGACATAATCATTAAAACGCTAGAAATTCAAACAGAAATGGAGAAAATCAGAAGAGAAATTTGGCAAGATAATGGAGTTAATAGAACTTCTTTATCTGATATTGATCAAGATATTTATCTAAATCATACTTATCAAAAGAAATATAAAGCCTTTGGCTTCACATATGACTCTTTAAAAGAAGAAAAATTCTTAAGAAGTAATGATGGAAGTAAAATAGAAAATGAATATTGTTTAGATGAAAATAATAAACTAGTACCAGGTATTACTCCTAAGAAAAAAATATTAAAACTAAGTAACTAACCCTATGATTAGTTACTTTTTTGATTGTTCACTAAACTATTTTGTGATATACTCTTATTGTTAAGGTAGGTGGTAGAGTTTTGAGCAGTATGTACTTTACGATTAGTGGCTTATTTTGTATAGTACTATTAATGATACTATTCTTTTCTAAAAGTAGAATAGATAGTAAAGAAACTAAACTATATGGTTTTATGCTAATTAGTAGTTTCTTTGATATAATTTTAGTATTAGCAGAGCTTATAATAACTTATTATTTTCTAGATGATGTTAATATGTATTTAGTAAAAGGATTAAATAAAATAGACTTTATTCATTATATAATGTGGCCAACATTACTTAGTCTATATACAATTTATGTTACTTATCTAGATGAAGAAAAATATAATAAAGCGAAAAAGATATTCTTAACATTAGATATAATTGCTATTCTTATCGAATTTATGCTACCAATTAATATAATTTCTACTAAAGAAGTGATGGGAGTTACAGGTATTGGACCAACTTTTGTTTTTCTAATATCCTCTTTCTATGTAATAGTAAATATAATTATTTTAATAAAGAATTATAAGAAAATTAAGAATAAAAAAAATCTTCCATTTCTTTTCTTTCTTATCTTTATAATAATAGCTATGCTACTTAGAGTTTATAATCCAACATTAATAGTAATACCAGCTATAATTGTTTATATTAATATGATAATGTATTTTACAATTGAAAACCCTGATGTTAAACTGATAGAAGAGATTAATATAGCTAAAGAGTCAGCTATTAAAGCTAGTAATGCTAAGACAGAATTCTTATCAAATATGTCTCATGAGATAAGAACTCCACTTAATGCTATAGTGGGATTTTCAGAAGCTTTACAAAGTGATGAGAGAATACCAGTAGAGGCTAAGGAAGATATTAAAGACATAGTAATGGCTAGTGATAGTTTATTAGAAATAGTAAATGGTATATTAGATATTTCTAAGATAGAAGCTGATAAATTAGAAATTATTAATACAACTTATTCACCGAAGAAAGTATTTGATGAATTAGTAGTATTAACTAGAGGAAGACTTGGATTTGAGAAACAAATAGAATTTAAAACAAGTTTTAGTAGTGATATACCAGCTACTTTGTATGGAGATTATGCAAGAGTAAAACAAATAGTTTTAAACTTATTAACTAATGCTGTTAAGTATACTAATGAAGGTTATATTAGTTTTACGGTAGAATGTGTTAATATAAATAAAGATTTATGTAGATTAATTATTTCTGTTGAAGATAGTGGTATAGGAATTAAAAAAGATAAAATCGATAAATTATTTACTAAATTTGAACGTCTTGATGAAGAGCAAAATATTACTATTGAAGGTACTGGTCTTGGACTTGCTATTACTAAAAAACTAGTTGAATTAATGCATGGAAAAATGGTAGTTCAAAGTATCTATGGTAAAGGAAGTAAGTTTACTGTATCACTTGATCAAAAGATAGTTGCTACTAAAGAAAAAGAAGAAATTAAAGAAAAAACAGTAGTAAAAGGTAACTATAAAGGAAAAAGAGTTTTAGTAGTAGATGATAATAAACTTAATCTTAAAGTGGCAGAAAGACTATTAAGAGAGTATAATTTATTTGTAGATGAAGTAGCAAGTGGATTTGATGCTATAGATAGAATTAATATGGGAGTACCTTATAATCTAATTCTAATGGATGATATGATGCCTAAGATGAGTGGGTGTGAAACTTTAAAAGAATTAAAGAAGAATAAAGACTTTCATACTAAGACAGTGGCACTAACTGCTAATGCTATTTCTGGAATGAGAGAAAAATACTTAAGTGTTGGTTTTGATGATTATTTAGCTAAACCAATAAAAAAAGAAGAGTTAGAAGTTATTTTAGATAAATATTTAAGGGAGGATAAGAAATGAGAGATGTAACACTACTAACTAGTAATGGAGTAAATGTAGCTAAAAGCTTAGAATTATTTGGAGATATGACAACTTATGATAGTACCCTAAGTGACTTTTTAGCAGATATTAATGAGAAAGAAAATAAAATTAAAGCTTATAAAGAAAGTGGCGATATGGCTAACTATTCTATCTATGTTCACGGTCTAAAGAGTGATGCTAAATACTTTGGTTTTGATGCACTTGCAAATTATGCTTATCAACATGAAATGGCTAGTAAAGAAAATAATCTTTACTTTGTAACAGAACACTTTGAGGAATTAATACTAGAACTAGATAGAATTGTACACTTAGTAAAACAATATTTAGGATTAGAAAGTGCTGGAGTACAAACTACTATTGTAACCCCTAAAAAAGATAGAGCTTTAATAGTAGTAGATGATTCAGCTGTTATTAAAAACTTTGTTTTAAAAATATTTGATCAACAGTTTGAAGTTTTAATGGCAGGCGATGGAGAAGAAGCTTTAAAGATGATAAATAATACAAATGGACAAAAAATAGTTGGAATGTTACTTGATCTTAATATGCCAAACGTTGATGGATTCCAAGTATTAGAATACTTTAAAGACAACAATTTATTTGATTCTATTCCTGTATCAATAATTACTGGAGTAGGAGATAACAACTTAGTAGCTAAAGCTTTTGAGTATCCAATAGTTGATATTATTAGAAAACCATTCAATGAAAGAGACATAAAGGCAGTAGTAGAAAAGACTATTCAGTATGCTCACTAAAAAAATAAAAAAAATAGTTTGACAAAGTTCGACAAAATATGATACTATTGATTTGAGGAGTTATTACAACGATAGAGTATAAACTTGTGTTTATCTTAAAACGATGTGATATCCATAAATTTTATATCAAGTTGTAAGCTCCTCGCACTTACTTAATAGTAGGTGTAAAGAGGGAAAAATAGTACTCCGATCAATTTTTTCCCTCTTTATGCCTACTAATTTTAATATGTTTGAGTGAAGGACACGATAAAGTATTAAACTTAGCTAGAGACTTCATGGTTGGTGTAAATGAAGAAGAAATACTTTGTTACTACCTTTATAAGTAGAATTATGAAAAGTAATTCCGGGTTGACCGTTATTCTAAATTAAGTAAAACAGTGGATGGTACCGTGTTTTTTACACTCCTATGATTAATTCATAGGAGTTTTTTGTTTAGGGGGAAAAAATATGCTGGAAGAGAAATTAAGAGAATACTTTAAAAAAAATAAACAGACTGTTGGAGTGAATGAATTAACCAAAATATTAAAATTAACGGAAGAAGAAAAAAAGATTCTTTCTAAAACATTATATGAACTAGAAAAAGAAGGAAAGTTAATTCTTACCGAGGATAATAAATATTTACCAGTAGCAGAAGATTTCTATTTAAAACATGGAGTAGTAAAACAATCTAATAAAGGAAGACTCTATGTAGATTTAGGAAATGGTATAAGAATACATCTTTCTGATAAATTTATAGAAAAAGTAAAAACTGGGGATACGGTTTTTGTTCAAAAAAGAAAGATGGAAAATTCTAAACATAATAAGTATCATGAAGGAAATATTGTAAGAGTTGTTAAACAAATAAACGAAGAAGAACATAATGGTATATCCTTGATAAAAGGAACTTTAGAAAGAGATTATGATAGCAACAAACTGTTCTTAAGAAAAGATAATCATAAATACTTTGTAACTACTGGGAAGACAGCTAGTGCTTATCCATTTGATGTTGTCACTATCTTAATAAATAGCGTTACTAAAGAAATAGAAGTTAAAGATATAATTAAGAGAAAGCATGATAAACATGTCTTTGAATGTATCGAAAAAAATGGTGTTAAGAAATGGTCTCCTGTTGGTACTGAATATTTTGAAATAGAAGAAAAACCAAGAGAGAGGGACCAAATAGGACAAAGAGTATTAGCAAGTTTAACTAAAGTTGATGATAAATATACAATAAATATAGAAAAAGAGATTAATGCTAAAACAAAAATAGAAAAAGTAATAGTTTCATCTTTGTTAGAACATGGATTTAATACTTCGTTTTCAACAAGAGCTCTTAATGAAGCAGAAAAAGTAGCAATAAGTAAAGATAACTTTCCAAGAAGAGATTTACGGAATCTAGAAACATTTACTATTGATTCATATCATGCTAAAGATTTAGATGATGCTATTTCTCTAACAAGGGAAAAAGATAACTTCATATTGTATGTCTCTATTGCTGATGTATCATTCTATGTTAGACCAGGAATGCAGTTATTTGAAGAAGCTCTTACCAAAACTACTTCTATTTATCCAGCAAATACGGTATCACCAATGTTACCAACCATCTTATCAAATAATGCTTGTTCCTTAAATCCTAATGAAGACAAATATGCTTTAACTTTAAAAGTAATTTTAGATAGTATGGGTAATACTAAAGACTTTGAAATATTTCCAAGTATTATTAGAAGTAATTTAAAAATGAGTTATGAGAAGGTAGATAACTTATTATTGGGAAAAGATAAACCACTTGAATATTTACCACATTATAAAACATTGATAAATATGTATCATTTAGCTAATCTTTTACAAAACAAAAGATTAGAAAAAGGAATGTTAGGATTAGAAGAAATAGATATTAACTTTGATATAGATGATTTAGGTAATCCATTATCTATAAATGAACGATTCAAAGGACCTGCTTCTATGATGATTGAAAATTTCATGTTATTAGCAAATCAAACCGTAGCTGACTTTGCCTATTATCTAGGCATACCATTTGTTTATAGAAATCACGAAGGACCAGATTTTTCCAAAAGAAAGAATTTAGAACGAGATCTTAACAAAGTTGATAAAAGAATAAAGCATATTCCTAACTTAGATGATCCTGTTAAGATGCAACAATTTTTCTTAACAGTTACTAAAGGTAAAAGCGAAGAAGAAATTAAAATGCTTTCAGAAATATTTATTAAGAATTTTCAAAGAGCTTACTATAGTGATCAAAATATAGGTCATTATGGACTAGTAATGCCAAGATATGCTACTTTTACTTCACCAATTAGAAGAGGTAGTGACTTATTAAATCATCTTTTCCTAAACGAGGTTTTAAGGTATAATGGAAATGATCAAAGTTTAACTGGAATTAAAGAGAACTTATCTGTAATAACAGAACAGCTATCAATGAAGCAAGAAGAAGCAGAACAAGTGGAAAATGAGGTTAATTTCTATTTACTAAAAAAATATAGTAAAGAGTTTAGTGGAGTAGTACTTCCTGCTAACTTAAACTTCTTAAGAGAAGATATGGCTTATTTTAAAACAGATAATTTAATACCAGGTATTATTAATAGAAGTAGTAGATATCAAATTAATACAGTTAATGGAACACTATATGATAAGAAAATAGATAAACTTTATCATGTTGGTGATAGAGTAGCTGTTGAAATTAAAGATAAGAAAACAGTAAGAGATCAAATAGTATTTGATTTAGTAGAAAAAGAAAAAATATTAGTTAAAAGATAGGAGAAAGATAAAATGAAAAATATAAAGGAAGATAAAATATTAATGCCACTTAATCATAGTTGTGCTCATTTATTAGCAGAAGCTGTAAAGAGTTTATATCCAAAGGCTAAGTTTTGGGTAGGACCAGTTATTGAAGAAGGCTTTTATTATGATATAGATTTAGGAGATAAGACTTTAACTGATGAGGATCTACCTAGAATAGAAAAAGAAATGAAAAAGATTGCTAAAGGTAATAAAAGAATAGTACGTCATGAACTATCTAAGGAAGAAGCTTTAGAAATGTTTAAAGATGATCCTTATAAGATAGATCTTATTAATGAGTTTCCTGCTGATGAAGTTATTACTTGCTATACTCAAGGAGAATTTACTGATCTTTGTCGTGGACCACATGTTGCTTCTACTAAAGAATTAAGACATTTTAAATTATTAAAGTGTAGTGGGGCCTACTATAAGGGAGACTCTAAGAATAAAATGCTACAAAGAATCTATGGTGTATGTTACCAGAATGAAGAAGATTTAGAGTCTCACTTAAAGGAACTAGAAGAAGCTAAAGAGCGAGATCACAGAAAACTAGGTAAAGACTTAGGAATATTTATGTTATCAGACTTAGTAGGTAGAGGACTACCTCTATGGTTACCTAATGGTTATACTTTATGGAGAACAATTCAAAACTATATAACTGAAAAAGAAGTAGAACATGGTTATAAACATGTCCATACACCAGATCTTGGTAGTGTAGAGCTATATAAGACATCTGGACACTGGGATCATTATAAAGATGATATGTTCCCACAAATGGAGCTAGATGAAGAAGCATATGTTCTTCGTCCAATGAACTGTCCTCATCATATGGTTATCTATGGTAATAGACTTCATTCATATCGTGATTTACCAATAAGAATAGCAGAAATAGCTAATGACTTTAGATATGAAGCAGCAGGAGCAGTAAAAGGTATTGAAAGAGCAAGATCATTTACTCAAAATGATTCACATATATTCTGTACACCAGAACAAATAGAAGAAGAGTTTAAAGGTGTATTAGATTTAATTATTGAAGTATATAAAGATTTCAATATAGATATAACTAAACATAAGTTTAGATTATCTTTAAGAGATAAAAATGATAAAGAAAAATACTTTGATGATGATGAGATGTGGAATAGAGCAGAAGATGCTTTAAGAAAAGTATTAACAGATTTAAAAGTAGACTTTATAGAAGCAGAAGGAGAAGCAGCTTTCTATGGACCAAAACTTGATATTTTAATTAAACCAGCTGTTGGTAATGAAGTAGCAATTCCAACTATTCAGTTAGATTTCTTACTACCAAGAAGATTTAATTTAACTTATATAAATGAACAAGGAGAAAAAGTAACTCCAGTTGTTATCCATAGAGCTATATTAGGTTCTCTTGATAGATTTATAGCCTTCTTATTAGAGGAGACTAAAGGTAATTTACCATTATGGTTAGCACCAGTTGGGGTAGAAGTTATTCCAGTATCTAGTGAACATCATTTAGAATATGCTAAGAATGTTTATCAAGAACTTCTTAAGAATGGTATAAGAGTAGAATTAGATGATCGTAATGAAAAGTTAGGATACCGTCTAAGAGAAGCTCAAACTAGAAAGATTAATTATATTCTAATATTAGGTGATAATGAAAAATTAGATAAAACAGTAAGTTATAGATTACATGGTGAAAAGGAAACTACTACTGTTAGTTTGGATGAGTTTATCAAACTATTAAATGATGAAATAGCAAATAAAAGATAAAAAGAAAACTACTAGGATTTGACTCTTAGTAGTTTTTTTCTTAATTACTAGTACCGTGATATAACTCTTCTTTTAAAGTATCCAAGTTTTGATTCATTAAAGTGACATAATCACTTTTGTTTTTTCTAGCTTCCTCTGTTAATAAATTCATGTGTTTAAATGATACAAAGGAAATAGTGTTAGGATACTTATTAATAATATTTTGTACGTTAGCAGTTGTTTTATCCTCTTCATAGTTAAATATCTTAGTAATCTTACCTTGTTTGATTAAAGTATCAATTTCACTTAAGTCCTTACTAGATGTATCATCATTTACTAAATATACTTTAACCCCATATTTTTCTAGAAACTTATAAGCAGAATTAGAAGTAACAATTGTTTTATAAGGTGCATTTTCAACTGCTAGTCTAATATTAGCATCTAACTCAGAAACTGTTATCTTTAATGTTTCGTAATTCTTATCAATTTCTTTTCTCAAATAGTTATTTTCTACATATTCTTTTAAACTAATTCTTACATTTTGACACATCATTAACATAAATGAGGGATCATTCCATAACTCTTCTGTATCATTATTATCTTCTAAGACATAAGAACTATCAATTATCTTTAAATCACTATTATAATCAAGCAGTTTAACAGCTAAGTTTCTTTCTCTCTCTATTAGACCAGTATAGATAAGTAAATCTTGACTAGCTAAATCTTCTTTTCTTTTATTAGTTATTTTATAGGTCTTAGTATTAACTCCATCTGGATAGACCGATGAGATAGTAGCATGTTTTCCATATAAGCTTGATATTATATATTCATTAGGATAGTTTGTAGTGATAATTGATATATCTTCCATATTATCCCTTCTACATGCACAAGTGGTTAGGACTAATCCTAAGCATATTATTATTTGTAAAAATAAACGTCTATTTTTTTTCATTAATTACTCCTTCTTTCTTCTTTATTACTGGATCATATCCAAAGCTAGCTCCAGGGTGACATCTAAAGATTCTTTTTATTCCTAGATATAGTCCTTTAACTGTTCCATACTCATTAAGAGCATCTATCATATAATTAGAACAAGTTGGATAAAAGTGACAGCTAGCATGATAATATCCAGGTGTTTTTTGATATAATTTTATTAAAGCGATAATCATCCTTTTCATAGAATCCTCACAATCTTATTGTACTATAGATTTTTCTATTTTACAAACGAAAATGGTTGAATAACTAGCAAATATTTGTTATCATTTAATTGAAGATAAGGAAGAGGTGATTAACTGTGTATATGTCAACTGATGTGTCAAGTTTACAAATGATTAACAGGAATGGCAATTTATACAGATTAATCACTTCTTTTTATCATGCATTAATAACAGGATAGGACTAATCTTATCTTGCTTTTTAGTGTAAATAAAATAGAAGGAGTGAAAGAAGAAAATGGATAAGAAGAAACAACTACTATTATCAATCGGACTTGTCTTAATACTAGTTCTAATGATAGTAGGAATCAGTTATGCAGCTTTTAAGTTTGTAGGACTAGGTAAGAAGGAAAATACTATTACAACAGGAGCAATTACTATGAAGTATACTGAGTCAACTAATACAATAAGTATGAATAACGCTCTACCAACTACTGATGCCACAGGAAAAGTAAGATTAACAGCTGGAGAATACTTTGATTTTACTATTAAAGGTACAATTAAAGGATCAGAAAACATCAACTGGGAAATAGCAGCAGAAGATATAACAGCATCATCAGCTAAAAAGATGGATGGTAAAAATATCAAACTTTATTTAACTAAATTAAATGGTGATAAAGAAGAAGAGGTGATGGCACCTAAAGTATATAATGCTAGTACGTCAGCAAATACAAAGACAGGAAGACCATCAGGAGTAAT
>FR901062.1 GCA_000438295.1 Clostridium sp. CAG:451
AAAGGTAACAAGAATGGACTCTATGTTTCACAACTGTATCAGCTTAACAAGTTTAGATGTAAGTAATTTTAATACATCAAATGTAACAAACATGGAAGATATGTTCTGCTATTGTCCAGCATGGGATACAGTTGATCACAAAAAGTTTATGCTTGGTGATAAGGGATGTACACCAAGACTAAGCTAGTAACATTAACTTTTTTGTAACTAAAAGAAAAATATTATAAAAAAGATGGTTCTTCGAAATTCAGTGGGAAGAAAATTAATGTCACTTTCGAAGTTCAGTGTGAAAGAGGCATAGCTTTCTTTCCACTTTTTTTCTGTCATAATGTTTAGTAAGTTATAAAATGTTGGCTAGATCATATAGTAGTGGATAAAAGATTATCTAATGGTTTCACAGAGGAATTAAATAATAAAATAAAGAGTGGGTTTGGATATAAAAATTTTGAGTTTTTTAGGCTGAGAATTTTATATATTTAAAAAAACTATCTTTAGAAAGCGTAAAAAGTGGCATAATTAAAATTTAAACTTTAAAATGCCACTTTTATCCTTTAAATATAAGTAAATTGTTTAAAATAGCTTACCGCTGAACTTCGAAGAGCCGATTTCAGTTATTCTTTTACTGTTAAGGCCCCTTTTGGACAACGGTTTCCCCAAGTATCTAGTATTTTTCCATTCTTCTTTACTATAATTATTTCACAGTGATTAGGGCATCCCTTACAAGTGATACCACTGGTTTCAAACTTAGCATCCCGTACTTTAAAATTAAACTTCTTCTTTATTCCACTTTTCTTAGCAAGAATAGCACTACCTAAAGCTCCCATTAAATGTCCGTTATCATCAACGATTATGTCTTCATTTAATAAATCTTCAAAAGCTTTCTTTACGCCGATATTTTTACTAACTCCACCTTGGAAAATAATAGGACCTTCTATTTTTTTACCCTTTGCTACATTATTTAAATAGTTACTTGCTACACTGTAACAAAGACCAGCGATTATATCATTTTTTTGATACCCCATTTGTAATTTGTGAACTAAGTCACTTTCAGCAAAGACAGTACATCTTGCTGCAATACTAGTTGGATTCTTACTAGTAAGAGCGATTTCCCCAAAGTCTTTAACATCAAGTCCTAATCTCTTAGCTTGACTAGATAAGAAACTACCGGTACCAGCAGCACATAAAGTATTCATCGCATAATCAGTAACTATCTTATTATCTAGTAAAATTATCTTAGAATCTTGTCCACCAATTTCTAGAATAGTTCTAATATCAGGATACTTAGATAAAGTGCCAATAGCATGAGCAGTTATTTCATTTTTTATACTAACTGCTTCTAGCATGGTACCAATTAGCTTTCTAGCAGAACCAGTAGTACCAACTCCTAATATCTTTATATCTTTACAATCTTTTTCTAATTCCTTTAAAACCTTTTTAACAGCTTTAACTGGATCACCTTCAGTCCATAAATAACTACTAGCTATTATATTATCATCTTCATCAATTACTACACCTTTAGTAGAAATAGAACCAATATCAATACCTAAATAACCAGTCATTATTATCCCTCCCTCTTAAAATTTAATAAATCATAAAAAGCTTCTAATCTAGTCTTTATTCCATCTAAACCACTTTGTTCATCAAAAGAGAAAAAAGTAATTGGAATATTTAAATCCTTAGCTTCCTTAATCATAATTGGAATAGCTCCTATTTCTGGGGTACATCCTGTTGGTTTAGTATGAATGACACCATCAAAGTGATGTCTTTTTAAATAATTAATTCGATAGACATTATCAAGTCCATCTGCTCCTAAAGTATATTTACAGTACTTTCTAATTCTAAACTTCATAAATGGTAGTAAAAACTTCTTTTGCCATAAAAGGTAACTAATATTAGTAAATCTTTTGATCTCTATATGATAACTTGCTAAAGTCTTTTCAAGTTCATAGTTAGAATATGGTTCCATAGCTGTATAAAGTTCTCCAATAATACCTACTTTTAAACAATCTTTTGGTTTATTAATGGGAATAGTCTTTAAATATCTTAGAGAATCTTTATATATCTTTCTAATAGCAAATATACCTTTAGCATTATTACATTCACTAATAAATCTATTCTTTAATCTTAGAAAAGAACCTTTATTCTTTTCAAAACCAATTCTTTTTCTAATTTCTATATCTAGTTTATCTAAATAATTAATATATAAAAGAGTAGATAGTCCTTCATGAATAAACTTTCGTTTGGTAAGAGTAGGATTTAACTTCTTAAAGATAGTAAATACTTCCTTAAAATTTAAACTATCACCACCAATTATTTGAATAAACTGAAAGTTATATCCTAAATCTTTTAAAATAGTTTCTTGTACTTCTGCATAATATCTATATCTACATCCTCCTCCTGCTTGTAATAAAACATTAGCTCCCATATCTAAGGCTTCTATAAAGTTACCTAAATTATATTTAAAAGGGATACAAACAGAATCAGGGGAGTACTTACTACCTAAATCAATAGTCTTTCTAGTAATAGGTGGAGTGTCAATCACTTCTAAGTTAGTAACTCTTCTTAAAAACTTACCAATTGGATGTTTATAATCACCTAGTTGAGGAAAAGCTAGTACCTTTTTCAAAGATGAATACCTCCTTTCAACATATCTATAAAGCTTTCTAATCTAGTAATAATAGCAATATCACTATTAATCTCTTCAAAAGTAAGTAAAAGTACTTTACTATTACCTTTTTTTCTTATAATCATTTCATTAGTTAAAGAGTCAGGTCCACAAGGAAAAGCTGATATTAAAATAATTCCATCAACCTTATCTTTATAATAAGAAAAAGCTCCTAGTAATTCTTTATTCATTGTCCAGTGAACAGTCTTAGAAATCCTTTTGCATTCATCTTCAATTATATTTCTATCTATTTCATGACTATAAATTATTTCTATATCATTTTCTTTTAAATACTTAGTAACACTACCGCCAATTAGAGAATCTAATAAGTTATAACTGTGTCCTAATAAAAGAACCTTTTTCTTCTTAGACTTAAGTTTCTCTAGTCCACTTTTCTTAAGCTTATCAAGATATAACTCTTCTTTTTCCTTAGCAATTAAGTAAGCATTATTAGATTCAAAATAACTAAACCCTAGTTCTTTTCCTAATAGAATAAAAGCTTTCTTCTCACTGTTATGGTGTTCTACATCAACATTATAGTTTAGTATCTTCTTATTAAATAGTACTCTTACTAAATCATATAAAGCATTAAAATTAGTACATACTTGTTCATTCTTTTTTAAAGAATAAATTCTTGGTATAAAGATAGTATCACACTTATCTTTTATCTCATCTATTTGACCTAAGAATATTTTCATGGATAAACAAGCTTCATCTAAAGCAATATTTTTTCCTCTTTCTAATGTTTTATAAGTAGTATTATCACTAACTATATAAGGTATTTCTAATACATCAAAAAAACTTTTCCACAATATACCATAGCGGTAGTATAAAAATCCTCTAGGTATTCCAATTCTATCCATAAGAGCCTTCCTTTCTGTATAACTTTATGTGATAAAACAATGAAAATTTACAGTCAATATTCGACAAAATAAAATAAAGTGTGTTATAATCTTGCTAGAGAGGAGAATTAAAGATGGATAATAAGAAAAAAGAACAAATAAAAACAGTTGCTATTATAGTATTATTATTAGTTATTGTATTTGGAGGTAGTTACTTTGCATCAGAGGTTAAATCTAATAAGAATACATCTAGTAAGACAACAACACCTACAAATAATAATCAAAAGGATACAACAACAAATGGTGATGATGATACGGAAATTAGTGAAGATAAACAAGCTGAATTAAATAGTATTGATATTGATAAATATTTATCACTTAAGAAAGGTAGTGATAAGTCAATTATCTATATTTCAAGACCAACATGTCATTACTGTCAACAAGAAGATCCAATTATTAAAAATATTGTATATGAAACTAAAGTTACAGTTAATTACTTAAATACTGATGAACTTGATGATGATGGTAATACTAAGTTAATTAAATCTGATGACTATTTCAGTGAAGGATATGGTACTCCATTAATTCTAGTTGTTCAAAAGAATAAGATAGTAGATAAGATTGAAGGATTAACTTCTAAAGAAGATATTGTTTCATTCTTTAAAAAATATGATTTCATAAAAGATTAATGGTGATTTGATGAATAATGAAGAAAAGCTAAGAAGATTACTTAGTGAATTTAGATCAAAATATCCTATGACTATTGGGTGGAGACTTGAAAAGAATAGTAAAATAGTTTTAAAGCATCTTTATGATGATGAAGAAATACTTTATGCTTTTTATGCTCAGAAAAATGATAATCCATTAAATATTCTAGGAACAGGTGTTATTGTTCTTACTAATAAGAGATTAGTTATAGGAAGAGATAGGGTAGTAGTTGGCTATTTCTTTGATAGTATTACTCCTGATATGTTTAGTGATTTAAAAGTTAAAAGTGGTGTTATCTTTGGAAAAGTAGAAATTGATATGTTACATGAATTTATTATCTTAAGTAATATTGATAAGAGAGCTTTACCAGAAATAGAGAAAAAAGTATCTAGTTTTATGCATGATGCTAAGTGCAAAATGTGTGTTGATAATCAAAAAAATGTATGTTAAAATTTAGGTATCAAAGATAAAAGAAAGTAGGTGCCTAGCCATGTTGTCAAGTAATATGTTAAGTTTGTATTTAGTTAACATGGGAAGGTGGCAATTAGATGGTATAACTACTTTCTTTTATCATGGATTAATAACAGGATAGGGTAGTCGCTCTTCGAAATTCAGTGTGAAAGAGGCATTGCTTTCTTTCCACTTTTTTTCTGTTATAATGCCTAGTAAGTTATACAAGATTTATTATGATAAATGATGATTTAAAAATAGTGTATCAATTAAGGAAATATTTTTGGATATAGTTAATCTAAAGATACTAAGAATGATTTAAAATGTTGGCTAGATTATATAGTAGTGGATAAAAGATTGTCTAATGGTTTTAAAGAGAAATTAAATAATAAAATAAAGAGTGGGGTTCGGATATAAAAAATTTGAGTATTTTATATATTTAAAAAAAACTATCTTTAGAAAGCGTAAAAAGTGGCATAATTAAAATTTAAACTTTAAAATGCCACTTTTATCCTTTAAATATAAGTAAATTGTTTAAAATAGTTTCCCACTGAATTTCGAAGAGCCATTATTTCAATCAAGTTTTCTTTATTAGTATATAAATTTCTGTACATAATAGAAAGAGACTAGTATTTAATAAACTAGTCCTACTTCTTTATATATTTAGTATCTTTTAACTTAGTTATTAATTCTTTATTACTAACTGCTCCAACTAATTTACTCATAACTTCTTCTTGCCCTTTTTTAAAAAAACAGACAGTAGGTGTTCCAGATATTTCAGTTATATCATAAAGTTTACTCTTTTCTTCCTCTGTTAAATTAGATAGATTGATTGAATATCCGGTAAGATTATATTTACTTAGAACACTTCTAAATCTAGGAGAAAATTCCTCACAATGAGAACATCCTGTTTGAATAACTTCTAAGATGAAAGACTCTTTATTATCAATTTTACTCTGTAAAGTAGTAAAGTCAATTTCTTTTACTGTATTTAAATTATTAGAACAGCCAGTTAGAAATAAAATACCTATAAATATTGTTAAAAGAATAAAACTTTTCTTCTTCATTAAACTTACACCTCAAAAATAATTATAACAATAAAAAATAGTATTTGTAAATAATTTACATCTGAAAATATTCATGCTATACTTTAAATAGTAGAGAATAGGGGAGTGTTAATAGATGATTTTAAGAAAACCTTATGCATTTTTGATACAGTATTTTCAAAGAATTCACCTTATATTATTAGGACTTAGTTTTTATATATTTTATAAGACAAGTGCCTTAAGAACTTTTGTAAGTGAATTTATTAAAACAGAAAGTTATAATACTGATTTAGAATCCATTAAAAGCTATGTTGGTTTTTTACCAGTGATTATTATCATTCTATGTGTTTTGACATTTATTGTTCTAATGATACTGTTAAGACATAAGGAAAAACCATGGAAAGTATACTTGTTACCACTTTTTGATTATATCTTCCTACTAATAATAATGTTTTATATTAGAAACTATTTTATGAACTATAATGAAGTTTCTGATATTACTAAAATAATGGCAGCTAGAGACTTACTATTTATTGCTTATATTCCTCAGTTCATTATAATTCTTTTACTGATAATTAGAATGTTAGGAATTGATCTTAATAAATTTGGCTTTCAAAAAGATAAAGAATATTTAGATATAAAGGAAGAAGATAGAGAAGAGTTTGAAGTAAATGTTGAATTTGATAAAGATAAAATCAAAAGATTATTTAATAAATTAATAAGAAGCCTAAAATACCTTTATTATGAACATAAATTTATCTGCCGAGTTTTACTTTCTTTATTAGTTATACTTATAATAGGCTATAACTATTATTATTTTGGAGTACTTCATAGAATCTATAGAGAAAATCAGTCCTTTAATTCTAATTTTTATCAAATAACAGTAAAAGATAGCTATATAACAAATAATAAAGATAATGGAGATTTAATCGAAAAAGATTCTTCTTTTGTAATAATAAAATTATCAGTAAAGAATTTAGCTGGAGAACGAGATATGTATATAGATAGATTTCGTTTGGTAAATAGAAATAATGAGGGGGAAAAACTACCACAGTACCAACCATATTTTGCTGGTTATGGAAAAGTATATGATAATGCTACCTTTAAAAACAATGAGACTAAAAACTTTATATTAATTTATAGAGTAGATAAAAACTGGAAGAATAGAAACTATATATTATATTATCAAGGACTTGGTAATTCACTTCTATTAAGAAAAGTAAAACTTAAATTAAAAGATTATCGTGAAATAACAAATGGAGAGACAAAAAAAATTAATCAGAAAATGACTATTGATAAAAAAGATTTTACTATTACATCATATCAAATAGCTAACCAAGCTGTTTATTATTCATATAAGTGTTTAAGTAGTGGTTGTGGAGTAAATGCTGATACTGTATCTTCATATAATAATGATATTTTACAAATAAATTACATTAGCGAATACTTTGATTCAAAAACTTTTGTTGACTTTTCAACTAAGTATGCTAGAATTAAATATGAGGATAGTAATGGTAAGGTACATACCTTGAACTGTACAGATGCCATTGGTAAAGATTATACAACTAAAGCATTATACTTTAAAGTGCCTAGTACTCTTAAAGAATCTAAAAAAATAGATTTGGTTTATACGGTAAATGGTAAAAAATATACATATCACTTAAAGAAGTAAGGAAGGAAATTAAAATGGATAAGAAAAAAATAGTAAAAATTGTTGTTTTAGTGGTAGTTATAATTACTGTGTTGTTTCTTTTATGGAATTATGTAATTTATCCTGTTAACGCTTTTAGGCATAATGAAAAAATATTAAGTGCAGCTGGAAAAAGGTATTTTGAAATAAATAGACGTAATTTACCAAAAGAAGAGGGACGTGTATCTACCGTTTCTCTTGAAGTGCTTATTAGACAAAAGTATTTGGATGAATTAAGTATTAAAAATAATATTTGTGATATTAGAAATAGTAATGTTAAAATGAGAAATGAGGGTGGAGGTTATGCTTATTACACGCACTTGAAATGTGGTAATAGACATAGCAATGTTGATTATACTGGTCCGATTATTAATTTAAAAGGAACTAAAAAAATGACTATAAATAAAGGAGACACTTATAAAGAACCAGGAGTTTTAACTGTAAAAGACAATAAAGATGGTGAATTAAAAGTAAGCGATGTTACTATAAGTGGCAAAGTAGATACCAATAAAATAGGTAAGTATCAAATAAAATATACTGCTTCAGATAGTTTAGATAACGAAACTGTAGTAACAAGAGAAGTAGAAGTAATAGAAAATTTAAGTAGTGTAGTTAAGAATGATACTACTAGTAGTAATAATTATTATAAAGGACAATATGTTGATAATTATTTGAAACTTAATAATATATTGTTTAGAATAGTAAAAGTTAATAAAGATGATACTGTTACTATTGTAAGTGAAGATCCTATAGCTAATATTGATTACGGAGCAAAAAATGGTAAGTTTGATGGTAGTAATATGGATGAGTGGTTAAATGATTATTTCTACGCTTCCCTAAATAATAAAAGTAAAAAATTAATAGTAGATACTAAATGGTGTAATGATGTAGTTACTGATGATAATCTATCTAAAACTAATTGTGATAAATATACATCAAGTAAAAAAGTTGGAATTTTATCCATAGAAGATTATAATAACAGTCTTGATCAAAATAGTAATAGCTATTTACAAATAATGGCTAGAACATGGTATAATAATCTGGATAGTAATAGTAAGGTATGGTCAATAAAATCCAATGCTAAAGAATCTTATAAAGATGATATTTTACTTAATATTAGACCAGCTATTACTCTTAAGAAAAATATAAAAATATTATCTGGCGATGGTAGTATTGATTCACCTTATTTAATTGGTACAGAAACTTATGCAACTAGAAACATGAAAGTAAATAAATTAGATATAGGTACTAGTATAGAATATGCTGGTTATGATTATATTGTTGCTGGCAAAGAAACAGATGGTACTACAAAAGTTATAATGACTTTTCCATTAATGCTTGATGGTATTGATACTGATATTTCTTACGATACAAATAGTAATGTTAAAATATATAATCCAAAAGAAAAAGGTAATATTGCTTATCAAATTAATAATGTTTTAGCAAACTATATAGATACTAACTACTTTGTTAAAAAAGATATCATTGTCCCTATATATAAAGAAAAAGTAACATACAAAGGAAAACATGAAACTAAAAAATATACTGGCAAGTTAATGATTCCTTCCGTCTTTGAATTATTTAGTGGATCAATTAATAATACGGAAATGGCTTATTGGCTAATTGATGGTTCAAAAGAAGAAGAAAATAAGACTATGATAGACATGGATGGAACTACAGCATTCTATTATAAAGAAACGGGTAGAACTGCTGGAGTAAAAATTAAAGCTTATCTTCATAAAAATGTCTATGTTAAATCAGGAAATTGTGTAACTAGTTCATGTAAAATATCAAAATAGATGAGAGGTAGTATGATGAAAAATAAAAAAGAAAAAATGTATATTTATTTAATTATTTTAATCTTTGTTCTAAGTTTTATCCTCTATTTTATAAGCATACAACCTAAAAGTAGCAAGCTTAAATTAGAAGATAAAACAACAGAAATTAACAAGGCCAAAAAGTATGGCGATAGTGTAGTTGGCTGGTTAACTGTGGAAGGGACTAATATTGATTTACCACTTATACAAGTAACAGACAATACGAATATCAATAGAAGAGACTATAATTATGCTTGGATATATGCTCATCCTGATTTAAAAAGTAATCATGTTAGTTATATATCACACAATATAAGAAATGTATCAAGAAAGCCAATAATAAATGACAAAAATATGAGTGGCTTTGAACAACTACTTAGTTTTATATATCCATCGTTTATTAGTGATAATCAATATATAGCTTATACTGTTAATAATGAGCAGGCACTTTATAAAATATATGCTGTTTCCCTAGTAGAAAATGATCAATCAGCATCATTTAAAGATATTTACACAGAAAGTGAACAACAAGAATATATAGAAAAAGCTAAAAAAACAAGTATGTATAATATTGATGTTGATGTTAATAAGGATGATAAACTTCTTAGTTTAATTACTTGTACTAGATTTTATGGAGGAAATGCCTATAGTTTTGTAGTAGATGCAAGAAAAGTAAGAGATAATGAAAAAAATAATATTAGTAAAGTTGAAATTAATAAGAACTATAAGCCAATCGAAGAAAGGATGAAAGAAGGTGTTAAAAATGAAGAAGTTTAGTATAATTGCAGTAATTTCTGTACTTTTTATATCAATTATATCAGTTCCTACTTTAACTAGTGCTGAAAGCTGTCCGGCAACTAATACTTATATGTCTAATTATTTTAAACAATATAGTGGTTATCCTTATAAAGAGGCACATAATATTATTACATTCACTATAAAAAAGGAATATTTGAATTATGTAAAAGTATATGTAAATAATTCATCTACTGAAAATGATACACCAACTGGGTTAACTGAACCTGATGTTAATGGTAATATTAATCTAGATCTTGTAGCTGATCAAAATAAAGGTTATGCGGATACAACAGTTACTTTTTATTTCACCCCAGCAGCTAACTTAACAACATCTAAAAATTGTGCAACTGTTAAAAAAACTTATACATTTGTTCCTAATGAAGATGAAACGACAGTAGAAGATGATGAAGAAACAAAAGCTTTAGAACGTGATTTTGGTCTATTACCAGATTCAGATGCCTCTCTTGATGATTTACAAGATAGTAGTTTTATTAAAATAACAGATATATCTAAAGCTAATAAATTAACTTGTGATCATGGTAAAAATGATGGTAAGACAGTTAAAAAATATACTTATACTAGTACTAAAAGTACTACTAATAATTGTGCTACTACTTGTCGAGAAGATGCTATTGTTACACTAGATCCACCAGTAATCACTCAAGCAGGAATGTGCTTCAGCTATGTTGTTGACATTAAAACAAAAGTAGCTTGTTCTTCTAAATATACAGGTACAAAACCTACAAGATATAAGGGCTGTATTTCTCCAAGTTATTGTTCTGGAGGAACTGATAAGGGGGGACCAAATGATGAATTTGATAGTTGTGTAGAAGAATGTGATAATGGAGAGTATACTCAAGCTTGTATTAACAAATGTTATACTAAAGTATATGAAAAAGATACTACTACAAAAAAGACTAAAGAAAGTTCTAAAGATTCTAAAGAATATTTAAATAGATTGAAAAGTTCTAATACCTTTATTGAACCAGAAATGTTAAGTGGTACTGAGTTAAGAGAAGTAAATGTAGGAACTACTAAAGTTACTTGTTATACAGATTCATATTTAGCATCAACTGGATCAATGAATGATGCCCAGTTAAATGACTTAGCTAGTAAAGTTTATTATTCTAAGCAACTTTTACCAGGTGGTTATTATGGTTTAACAGCAGGATATGAATGGTATCCATCTTATAGATATTATTCATATGATTTAACTAATGGAACTTATACATTAAAGAATAGTGGTGGTTGTTTAAGTAAAATAAGTCCATATTACTTCTCATCAATTGATAAGACTAAATTAACAATTAAAGAATTAAATGGTCAATATCATTATCCAGGAACTAGTAGAATTCATAGATATGTTCCAACAGGTACTTTAAAGGATAAAGCTAATAATAAATATCAATCTGCAGGTTCTTTACTAAGACATCAAATAAGTTATGATGGTGGTAGTTCATTTATTACTAGTAACTGTGGAGAAAGTTGTAGCGTTTCAAGTAAATGCACTAACATAATAAGAAAAGGTAATAATAAATATCCTGGTAATAAATGGGCAATTGTAACTAATACTCAAGCTAATATGATTTATAAAGCAGAACTAAAAAAATATATTAATGAAAAGAAAAGCTGTGTTAAGTCAAGCAAGTCTTGCTATACTACAGCAACATCAACTTATACAATCAAAGTAGATGAGACTAGTAAAAATACTGGTAATGACCTAGGAAATTCATATAAAGCTTATCAAAAAGTTGATCAAGGAAAAAGTGGTAACAATAAGAGTACAGTAACTGGTAATAACAAAACTATGATAATAAATACAAATGGTAAGTGTATAACTGGTGAATGTGCTAATAAAAATCAAGAGTATTGCAGTAACTTAGATAAAAACTCAAGTGATTATAAAGCTTATTGTGATGATAAAAACTCATGTAAATTATCTGGTATTCCAGCTTGTAAGAATGGAAATACTTGTTATGATTATCATACAACTCTTTCATTCCCTAAAAATTATATTAATGTAAAAACTGGTCAAACTAAAGTTGAAATTACTAAAGATAAATTACCATTCTATGTAGCAATAGGAAACTCTTATTGTACAAATCTATCAACTAAAGAAGTTAATGTTAATTGGTATGACTATAAAATAGATGATACTAATAAAGTAGCAAAACCAAAGAAGATTAATAAATACAATATTAAAGGTACAATAAGAAATTATGGTTATAGTAAATGGAATTTTGATTTCTCATGTTTCTATGCTTTAAAAAATCCTGATACTGGTGATTGTGTTGGAGATAATTGTACTCCTAAAGATTGTGTCGGAAATAATTGTACTCCATGTACAGGAAGTAAATGTAATAATGGTGGTAATGGAGAAAATATTATTTCTAAAGTAAAAGTTCGTTCTGTTAACTTATCTAATTTATTCCCTAATCGTACACCTAGATTTAACTGGAGTAATGAAGCTAAGAATGTTAATAATAGAAATTATAAAGTTGATCCATCAACACTAGTCAAAGCAATAGAAACTACTGGTGATACAGTATATGATAAAGATAAGGAAAATAAATATCTAGATTATCATATTAAATTAACTAAGAGTGCAATAACCAAGATTAGAAATTATAATAAAGGTAAAACTTATAACAATTCTAATAATGGTTCACCAGTTAATAGAATAAATGGTGAAGGAACTTGGGGCGTTACAGTATATAGAAGTAAACTATTAGACAAGCTTGGTAAAAAAGTAGTAACTAAACGTGGATTGCTAGGATGTAACAACCAAACAAGTTCAAGAAGTTGTAATCAACAAGGAGGTAATTAATAATGAATAAAGCAATGTTATTAGTTGGTATTATAATGCTTGCCATGTTTACCTTTGGAGTAATTAATATAGCTTCAAGTTATCAAACAGGAAATGAATTAGATTACTATTTATTAAAAGAAACAACGGAAGCAGCTATGGTAGATGCAATAGATATTGGGTATTATAGATTAAGCGGTGGACTATATAGAATGGACAAAGAAAAATTTGCTGAAAGTTTTGTGCGCCGCTTAGCCCAAAACGTTTCCAATGATAGGGAATATGATATTAAGTTTTATGATATTAATGAAACACCACCTAAAGTAACCATAAAAATAGACTCATCAACTGCAACTAGTTTTAATGGAGACAATCTAAATATTTCAAATAAGATAAGCAGTGTTATGGAAACAAACTATAAAGAAAATGTATTAACTACTAAACTAGTAAATAGTGGAAAGCTAGATTATAGTCAGATAGATGAAGTCTATACAAAAGCTTTAGCAGCTAGTTAGAATAGAAGGGAAGGAAAAAAATGAATAATATTAGTGTAGGATTTAAAAAGTTTTTTGCCAATAAAAATACGGTAACTGTAGTAGGAGTTGTACTAGCTATTATAGTTTTGTATGTTGGTTATAATATGCGTGTTAAAAATGCAATTAATCCGGTAAGCGTACCTTATGCTTTAAAAACAATTAATCCAGGTACCCAAATAACAGAAGATATGATAGGAACTATGGAAATACCTCCAGCTATGTTAAAAGGTGATGCTATTACTAAAAAGTCAGATGTAGTAGATATGTATTCTGCTATAGATAGTGTAATTCCAGAAGGAAGTATATTTTATGGAAGAAGTGTTGTAAGCAAAGAAGCACTTCCAGGAAATATTATTTTAGATTATCCAAAAAATTATGTTTTATATAACCTAGAAGTTGATATGTCAAGTACTTATAGTAACTCAATTGTTCCAGGTAATTACATTGATATTTACTTAAAAGTTATGAATCATGTGGATAATAATCAAACAGTAACTGAGGATAATGATAAAATTATGGTAGGTAAATTATTAGAAAATGTTAAAGTCTTAGGTGTATATGATAGTAATGGTCAATCTGTATTTGCTAATACGGAAGAAAATAGAACTCCAGCTCAAATAATATTTGCAGTACCAGAAGATTATCACATCTTACTTCGTAAAGCATCATATTTAAGAGCTTATGATTCTGAAATTATTCCAGTACCAACAAATGAAAGTTTAGAGAAAAAACCTGGAGATGTTAAAATATCTAATGATGATTTAAAGAACTTTATTAATAGAGTAACTGCCATGACAGAAGCAGATTTAGCTGCTCAATAGAAAGAAGGAATTATAATGAACGAATCTATTTTTGATAAATTAGACTTTGGTGTTTTACAACCAATGTTAGATGATGATGATATAACGGATATTTCTTATTCTAATCATGGACAAGTATGGATTCGTTCTCTAACTTATGGTTCAAAAAGAGTAGAGGTTACGGGACTTAATGATGCCTTTATGGAAAAGCTTGCTTTTCAGTGTTCTAATGTAATGGGAACAACATTCAATAATGCTAAACCGTTCTTAGATGCTGAAAGTGCAGAACTCCGTTTAAACTTTGTACATGAGTCAATTGCTACTAATGGAATAGCAGCTGTTATTCGTAAAACACCAGCCAAGATTAGATTATCAAAAGAAAAATTATTAAAAGAAGATTATTTTACTGCCAATATACACGATATATTAATAAAATGTGTAGAAGGGCACTGCAATATTATTGTTTGTGGGGAAACTGGTTCAGGTAAAACAGAGTTTGTTAAGTATTTAGCTAGTCATACTAAAGAAAATGAAAAAATAATTACAATAGAAGATACGCTAGAACTTCACTTAGATAAGATATTTCCTCATCGAGATATTGTAGCAATGAAGACCAATAATGTAGCAAGTTATACTGATGTTTTAGTAACTTGTATGCGTCAAAATCCTAAGTGGATTCTACTTTCAGAAGTACGTAGTGCAGAAGCAGTAACAGCAGTTAGAAACTCAATTTCATCAGGACATAATATCTTATCAACAATCCATGCTGATAAAGCTAGTGCTATCCCTTATCGTTTATATTCACTTTTGGAAACTGATATAGATGTTGATCAATTCTTAACAACAATTTATCGTTATATTCAGTTAGGCGTCCATATCAAAGCATACTATAGTAAAGAATATGGAAAATTCCATCGTGAAGTCGACGAAGTAGTAGAATTTTATGTAGATGAAAATAATAAACCAATTTCACATATTCTTTATCAAAAAACATTTGGTAAAAAACCAGTACAGAATATGCCTAGTGAAAACTTGCTTGCATATTTAGAAAATCAAAATATAGATATTAGTAATTTAATTACTAATAATGATTCAATGAAAAATATGGACGATGAATTAAGACAAGTAGAAGTTCCAAATACAAATACATTTATTAATCCTAATAATTTAATAAATCAAACTAGTCAAGAGGAAATATCTTTACCAAAAATTCCATTTCCAAATGAGATGTTGTAGGAAGGAGGAAACGTATGGTACTTTTCTTATTAATTTTAATTGGAGTTGCAGTTATTCTTTATAGAAACTATCAAGGAGAGAATGTAACTAAATATATAACTTCTCAAGTAGAAACTTTATATAATAGATTTGCCCCTTATTCGTTTAAAGTAGTTAGGGAAAAAGCAAAGGATTTAGGACAAGAGTTTACAGCTAAACAATATCTAATGCAAATTGTTATTTTAGGTGGATTTGCTGGAATAGTAACATATTTATACTTTTATAATTTATTAGTTAGTATAGCATATGTAATAATAGCAATATTATCTGTTCCATATCTTGCATTCTTAAGATGTAAAAGAATTTATAGTGAGTTTGTCTTTGAACAAATACAAGTTTATACCACTAACGTTATTATGGAATTTGCTACTACTCAGTCTTTCGTTAAGTCCTTAGAAGGTGTTAGGGATTCAGGAGTATTAGAAGATCCTGTTTTAGCTGATGTTAATGTAATGATTGATATGGCTTATGAAAATGGATCAATTGATGAAGCAATTGAATATATGAATCAAAAGTATCCCTATTATATAGTTAAAAATATGCATCAGTTATTCCTACAAATAACTAAAGAAGGAGCAAGGGATACAGGAGAAAGTTTAGAAAACATGCAACTTGATATCGATACTTTAGTTGAAAGTGTTTATCGTGATAGAATGGATAGGGCACAGTTTCATAAGAAATTCTTGAGATATGGTGTTATCTTATATTTGTTAGTTATGCTTGTACAGTATATGTTAGGTCGTGAGAACTATTTAGCCCTAATAGATAAAAATTATGTAAGATATATATTACATGGAATCATCATCTTCAATGCATACTTTCTTCTTAAAGGAGAAAAATATTATAATGAGAATGTGGGGGTTGAATAGATATGGAAGTAATTATTGTAGCAGTAATAATTATAGGAGTCTTACTATATAATCACACTATTGATAAAGATAAGTTTATTAAAGATAATACTAAGTACTTTAATATTCTAAGAGAAGATGATTATGATTTCTTAGTAGCTTCAAAATATGGTGATAAAGTTGATAGTAATGTCTTATTTCAAAAAAGAATTAATATTGGTGTAGTAACGATATTTGTAGTTTTATTTATTTCACTTAATTCAATAAGCCTACTTAATATTTTAGCAGCCGTGATTGTTGGTTTTGTAGCTTTTAAATATCCATATATGGGATTAAAAAAATATTATAAAAATCATTTATATGAAATAGATATAATGTTACCATATTATTTAAAAGGGTTAGAAATATTAATTCAACATTATACAGTACCAGTAGCTATTGGTAAAAGTATAGCTGATGCTCCAGATGTTTTTAAACCTGGTCTTAAGAATATGATAGAAAAGATTAATGCAGGTGATTCATCTATTCAACCATATATGGATTTTGCTAATGAATATCCAGTAAGAGATTCTATGCGAATGATGCGTTTACTTTATCGTTTAGGAATAGGTGGACAAGAAAAAAAACAAGAAAGACTTTTAATGTTTTCAAAGACTGTGTCTAATTTACAAGCAAAAGCTCGTGAGACTAAATATAAAGAAAGACTTAATCATATGGAGCAACAAACTATGATTATGCTTGTTGTAACGGGTGTAAGTGTCATGGGAGTTATATTGATTTCTATGATGACAATGATGGTTTAATAATATTTATAAAAAAGTAGTTACAAATGGAAAAAAATTTGTTATAATTGAAGTATATAATAGGAAGGAGATAGATGTGTAAATGAAGGAAGCAACAGGTGAATTAAATATGACAGTTGTTACTATTGTTTTGATTGGAGTAATTACGACTTTCTTTGCTTGGTTTTGGCCAAATGTTATTAAGCCAAACATTCAAAAACAATGGAATAAAAATGTTCAGTCACAAGGTACTGTTAAATAATAAAGAGGTGATTTAAAGTGCGTGATGCAATTGGTGGAGTTTTTTCATTACAAATTATATTAATCTTTGTTATATTAATTAATGGGTATATGGCATACTCTGTCAATTATACTCGTGCTTTTCGTGTCAAGAATGGAATAATTAATATTGTTGAGGAAAGGGAAGGGTTTAGTCAAAATAGTAAAACAACTGAACTAATCCATAATTATGTTACATCAGCTGGTTATGGTCTTTCCTCTGTACAACAACAAAAAGTTAGAAATAACAATACTAAAAATGGTTGGTATTGTAGTGGTCAAGATGGTTATTGTATTAAGTGCTTTGATAATACAGGAAACAATAGAATTACCTCTGATGATGCTACTTATCGCGGGGTTTACTATACTGTAAAGACTTATGTAAATATGGATGTTCCTATTCTTAATAGAATTTTTACTGGTTTGCCTGACTTTTTATCTGTTAAAGGTGATACTAAAACAGTATATGCAAAGAATGGGTGCCAAGCCATGACTAGATAGAAGGAAGGGATAAATATGTACGTTATAATTGCCAATGAAGCTAGAGAGATGTTATCCCACCTTGATATAGACGTGATGAAAAGTGTAGAGGGAGTTCATACAGCAGAGGAAATTGTTTCCATGTTTAAGAACTTCTTTTATGCTAGGATGATTCTTGATGTTACTGCTATTGAAAATTATGATAATATTACAAATATTCAAAAAATATCTATAGGATTAGATGCTGAAAAGATAATATTAGTTCTTCCTAATAATTCGCTTTCAACATCTAGTAGTTATTTATCAAAGATTATTTCAATGGGAATTTATAACTTTACTACCAACTTGGATGGAGTTAAATATTGTTTAGAACATCCCAATACCTATAAAGATGTAGCACATATTCAGCAACTTAATGATTTATCAAGTACGATAAACGAAAAAGTTGTAGGTGGTAGTCAAATAATTGGTATTCGTAATATTACAGATCATGCAGGTTCAACTACTTTGATTTATATGTTAAAGAAAGAACTTGAACAAACTTATGGAATGAGTGTATTAGCACTAGAAATAAATAGACATGATTTTTTATATTTTAATGATAAAAATATGATTTCGACAACTGATGCTAATTTAATTACAGAAATTGTTAAACATAAAGATGCTTCAGTAATTCTTATTGATTTAAATGATTCAGATAATGATGGTGTATGTGGAGATGTACTATATCTTTTAGAACCATCTAGTATAAAACTCAATAAACTGATGAGAAGAAATAGAAAGATATTTGAAGAATTAAGAGGAAAGAAGATTGTCTTAAATCAAAGTTTATTAACTAGTAAAGATGTAATGGACTTTGAATATGAAGGAAGAACTAAGGTTTTTTATAATATTCCTCCATTAAATGATAGAGAAAAAAGTCCTGTAATTGCTGACTTTTTAACCAAACTTGGTCTTTTAAATAAAGAAGAAGTAAAAGATGAAGGTAAGATTTTTGGATTATTCAAACGTTAATAATTGACAAATAATGTTAAATTTTATATTATAATAGTTAAGAAGGAGAAATTGATATGAATTTATTAAGTTTAGTACAAGTACTAGGAGATGCTAATCCTGTAAGTGACAAGTATTGCCATGGTTTTATGTTTTTAGTTAAAATTATTCGTAAAGGTGTATTTCCTATTTTACAAATTGGTATTCCTATTATTTTAATTGTTCTTGGAACACTTGATTTAGCCAAAGCTGTTATTGCGTCAGATGAAAAACAAGTAAAAGAAGCACAAGGTAAACTTATTAAACGTTGTATTTATGCTATAGCAGTATTCTTTATTGTAACACTTGTAAATGTTATTTTATCGATGGTTGCTACTACGGCAGGAAAAGATGCGACGGGTATTACTGATTGGCGTAATTGTTGGAATCATGCCAAATAAAAGTTTGAATAAATAGCAAAGTATAAATTGCTATTTTTCTTTTTTTTTGATACAATTATTTTGATTAGTCTATTTCTTAGACTTTACTTTGGTGGAGGATTATATGAAAAAGAAAAGTATATATATTATAGCCTTATTACTAATAGCTTTTGTATTCTTGATGCCTAGTGATGTATTGGCTAAAGGGAAAAAGATTGGAACATGTACTTATAGCTTGGATGTTGATTCTTTAGGCTTATCTGGTACTTTAAAATCAGCTAAGTTTGATATTACTGTATATAATGATGGAACAGTAAAGAAAGGTAAAATAAAATTTGTAAATAATGATAAGTCTAAATCTAAAGAGGAAGCAACTCTTGTTTCTGGTGTTAATTTAGATGGAACTCATACTTTAACATATAAGAAGATGTTTGATACAAATGGAGCTTTCTATAAAGCATATAAAAAATTAAATAATTGTCCTTCATTACAATTTGTTAATCAAGATAGCTATGGTATTTCTGCTATCAATATGGTTTTAAATGGTAATCAGAGTACTATTGATAATGCTAACCAAACAAATACTCCTGATAGTACTGACCCTAATAGTTCGAAACGTACGCCCTATTGTGAAAATAGAGAAATGAAGATGAGAAATGTTTCTAATGGTAGAATTTATTTCTCAACTTATGAAACTAATGGAGTAAGAACCTTTTCAGTTGTACTTAAGGTAAGAGGTAAAGTGGTTGGCAGTGCTAAGAATATTAATTATAATAATACTGGTAATATTAATTATGGTGCTAATACGTATAATTTTCTTGTTAATCCTTCTGATTATGATACATATTGGAGTAGTAAATGTTCAACAGCTAAATTATTTATGAAAGCTGATGGTGGCCATACTAGTACTACTAGGATTTTTCAATTTACTAGACCATCAGATGTTGAAAATGGTTCATATAACGCTGCAGAAGCTAAATATGATACAGGAGATGCTAAAACTTATACAAACAATGCCACTTTAGACGGCCTTAATCAAAAGTATGATAATTGTAGTCAATTGATAGATACTAAAACAGAAGGGAGTTTTGGTTGGCTTCTTCAGAAATTACTTAATTATATTAAAATAGCAGGACCTATTTTAGTTGTCTTACTTAGTGCGCTAGACTTTATTAAAGCTATAGCTTCAAGTGAAGAAGATGCTTTTAAGAAAGCTCAATCAAGACTTGTTATTCGCTTAGTAGCTGCTTTAGCGTTATTCTTAGTACCTACTTTTGTAGAATTATTACTTGGACTAATAAATGGAATAAACGACCCAACTTGTGGTTTAAAATAAAAAGGAGTTGATGTAAATGATAAACAGTGAACCAGGTATTCTCCATGATGGTTTACGTAGTTTCTGTACCATTTTTGATGGGGTTGCTACTACTTTATTAGGCGGAATTTATAAAGTGTTTTTCTTAGTTGCTAATGCTACTATCATAAGTGGCGATGTTATCAAAGTATTCTATTCAAGAATTCAACTTATTCTAGGAATATTAATGATATTTAAACTAGCTATGTCAATTTTAAATATTATTATAAACCCAGATGTTGTAAAAGATCAAAAAAATGGACCAGGTAAAATGGTTACTAGAATAGTGGCAGCTTTATTTATGCTAACTCTTGTTATACCAATAAATATTCCAAATGCTACTGCTAAAAGTCTTAATGCTTATATAAATGATCATGGAATTTTATTTGGTGTCTTATATAAAGCACAGGATTCAATATTATCTGAAAATATTCTTGCTAAATTGATATTGGGTACTTCATCAAATGCAGATGCTGATGATATGGACGTTAATAATCTGAGTGATATAGGAAATAGTATGGCGTCAACTGTTTTAAAAGTGTTTGTAAGGATTAATGTAAATGATGATACTCTTCCTGCTTGTGACTACGCTTCAGATGATGATCCTTGTTCAAATACAGTTTGTGCAGCGGAAGTTAATGAATCACATTATGCTGAAGAAAATGTTGATCCACAAGTTATTTTAAGCCATATAAATGATTCTTGTGGAAGAGGTTCAGATGAAAAATATGCTTTTGAATATACACCAATTATTGGGGCATTAGTAATGCTGATTATGGCTTTAATTATAACGGGATTTACTGTTGATATAGCTGTTCGTGCTATTAAACTTGCTGTTTTAAGACTTGTTGCTCCTGTACCGATTATTTCTTATATTAATCCACCTAAACAAGGAGGGGGAGCTTTTGATAACTGGACTAAATCTTTGATTTCTACATATGTTGATTTATTTGTTAGACTTGCTATAGTATATTTTGGTTTATTTATGATTCAAATAATAATGAATGGTGGACTTGATATCTTTGGAAGTAATGTTCAAGGATTTACATTTACATCAGGTGTAGCTTTCATTTTTATAATTTTAGGTATTCTTGTCTTTATGAGACAAGCTCCACAATTTATTAAAGATATTTTAGGAATAAAAGGAAAACCAATGGGAAATGTTGGACTTTCAAGTATGATGGCGGGAACTGCTTCATTACTTGGTGGTGCAGGATTAGCTGGAGCTGGAGCTGCTGCTATGGGAACTTTTGGAGCCGCTAGCGAAGCTGCTGCTCAAGGAAAGCCTGCTCCACATGGTTGGGCTGCAGGGCGTGATCTTGCTGCCCAGCTTAGAACAGGAGATCCTAAAGCTCGTGGTGGAATTGCAAATAGGATTCAAGATCGATTATCACGTAGTGCCAATATAAGAATGGCTAGACGTTATGGTGTGACAGCTGCTGGACTTGATGTTGCTAAGGAAATTTCACAGAATGCAGATGCAGAAGCAGCTAGAGCTAAAGATTTATATGAAAGATTTACTCAAGGTAATATGAATGACTATGAACGTGCCCAATATGCTAGTAGAGAGGGATTAGCCTTGACTGGTTCAAGAGACCAACAAGATGAAATTATTAGAAATCATATGTACAATAAAATGAATGATACAGCATCTGCTGCCTTTAAAGCTAAAAAGAAATGGGATGAAGGTAAAGAATATGCTAAAACTCATCGAGTTAATCCAAGCTTTGAAGAGGAGCATCGTCCAAGTTTATTTGGAGAACGACCTATGACTAATACGGCCGAAGGAAGACGTGATATGTATAATGCTAGAGGTCGTGGTCGAACAGCTCACCAGACTGTTGCTGATAGAATTTGGGGTAGTCATGATAAGTGGAATGATCCAACTAGTGAACGAACTGAAAATAGATGGAATCCTGGAACTCCAAAAGACGTAGATAATGATACTTATCATGATAATCCATTTGCTCCCCAAGGCGCAGGTTCACCATCACAATGGCATGGACCTGGTGGCGGTCCTGGACCTGGTGGCGGTCCTGGACCTGGTGGAGGCCCTGGTCCTGGAGGTCCTAGACCTTAATATGAAAAGGAGTGTGACTAGTTTATGAATTATTTAATACCAGCTAATACGAAAAAAGGTGAATTGTTTTTAGGAATATTTAGAGGATTTGATTTGATTCTCTTTGGAGTTGGTATACTTTTAACCTTGGTATTGTTAGTTAGTATGCCAATGAATGATACTATGCAGGTAGTACTTGTTATGCTTCCTGCTGGTATTTGTACTTTTCTAATTATTCCTATTCCTAATTATCATAATATATTAACAATTATCTTAGAGTGTTATGCTTTTTTAACAAATAGACAAAGATATGTGTGGAAGGGTTGGTGTGTATCAGATGGCAAAAAAAATAGGTAGTGCTTATACAGAAGATTGGTTACCAGTTGAATCTATTCAAAATGGTATGATTGTCTGTAGTGATAAAAATAAAGTTACTGGAGTTAAGATAGCTCCTCGTAATATCTTTATCTTGGATGCTCAGGCTCAAGATAATGTCTTGATTAGTTTAAAAAACTTTTATAATATGATTGATTTTGAATTTTGGTTAGTGGTAGCGGATAGACCGGTTGATATATCTGTATATATGTCACAGTTACAGCTTTTATATAATGATACACCATCTCCTGCTATTCGTAAGATTATTATGCAAGATATAGAAAAGGGTAATACTTTTATGAATAATAGTATTGTTGATACTGAGTATTACATCTTATTTAAAGATAAGAATCCAGATAACTTACAAAAGAGAATTAGATTACTAATAAATGGATTAGCTAGTTGTGGACTTAATGCTTCTCAAGTTAGTAATGATGATTTAAGATTAATTCTAGATAACTTCTTAAATGGAGGTAAAACTACTGAGTTTGGGACGGTGATGCCATTATGAGTATAAGTTTAAAGAGTCAGATAGCTCCTAAGGGACTACATTTTAATCCAAGTGATTTCTTTATTAGTGATAAGTATGCGACTATCTTAACAGTTATTTCTTATCCTAAATATATCTCACCTGGTTATTTATCAACACTTACTTCTATGAGTGGTATTAAAATTGTTATTAAACATATACCAGTTCCTTTTAGTATGATGTCTAAGATGATTAATAGACAAATAGCAGATTTAAGAGAAAAGTATCGTCAGGAAAAAGATCAGACAGCTAAAGAGAAGATTAGACAAGATGCTGAGAGCTTAGAGTACTTTGTATCTATGCTTGCATCAAGTCAATCTAAAATCTTTGACTTTCAAATGCATATTATGATTACTGCTGATACTAAAGAAGAACTTGAACTTAAAAAAGTTAATGTTAAGAACTATTTAGATGCGATGGAGTTACGTGCTATTTCACTTCGCTTTGAACAAGAAAAAGTATTAAAGAGTATTTTACCAATCTTTCCATCACAGGACATTGAACAAAGAGTTGGAACTCCTATTCCATCTCCAACTATTGCAGCGATGTATCCATTTATCTTTGATAGTATAAAAGATCCTGGACTATCTGTTTTACTTGGAGTTGATTTCTCTGGTGGTGTTATCTTATTTAATCAGTTCTTATATCAGATAAGAAAAGAAAATAATAGAAATAATGCTAATATGATAATACTTGGTACTTCTGGTAGTGGTAAGAGTACGGCTGCTAAATTAGTACTTAGAAGTCATATTAGAAATGGTTGTCAGATAGTGGCAATTGATCCAGAAAATGAACTTGAAGAAATTACAAGAACTTTTGGTGGAGATACAGTTGATATAGGTAAAGGTGGACAATTTGGTATGATTAATCCCCTTGAAGTTATTATTGATGCTGATGAAGAAGAAATTAAACAAGGACTTGGTTATACTGTTTTAACAAGAACTTTACAATCATTAAAAGCTTTTATGAGGTATTATGATCCATCAATTACAGAAGATGTACTTACTATGTTTAGTGAAGTAGTACAAGATACTTATAAGCGATTTGGAATTGATTTTGATACTGATTTTTCTCATTTTACTAGTAATGATTATCCAACATTTACTGATGTATATGCAACGATTAAAGGGCGTATCTTATCAATGCCTGAACAAACACATGAAAAAGATATCTTACAAAGATTACAATTAAAAGTTAAACCATTAGTAACAGAACTTAAATTCTATTTTGATGGTAAGACTACTATTCGTAAAGATAGTGACTTTATGGTATTTAATATTAAAGAGTTAATGAACTCTGAAGGTAATACTAAAAATGCTTTATTCTTTAATATCTTACGTTTTGCTTGGGGATTATGTCTTGATACTAGTGTAAATACTATATTAATGGTAGATGAAGCTCACGTATTATTAGGTGCTAATAACGAGTTAGGAGCCGATTTCTTAGCACAAGTACAACGTCGTGCTAGAAAGTATAATACTGGTACAATAATAATTACCCAACAACCAAGTGATTTTTCAGATAGAGCGGTTATTACGCAAGGTAAAGCTATTTTTGATAACTCATCATATTATCTTGTTATGGGATTAAAGAAACAAGCTGTTGATGATTTATCACTATTAATTGATTTAAATGATAATGAACGAGATAGTATTAAAAGATACTCACAAGGTGAAGCGTTGTTTGTCTGTGGAAATAGACGAATGCGAATAAATGTTGTTGTTACCAAAGAAGAGTTAGAGTCATTTGGTGATGGCGGAGGTTTTTAATATAAGAAGTTAGGTGGTGAAAAAAGATGAACCAAAACGATGGACAAAATAAATTAGGTAATAATAATCCTAATCAAGGTGTGCCAAATAATCAAAATGGTTCATCTTTTAATGTTCCTAAGCATGATACTCCACATGCTGCTCACTCTAATGGTTCTTTTCAAGATAGTTTAAGTAAAAAACCAACGAAACTAGATGATGATGGTCCACGTGCTACCTTTGATAAAGCAAAAGAAGTTGCTAAAAATAAGATAATTGATGCTATTCCTGGTGGTAGACAAGCTAAGAAACTTATGGAAGTAAGAAACAAAACAAATAATGTCTTACAAAATATTAGAGCTAATAAGGGTCCCCAATTACCTCCTAAGAGAGAAAATATAGAGATAAGTAATGAAAATAAAAGAGGAAATAAATCATCTTTAGATAATAATAATGATAATAATGATAATAATGATTTTGGAAGAAATCGCCCTTCCTTTTTGCCAAGAAAACCTAAGTTTTTAGATAATACTGATGAAGATGATGAAAATGAAGAACAGGATGCTAGTGAAAATCAAGGCGGTTTATCTGTCTCACGTGGGAGAGGTAAAAAATCAAAGGGAGATAGTTTATCTTATTTAGCTGCTGGTTTTCTTAAAATGTCTCCTATTGCTAAGTTGATTTTATTGGTTGTTATTACTTTAATACCTCTGATGATATTTTTCATGGCTATGTCACCATTATTGGTTTTTAATACTACCTCTGCCATTGGAATTGCTGATAATAACGATAGTTATAAAGCAAGCAAAGCTGAAAAGAAGTTTCAAGAGCGGATAAAAGAAGTCCAAGATGAGTATAGTGAGGATGGTAAGAGTTTTGAAGCTAAGTATATAGGAGCTGTTTATACGATACTTTCTAATTATGGAAAAGGGTATACTTATAAAAAAATGACTAAATCAAAGATTAGGGAAATAGCAGATTTAATGTTTGATGAGAATGGTAGTTTTAGTGAAGATACCTTTAAAGAAAATTTACAAAATAATTATTTTCCTAGTAAGATACCAGGAAAAAGTGAAGAAACTTATAAACGATATGTTGATGATATGTTTGATATCTTAAAGTATTATGACGATAATAAAAATAGAAATAAAACTTCATCAACAGGTACTACTGGTGATGTTTGTACATATGACATAAAAGGAATGAATACAGAAAAGTATGGTACTGGGGTTAAAAGTAATACAATTAATGCCAGTGATATTATGGTAAGACTTATGTCTGCTGGAGATATGTGTGATGGTACCTATGGTCAACCAATTGAAGGGGAAGAATTAGTGCCATTTGAAAAGTATGTTTTAGGTGTTGCACATGCAGAAACTGAAAATGCTCCAGAAGAAGCTTATAAAGCACAACTTATAGCTGCAAGAAGTTATGCTCTTACTATTACTGCAGCTAGTGGTGGTCATGGTGGTAGAAAGCTTGCTCAAGAAAATGGACAATGGATTTTACAGATAACCAATTGTGTTACTGATCAGGTGTACTGTGATCCAGATCGAGGATGTAGTGTTAATGGTTCTAGTAGTAATCAAAATCATATAATGCATAGTGGTACAACAACGGCAAGTACCCCTCATAAAAATCCTATTCCACAAAATGATCAAAGAAGACAATGGGCTAGTGAAGTAGCTGGAAAAGTAGCACTTGATAGTCAAGGAAGAGTGTATATGACAAACTTTGTAGGAACTGACCAGAGTGCATGGAAAGATATGGCAAATCAAGGACTTGATTATACACAAATAATTCTAAAACATTATCCTGGAGTTGCTTCTATTAGTGATAGTGATTGTACTGATAGTTCTACTGGTGATGGTAGTTCTGCTGGTAGTTATGTAGGTTGGAAACAAAGTGATTCTAGATGGAAAGATGTAGTTTTAGGCGGTGGAACTGATAGTTCTAGATCAATTGGTAATATTGGCTGTCTTGCTACTAGTATTTCTATGTTAATTGCTAAAAGTGGAGCTATTGATAGTCTACCTACTGGTAATACTTTAAAAGGTAACTTTAATCCAGGTACCTTTGTAGAAGCAATGAATAAAACAGGTGGCTTTGATTCAGGTGGTAACTTGTACTGGGAGAATGTAAGTAAAGCTGTACCTAACTTTGTTTATGATTCCTCATCTAAACAAACTTTGTCAGGTTTATCTAAAGATGATAAATTAAAAGTTATTAAGAACAAAATTAGTCAGCCTAATACATATTGTGTAGTAGAAGTTAAAGGTGGACAAGGTCAGCACTGGGTAGCAGTTGATAGTGTTAGTGATTCTACTGTTAAAATGTTAGATCCAGGTAGTAAAGCTACTAACTTGTGGAAAGAATATGACTATAAGAGAACATCTATGATTCAATGCTTTAAGAAAAAATAGAAAGGAAGATAAAACATGAAAGAAAAAAAGACTAGATATTATGTATTATTAATTCTTTTGATTAGTTATTTTGTAGTAATGTTTATCTTCTTTGTTTATCCACATTTTAAAGATATGCATAATAAAACTTCAATTATCGTAAATACTGATGCTAAGTGGTACTATGAAAATGGTAAATGGTATAACATGACTAAGACAAAACAATATAATTGGCAAGCTTTTGATATTTATCAGGATGGAAAGTTTTTAGGTAACCATTATCTTCTATATAATGATAGATGGTATATCTTTGATAAAGATAGAAATCCTATTAATCAAGAAGGAGTTGACATCTTTGCTATTAAAACAAATCAAAAATATAAATATGGTGATTTTATTTTAGAAGAAGTAAGTGAAAGTGATGAGAAATATATAAGAGAAGTATTAGATGATAATAATATTGTTACAATGGATTTTACTACTAAAAATGTAATTAACTTCGATTTAGATGGTGATAATAAAAAAGAAAAGTTATTTATTATATCTAATGTGTTTACTACAGGAAGTCCTAAAGATGTATTTAATTTTATCTTTATGGTTAAAGATAATAATATTTCTATACTAAAAAAAGATATAGAAACTTATGATAAAATGTATGATATGTGTCAAGCTTATGTTGCTTATCTTGTAGATATAACTGGTGATGGTACTTATGAAATAATTACTGGTTGTGGTTATTATAGTGATAAAAAACAATGTATAGAGATGTATCAGTTAAAAAATAAAAAATATCAAAAAATAATATCTTGTACTGATAAGTAAAGACATTATTTAGTTTAAGTGATATAATTTAGATGGTTGAATATTTTCTTAATTTACGTTATAATATGTTTCAAAAAAAGAAAGAAGGGTTTTCATGAAATTAAAATTTCGGGCAGATAAAGATGATTTAATTATATTTGGAGTTTTTGCATTATTTTTATTATATATTATTGCAATTGGAATTGTTAATTTACATACACTTACTACAGAAGGTGTGTTTAGTGGTTTTAATCCATTTCTTGCTTTTACACCTAAATTTTTATGGATGACACTTTTAATTTATATAGTTTCTTTAATCGGAATGTTTGCTAGTGTTAAATCTTATTTCTTTGAGATGGAAAAAGGGTTTGGTATTACAACTGAAAAGAAAGATAAGGGTTATTCTAGATGGGCTAAGGATAAAGAAATTCAACAAGAACTTACAATGGTTCCTTTACAAGCAGAAACAGCAAGTGCTGGTGGAGTTCCTTTAATTCTTAAAGAAAATGAAGCCTGGGTAGATAATGGTGAGTATCATACATTAGTTATTGGTGCTACTGGTTCTGGTAAAACACAAACAGTAATTAAACCAACTGTTAAGTTACTTGCTAAAAATGGTGAATCTATGATTATTACTGACCCTAAAGGTGAGATTTATGAGAGTACTGCTTCTATGTTACGAGAGAAAGGTTATGATGTTCAAGTATTAAACTTTCGTAATCCACAAGCAGGTAGTGGTTGGAATCCTTTAACACTTCCATACCATATGTATAAGTCCGGTAATCAAGATAAAGCAATAGAGTTACTTGATGACTTAGCTTTAAATATCTTATATGACTCATCTAACGCTAATGCTGATCCATTTTGGGAAAAAACTAGTGCTGATTATTTCTCAGGTGTAGTACTTGGTTTATTTGAAGATGCTAAAGAAGAAGAAATTAACCTTAATAGTGTTAGTTTAATGACAACAGTTGGAGAAGAAAAGTTTGGATCTAGTACTTATATAAAAGAATACTTTGATGCTAAAGATCCAGCTAGTGCTGCTTCAATTAATGCTTCTAGTACAATATCTGCTCCAACTGAAACAAAAGGAAGTATTTTATCAGTATTTAGACAAAAGATAAAACTTTTTGCTTCTCGTGAAAATTTATCAGAAATGTTAAGTCATAGTGATATAGATCTAGCTGGTATTGGTAAGAGAAAAACAGCTTTATTTATTGTAATACAAGATGAAAAGACAACTTATCATCCACTTGTTACAATACTACTAAAACAATGTTATGAAACATTAATTGATGTTGCTCAAGCAAATGGGGGAGCCCTTCCAGTTAGAACAAACTTCTTATTAGATGAGTTTGCTAATATGCCTAAATTAAAAGATATGACAACTATGATTACAGCAGCTCGTTCAAGACATATGCGTTTTACTATGATAATTCAAAACTATGCCCAATTAAATCAAGTATATGGTAAAGAAGAAGCAGAAACTATTCGTGGTAACTGTGGAAATATTATTTACTTAATATCAGCAGAGCTTGCTGCTCTTGAAGAAATATCAAAGATGTGTGGTGAGGTTAAAAGTAAAAAAGATGATAAGACAGCCTCAACCCCACTTGTTACTGTATCAGACTTACAGAGAATGAAACAGTTTGAAACTATTATTCTTCGTATGCGTAAACAACCGTTTAAGACTAAAATGACACCAGACTTTAAAATTAACTGGGGAAAGACTTATCCTAAGGCAGTTTTTGCAGAAAGAGAGAAAATCCCAGTTCAAACATTTGATATAAAAACATTTGTAAAAGAACAAAAGAAGAAAAAATTACTTGAGATGATGAATTCTACTGACATGGGAATGCCAAGTGGTGATGGAGGTATGATGCCACCATTCTTACCACCTAATTTATTTGCTAAAAAAGAACCATCTCCATTTAATATGGAAAGTAGTTCTATTCCTAGTAAACCTCAAATTAATCAAGCTATTGAGCCAGTTACTAAAAAGGAAGTAGCCCCTAGTTTTGATGTAGATGAACTAGTTAAGAAAATAGATGCTAAGATAGCTGAACTTGAAAAAGAAGAAGCTTTAAATAAAGAAAAAGAAAAAATGAATAAAATGGAAGAAAAAGAAGAGAAATTAGAAGAATCTCCTGTAAAAGAAGTTACTACTAATAATGACATTAATTTGAATCTTGATGATAATGATGCTGATGATGATTTCTTTGATGATTTCTTTGATGAATAGGTGATAACATGTTTAATAAATTTAGAGATATAGGAAAAAAACTATCAACGGAAGGTACCAATAATAATCAAAAAGATAATACTAATGTATCTGCTACGCCTACATCAGATAAAGAGAAAGCTAGAAAAAAACTTTTGAAAATGGTAGGAAGTATTTCTGTTATCTTAATAATAGTGTTTGGTTTAGTTTTATTACTAAGTGTAATAATTGGGAGAAACTATAGTTATGATCAAATAGAACTGATATTAAAAAATGCTGCCATTAAGTATTATCAAGTTCAAGATGTACTTTTGCCTTCTAATGATGGAGAAAAAAGTGAAGTTGATGCCACTACTTTATCAAGTGATGATTACAAGCTAATGAAGCCTCTTTCAAAACTTAAAAAGAATGTTTCATGTACTGGTAAAGTTGTTGTTCAAAAAGTTAATAATAAATACATTTATACTCCTTATCTAGATTGTGGTAACTCATATAAAACAGAGGAATTATATAAAGCTATAAAAAATAAAAATAAAGTTGTTACCAGTGGTAATGGTTTATATGAAATGAATGGGGAATATGTTTTTAGAGGGGATACAGTAAATAATTATGTTAAACTTTCTAAAGGATTATTTAGAATTGTAAAAATAACTAGTGATAATAAAATATTATTAATACCAGAATTTAAGGATTATTATTCTGATGTTTGGGATGATCGATATAACTCAGACTTAGAATATACTTCTGGTATTAACTTATACCGTATAAGTAGAATTAGAACTACGTTAGCAACTATGTATTCTGGTAAGATTGAAGACTTTACTTTATTAACGGATACAGATAGACAAAAATTAACTTCTTTTTCATTTTGCATAGGTAAAAGAAGTGAAGAAGAAGAGAATAATACTGGTACAATAGAATGTGCTGATACAGTAGATAATCAAATGATTGGTTTATTGACAGTCTCTGATTATATTAATGCTTCAACAGATGCTAATTGTAAGAGTACATTATCTAAATCATGTCAAAATTATAACTATTTAAAAATTAGTAATGATATTTGGTGGTTAGCTACAGCTGATGGTGCTAATACTAGTGATGTGTATTATGTAACTGACGAGGGATATATTTTGTCTTCAAGCGCTTCAATTTCACTCACAATTAGACCAACCATTATGTTAAACAATAATGTAATGATTAAAGGTGGTAAAGGTACTAATAGTAATCCGTTTGTTTTAAAATAAAACTGTAAGAGTCATATTAATTATGACTTTTTTTAATTATGACTTTTTAGTACGGTAAAAGTTAAAATCTTAAGAAACTATTCTAGAGTTGTAGTAATAAGTAAGTATCTATACTATAAAATAATTGAAAATTTTTTTGTCAGATGCTAATTTAGTAAATCTCGGTAAAAATATACCCTCAATTTACTAAATTGAAGGGTTGAATTTGATAAAACCCCTAATTTGGAAGAGTAAATTTTGAAAATTGGCTGTTTGCAAAGTGATACACATATCTGTTATCCTTTAACTACTTGTCCAAAGAAGGG
>FR901063.1 GCA_000438295.1 Clostridium sp. CAG:451
ACATATCCTTTAAGTACTTTCATATGACCACCTCAATTAATTAGAACATAGTGTATCATGCAAAACAAACGTTTGCAATAACTATTTAAAACTTTTTATAACTTTCCTATTATTGAAGTTTTGCTTTAATCTTTTCGTGGTGGGTTTAGTTTTAATAAATCCACTTTTCTTTCAGCAATAATCTAAACGCACTTTCCTTATATATAAAAAAAGAAAGACTATTCATCTTTCTTACTAATCATTCTAACTAAAGCTTTATCCTTAAAACTTAAACACTTAATAACTTTATTCATCGTCTCTATATTCATATCTCTAATAAGATTAATATAGTGATCACAAAAGTCATGATATAAATTAAGATCAGTTACAATACTATTAACCATCGCTTCTTTATAATCTGTCTTCATCACTTCAGAAGATATCCATACTTTCTTAACTCTTTCTAAATCTTTAACATCTACTACTAAATTATTTAACTTTTCATTTAATAAAGCTAGATAACCATCTTCATCTAAGACATCAGTTTCTACTATAAAGGTTAAAATATCTCCAGCTTTATCAAAACAATAGCCATCCATCATAGCTAAATTATTATTTCTAACCTTTTCTTGAAAGATAGAAGTATTTCCAAAATTAATTGATAAAAGCATATTTAAGTATAAATCTAATATCATATCATCTTTAATAGGAAAGCTATCACGCTTCATTTTATAACCAATACATAGTTTTTCTCTTTTAACATCTTTTATAATAGTTTCTTCTTCTTTTACTACTTCTAGTTTTTCATGAATCACTTTTTTCTTTACTTTACTATTATTATTAGTAAACCCTAATTTATTAAATTTACTATTAACAAGAGGAATAACTTCATCGACATTAAATACTCCTCCTATTACTAAAAACATATTCTCTGGTCTATAAAAAGTATTATAGCAGTCATATAATAACTCCTTAGTAATATTTTTAATATCTGTATCTTTCCCTGCTACTGGGTATTTCAAAGGATATTCATGATATAGGTTATCAGCTAAAGTACAAAAAGTTTGATAATCAGGATCATCTTCTCGCATATGTATCTCTTCTGTAATAATACCTTGTTCTTTTAAGATGTTCTCATCAGTAAAATAAGGCGTTAAGACAAAGTTTAACAACTCTTCTAAATTTTCTTTAAACTTTTTGTTACCAGATACAACATAACAAGTTGTATCATAATTAGTAAAAGCATTTACATAGCTTCCCGTTGAAGCATAAAATTCAAAAGGAGCAGGCTCTTCTTTCATTTCAAAACATTTATGCTCTAGAAAGTGGGCTATTCCATGGGGAAAATCAACCATTTTCTTTTTACCAACTGGTTCAAAGCTATTAGTTAAAGCTCCATAATAAGTACCAAAATTAATAAAATAATTTTTCTTCTTAGAATTCTCATCTGGTAATAATATAACATCTAACCCATTAGCAAGTTTTTCTCTATAGTAATAAGTATCAGTTCCTTTTATTTCAATTTTCTTCATTATTTACCCCCTTTAAACAAAATACTGTATGCAGAGAAACTTTATTAGCTACCGCTAGTATCTCCTCTTTTGTTACCATTAACATCTTTTCTCTTTTAGTCTTAAAGTCATCTACTCCTAATACTTCCATCATATAATAACAATCAATTATCTCAAGTGGACTTTCTAGCATATCATCTAAAGCAGTAGTAAAATACTCTTTTGCCTTTACTATATCACTATCCGTAAAGTCACCTTTCTTTAACCTTTTAATCTGTTTTTTAACAAGTTCTAAAGCCTTATCTTCTTTAGTAGGTGTTACACCTGATCTAATTAATATTAAATCATCACACTTATTGGGAGTACTTCCTATATAGTAAGCAAGAGAAGATTTTTCTCTAACTTCTTGAAATAGTAAAGAGTTTTCTCCTCCACCTAATATTATATTATATAGTGTTAAAGGATAGTTTCTCTCATATGATGTTAAATTTTTTAAAGATAAAGCTATTGCTAACTGACTTTGTTTTGCATCTACTAATTCTTCTACATACTTAGTTTTCTTTCTTTCACATACATTTAAATGTAAATCATCACTTTTCTTTTTAAAAGTATTAATATTAAAGGTATCTTCTACCATTTCTTTAACACTATCTACATCTATATCCCCTAATACAAATATATCAATCAAGTCATGATTAATCATATATAAGTAATAGTCATATAAATTTTCTTTAGTAATCTTTTCTAAGTCTTCTAAATATCCTACCTGTCTAATAGAGACACTACTATCTTTATCTATTTCATCTAACAGTCTAACAGTAGCATATCTTGCTTTATCATCTTCTAAACTTTCAATATTAGACTTCATCCTTGAGTATACTACTTTAAAATCATTTTCCGTAAAAGCATTATCTATAACATTAGGATTTAACAAAATAGACGAGAAGAAAGAAAGACACTCTTTAAAGTTTCCCTCTTCTGTATATTTATCATTTAATACTTTTAAGGTATATACTGTATCAAAGTAATTACCTAATCTTCTAGATCTACAATTAACTGTAGCAGCATACAAATCCTGGGCTTTTAAAGTCATCTCTCTTCTAGTCGGATAATCTTTACAAGATAAAAATAGCATATCATTTAGAAAGTTTCTTTTAGTAACTATATCTTTATCTATTCTTTCTCTAAAGTAAATCTTTACAGTTATAGTTTTATAATTATTAGTTTTAATAAAATGTAAGTTATAAGAACCTAAATCTTTTTTTGTATATTGCATATTATCACCTTTTTCTAGTATTTACTTTAATATTATTTTTTATTCAATAACTGTATCAAGTGCTACGGTAATCATCTGATCAAGAGCTTGTTCTCTATCATGACTAGATAGTTCAATTTTTTCATACATAGAGTCAACTACTGTTAAGATACAAGCTGCTTTTTTATTTAGATGTTTACTTATACAGTATAAAATCGCTCCTTCCATTTCGGATACTAAAGTATCAATTTTACTATCATAATTTTTCATATAACGATCTTTATCAACATAAACATCAAAGATATCACTAGTCATAATAGTACCTTTTTCTACTCTTGCTCCATCATCAACTGCATGTTTATAAAGTGAATTTACAACTTCCTCATCCCCAGAAAATACTTTATTATCATCATCAAAGAATAGTTTTGGATAACTTGATAAGGTATAAGCATCCTCTCCTATTACTAAATCACGTACTTTAACACTTTCTTTATTACTACCACAAGTACCTATTCTAATGATTTTATCTACATCATAAAAATGATATAACTCATAAGCATAAATACCAATAGATGGTCCACCCATACCTGATGCAAAGATAGTAACATCTACTCCTTTATATTTACCAGTAAAGCCAAGCATACCTCTAGTTTGATTAATACATCTTGCATTTTCTAAGAATTTACTTGCTATATATTTAGCCCTTAATGGATCACCTGGCATCAATACTCTTTTTGCAATATCATCTTTACTGCTTTCTATATGTGCTGTCATAATTAAAACCTTCTTTCCACTTTAATTTTAACACGATAAATACTTTTTTAAAAGGAAAAAGCAACCTCTTTACACAAGGTTACTTTAATTCATCTAAGCAATAGTAACAGTTCCCTTACCACCTAATTTATCTTCTAACCAACTCTTAGTAGTTACATCTTTAGTTATTATGTTTATGTTAGATGGAACACTAGAAAGTATATTAGTATAACTAGTTACTTTATCAAAAGTAGCTTTTCTAAAATCTAGATTTGTTAAATTCCAACAATCAGAAAACATAGAACTCATGTTTGTTACTTTTGAGGTATCAAAATTACTTAAGTCTAGACTTGTTAAGTTGTTACACCAAAAAAACATATAATCCATATTTGTTACTTTTGATGTATTAAACTTACTTACATCTAAGTTTGTTAATCTGCTACATGAAGAAAACATACTATCCATATTTGTTACTTCTGATGTATCAAATTTACTTACATCTAGACTAGTTAAACTCTTACAATTTCTAAACATTTGATACATACTTGTTACATTTGATGTATCAAAATTACTTACATCTAGACTAGTTAAACTGCTACAATTATAAAACATATCACTCATATCGGTTACCTTTGTTGTATCAAAGTTACTTACGTCTAGATTTCGTTTGAGGTGTTGAAATTACTTACATCTAAACTCGTCAATTTGTAACAATAATAAAACATACCACTCATATTTGTTACGTTTGATGTATCAAGTAAATTTACATTTTCTATCTCGTTTAATTTATAAAAGCTGCGAAATAGGCCCTCACTATTATAATTAGCTATCACTCCACCATTACCTTGTATATACAAAGTATTAGTTGTTGTATCATCAGCATTTGGTACTAGTCTTGCCATTACAGTCTTATTTTTAGCAGATGATATATCCCATGACTCACTTTCTCCCTCTATTTTATTAATTGAATCTTGAAATACTATCTTTGTTACTGTTGATTGTTTCTTATTCCAAAGAGTGCCACTAAAGTCATTAGTAGCCATCATTCTCGTATTTTGACTACCTACTATGTTTAGTTTGGCTTTAAAGACTTTATTTTCTTCTGATTGTGGTATGTCATTTGCAAACCATAGTCTCATCTTGTAATTAATTGTTTGATTCTTCTTGATAATACCTTTATCTATAGCTTGGTCTCCTTCTAAAGC
>FR901064.1 GCA_000438295.1 Clostridium sp. CAG:451
TTAAAAAAATAATTCACAGTGAAGAATTTAAAGAACATCCAGAGTTATTTACATCAACAACATTAGCACATGGTAAGATAGAAGAAATTCAAGAAATGATACGTAGTGAAGAATATAAAGAACATCCAGAGTTATTCACTTCAGAAGTACTGGCTCATGCTAAGATAGAAGAAATTAAGAAAATGATAAATAGTAAAGAATTCAAAGAATATCCAGAGTTATTTACATCACAAACACTATCTCGTGCTAAAATAGAAGATATTCAAGAAATGATAAATAGCAAAGAATTTAAAGAACATCCTGAATTATTCACATCACAGACAATAGCTCATGCTAAGATAAAAGATATTCAAAAAATGATAAATAGCAAAGAGTTTAAAGAACATCCAGAGTTATTCACCTCAGAAGTACTGGCTCATGCTAAGATAAAAGGAATTCAAGAAATAATGCGTAGTGAAGAGTTTAAAGAATATCCAGAGTTATTTACATCACAAACACTATC
>FR901065.1 GCA_000438295.1 Clostridium sp. CAG:451
TAGTACCCTTTAAATTTATAGAAAAATACTTTTCATTCTTTTAAAATATATAAATATGCTATATAATAGTTGTACAGGGAAGGTTATATGAGTGTTTTAAAAAGAAAGTATGAAGAACTAAAAAAACAAAGAGAAAAAACTATAGAAAAGTTGAACTAACTTAGGGAAGATGACAGAGTAAAAAGATACATTGAATTACAAAGTAAAAATGAAACTTTATATAATGAACAAATTGCCTTGTATCAAGAATTAAAAAAAGAAGAATATAGTTCTTGCAATCATATATTAGTATACTCAGAGATAGATTATGATAGATATGAGGGACGTTCATATAAAAGATGTGGGTGTATAAAGTGTGGCTTAGACGGAAGCGTTTCTAGTCAAAGTAGAGAATATCTTCCATTTTCTCAAAAAATAATGTATGATTATCTTCGTAAAAATCATCTTAGAGGTAAGGAGACAAACATTGCTTGTGATTTAGATCTAGCACATGCAATATATTCTAAAGTAAAAGAAGTGCATCCTGATATAGATGACGATACAGCTATTGGATATTTTGAAATAGCTCTAAATAATATAAGAAACACTAAAGTAAGTGAAGACAGAAAAACTAATAGAGCAAAAAGATTATCACTAGGATCTAAATTTAAAAATTGGAACGCTAGTGACGTACACCATGGATAAAAATGATTGTAATATAAAAGTCTTGAGCTATCAGGACTTTTAATTTTAACAAAAAGTTGCTTGATTTGTTAGAAATTAAGTAATAAATCATCTATCTTTCGCAATACTTAACAATATTCCAATAGATGCTGTACTGATTAATAAACTACTACCACCATAAGAAAGAAAGGGTAAAGTGACTCCAGTTACAGGAATTAATCCAACGACCACTGCTAGGTTCATCGAAGCCTGAAATAACATTTGAAAAGCTATACCGAACGACAAATATTTAGCAAATAGGTTTTTAGCATTTAAAGAAATCTTTAAGGAAAAATAAAATAGAAGAAAAAATAGAGTACAGACAAATATACAACCAACAACCCCAAACTCTTCACAAACAATAGAAAATATAAAGTCTGTTTGTGGTTCTGGTAGATAAAAGTGTTTTTGTCTAGAATTTAAAAATCCTTGTCCAAGAAGTCCACCAGGGCCAATGGCATACATTGATTGAATCATTTGAAAACCAGTTCCTAATGGATCTTTCCAGGGATTAATGAAAGAAGTTATTCTATTCATTCGATAAGGGGCAATAGCGATTAAAAGACAAGTACCAATAACACCTAAAACAAAGGCTCCATAGAAAAATTTCATATCAAGGCCAGCAATAAATAAAAGCGCAATAATACTAACCATTAGGACAAGGCCAGTACCAAGGTCTGGCTGTAACATAATAAGACCAAAAGCTAGAAAAGTAACACCAAGAATTGGTAATATACCTTTTTTTAAATCCTTTAAATACTTATCCGAATTATTTAAATACTTACTAGTAAAAATAATAAGACCAAGTTTAGCTGCTTCACTAGGCTGAATTCCAAAAGGACCAATTCCAAACCAACTTCTACTACCATTTCTAACACTTCCAATAAAAGGTACTAAAACTAAAATTAATAATAAAAAGCAAATACCTAAAATGATATTTGCCTTTTTGTAATAGATTTTATAATCTATCTTAGAAATAAAATTCATTAGTATAAGTCCTGCTACTGTAAATAATGCTTGTTGTTTCACATAGTGGAAACTATCATGAAACTTATATTCTGCCCAAATATTACTAGCAGAATAAATCATTACGAGTCCAAATATTAGTAAGAGTATTACGGTGATTAGTAAAGGCAAATCAAACCGTTTTTTCAAAAGAAAATTATCTCCTTTCTATAACCAAACTCCAAATAAAATACCTAACATAGCAAGAATAAGACCAAAGGTACAGAATAATTTAACTATATCCGTTTCACTCCAACCAAGTTTTTCAAAATGGTGATGAAGTGGAGTCATTAAAAATAACTTATGATGAAATAATTTTACCCAAATAACTTGTAAAATAACTGATAATGTTTCAATTACAAATACTAAAGCTACGACAAGTAAAGTTAATTCTCGATGTGTTAAAATAGCAACTGCTCCCATAACACCACCTAAGGCTAAGCTTCCAGTATCTCCCATAAATATTTTAGCAGGATGGGTATTGTAGACTAAAAAACCAATAAGTGAACCAACTAATACTAAACAAAATATTCCAATATCTTCAAATCCAACCATGAATGAAATTAAAGCAAAAGCTATAAAAGCAATAGCTGATAAGCTACCAGCTAGCCCATCTAATCCATCTGTTAAATTAACTGCATTACTAGAACCAATTAAGATTAAAAGAATAAATAGACCATAGAGCCATTTCATTTCAATATCAATATGAAGTGTTCCTACAACCCATGATGTCTGTCCACCATTTTTCATATAGATATAGAAAAAAATAGTAGAAATAATAATTTGTCCAAATAGCTTTTGATAAGTTGTTAATCCTTCATTATTATGTTTTCTAAGTGATAAAAAGTCATCTAAGAAACCAATAATAGCAAAGCCACAAAATACTAATAAAACAATAGCTAAGTTATCGGTATAGGAGACCTTTCCTAAAAATAATAAAGCTAGCATAATAAGAACTGTTGGTAAGATAAAAATAATTCCACCCATCGTTGGAGTACCAGCTTTCTTTCTATGACTTTCTCCAACATAAACACTAATTGTTTGACCCACATGTAGCTTTTTTAGAATAGGTACTAAAATAAGACCTAGACAGACGCTAAATAAAAAGCCAATCATGACAGCAAAGACTGCCTTTGTTAATAATAACACTTTTTTATCACTCTCCCGTTTCTTCCTTTGTATTATAACATACTAGATATATTCTTTTAAGCTTTTTTTCTAAATTTACTTATCCCTTGACATATTACTTTTCATTTAAGTCTATGAAAAACTTAAAAAAACTTTCCATTTAATTAGAAATAACTTATAATAATTAGCTAAGAGGTAGAACTATGATAAAATTAAATGACAATTATAGAAGTATATATACTAGAATAGAAGAATTAGAAAGTCATTTTCTTGATTGCAAAAAACCACTTGATAGTGAAGCATATGTTAAAATGTATGAAACTCTTCTAATGATATATATGGGATTAGATAAAGAATATAGTCCAAATCCAAGACTATATAAAAATAAATTTGTTCATTTTTCATCAGTAGATAAAGATAATTCTATTCAGAAGAAAAGTATGGAAGAGCTAATCAATAATAAAGACAGGCATAGTAAATTAATACTTGATTTTATTGATGATATTAATGAGATAATAAATGAATACTTGATATTATATAATGATGAATTAGATAGTAAAGGACTTTCCTATATAAGTCCAAAAGAGCAGGAAGAAATATTAGAAGCTTATTTTAATAGTGAAGGTATGGAACTTAAAGATTTATTTGTTGAGTGTCAAAGAAATGGTTCTATATATAAGATGCCTGATTCATTTTTAAATATGATAATGTCAATTGGTGCTACAATTTATAATCCATTAGGTAATGAAAAATTAGTATTTTTAGCAGAAACAGAAAATAAAATTGGAGAAATTAGTACAATAGTTCATGAGTTTGGTCATGTTTTAGATCTTTCTACCTATAACAGTACTCATTCTAATAGTATGACTAGTCTTTATTTTCAAACATCACCTTATATTGAGGTTAATTCTACTTACCAAGAATATAAGTTTTATGAGTATTTATTAAAAAATAATATTTATAAAGATGATACTAAGGCTTTCTTGGCAGATAGTGTTGTAAGTTATTTAGAAAACTTATCAGTATTAGCACCAGTAGGATTTATTGATTCTAAATTATTAAGAAAACACAAAGGAGTTTTATCTAGGAAAGAAATAACTGATTCTGTTAGGCAAGAGACAGGAGTATCTTTAGATATGTCTTTATGCGATAATTTCATTGATATAAAATCAGCTCTTGAGTATAGTTATGGTATGATGATTGCATTTTCTATGTTAGATGATAAAACACTATATGATAAGTTTCAAATGATAAGAGACCCATATTTTGATAAAGGCAAATTAGATAGTATTGGACTTGACGATGATAAAATATCTAAAGTAATGGTTAAAAAGATGACGAATTATTTCAAAAAATAAATTGCTAATTATAATTAAATGTTATATAATAAGCTTATCTTCTTTGGAAAGAGTATATTTTTAATTTTATTTAGAGAAAGTATGGCTGGTGAAAATACTTATAGAAAAGAAAATAGAAGACATCCAATAAAAAAAGAAGCGTTAAACCACGATATGGTTATTTAGAGTATAAAATAAGGTGGCACCACAGGAAAACCTGTCCTTAATAAGTGCCATCTTTTTATTTTAAGGAGGAATATTATGATACAAAGACCAAAAGGAACTAATGATATTTATGGAAGGGAAGCAAAGATTTGGAAATGTGTAGAAGCAGTAATTGACCAAGTTATGGAAAAGTATAACTATAACTATATAAGAACACCTATCTTTGAATCTAGTGAATTATTTCATAGAGGAATAGGAGAAACTACTGATATTGTTACCAAAGAAACATATGACTTTGTAGATAGAGGGGATAGACATCTTTCTTTAAGACCAGAAGGTACAGCTGGAGTTTGTAGAAGCTATATTGAAAACAAAATGTATGGGGATGCCAATCAACCAGTTAAAGTTTATTATAATGGAACCATGTATCGTTATGAAAGACCACAATCTGGAAGAGATAGAGAATTAACTCAGTTTGGTATGGAGATTCTTGGAAGTGATGATCCACTAAGTGATGCAGAAATAATATCAGCAGCTGTAAATATCTACAAACTATTAGGCCTAAAAGAAATAAAAGTTAATATTAATAGTTTAGGAGATACTGCTTCTCGTAATACTTATCGTGAAGCTTTAGTTGAATACTTTAGACCACATATTGATGAATTTTGTGATGACTGTAAAGAAAGATTTTTAAAGAATCCTCTTAGAATATTAGATTGTAAAGTAGATGCTGATAATGAAATATTAAAGAATGCTCCTAAGACAATCGATTATTTAAATGAAGAATCAAAAGAAAGATTTGAAAAAGTAAAAGATTACCTTGATATTATGCAAATAGATTATGAAGTTAATCCAAGTATTGTTAGAGGGCTTGATTATTACAATCATACAGTCTTTGAAATCGAAGCAAAAGTAAAAGGCTTTGGAGCTAATAATGTTATAGGAGCAGGGGGAAGATATAATGGTCTAGTTAAAGAATTAGGAGGACCAGAAACACCATGTATTGGTTTTGCTTCAGGTATTGGTCGCTTAGTAATGGCTCTAGAACTTGAACAAGCTAAATTACCAATTGTAGATAGTATTGACTTATTCTTAATGTATGTTAATGAAGATGAGAAAAAGTATGCTGTTTATCTAGCTCAAGAATTAAGAATGGCTGGCTTTATCGTTGAGACTGAGTACACAGGAAGAAGTTTGAAAGGACAATTTAAGCAAGCTGATAGATTAAATAGTAAGTTTTTAGTAATACTTAATAGTGAAGATCTAAATAATAATGAAGTAAAAGTTAAAAATAATAAGACTAAAGAAGAAGAAATAATTAGTTTAGATGCTTTAATTTACTATTTAGATGAGAAATTAACTATTGATAGTGATGATTGTGACTGTGATCATGAATGCAACGGTGACTGTGGTCATGATGGATGTCACTGTAAGGATGAATAGGAAGTGTTAAATATGAAAACAATAGAAAATAATAGTTTAAGATTAACTGATAAAGATAAAGAAGTAACTCTATATGGTTGGGTACAAAAGAAAAGAGACTTAGGAGGAGTATGTTTTATTGACCTTCGTGATAGGAGTGGTATAGTTCAATTAGTAGCTCGTGAAGGAGATACTTATACTCTTGCTAGTAATCTAAAGAATGAATCTGTTTTAAAAGTAGAAGGTATTGTTAAAGAAAGGGAATCTAAAAATAAAAATATAGCTACTGGGGATATTGAAGTTGAATTAACTAATATTGAACTACTAAATTCTTCAAGAGATTTACCTTTTGAAATAACAAATGATACCACTGCCTTAGAAGATACAAGACTAAAGTATCGTTATCTTGATCTTAGAAGAAGTAATTTAAAAGACAATTTAATAACTCGTCATAAGATTATGCTTGCTATTAGAAACTTCTTAGATAGTAAGGGCTTTATTGAAGTAGAAACTCCAATACTTTGTAAATCAACTCCAGAAGGAGCAAGAGACTATTTAGTACCTAGTAGAGTAAATAAAGGGAAATTTTATGCTCTTCCTCAATCACCTCAATTATTTAAACAATTATTAATGGTAGGGGGAATGGAAAAATACTTTCAAATAGCCAAGTGTTTTCGTGATGAAGACTTAAGAAGTGATAGACAACCAGAGTTTACACAAGTCGATATGGAAATGAGTTTCGTTAATGAAGAAGATGTAATGAGTATGACTGAAAAGTTAGTTGCCCATGTCTTTAAAGAAATTAAAGGAATAGAAATTGAATTACCACTTAAGAGAATGGAATATGATGATGCCATGAAGTATTATGGCTCTGATAAACCAGACTTAAGATTCGATATGAAAATAACTGACGTTAAAGATATATTTAAAGATAGTGAATTTAAAGTATTTTCAAATGCACTTGATGAGAAAAGTACTATTGCTTGTATAAAAGTAGATGATAATGCAACATATTTTTCTAGAAAGAAAACTGATGAGTTAACTGAATTTGTAAAAATTTATAAAGCAAAAGGTCTTCCATTTGTGAAATATGAAAATAAAGTGTTTACTGGTGGTATTAGTAAATTCTTAAGTGATAAAGAAAAAGAAGAGTTAGTTAAAAAACTAGAGCTTAAAGATAATGATATCTTATTCTTCGGTGCTGATAACAAAATGGTAGTTTATCAAACATTAGGAGCTTTAAGATGTAAATTAGCTCGTGACTTAGACCTTATCAAAAAAGGTGATTACAAATTATTATGGGTTACTAAATTTCCATCATTTGAGTGGAGTGAAGAAGAAAATAGATTTGTTGCTTGTCATCATCCATTTACAGCACCACTTGACAGTGATGTAGATAAACTTTTAACAGATAAAGCTCACTGCTACTCTAAAGCTTATGATATTGTTATTAATGGTTATGAAGCAGGTGGAGGATCTATTCGTATCCATAATGAAGAAGTTCAAGAGAAAATGTTTGAAGCTTTAGAATTAACTAAAGAAGATATTGACGAGAAGTTTGGTTTCTTTGTTGAAGCTTTGAAATATGGAACACCTCCTCATGGTGGACTTGCTATTGGACTAGATCGTCTTACTATGTTATTAACAGAAACTGATAACATTCGTGATGTAATAGCTTTTCCAAAGACTGCTAGTGCTAGTTGTTTGATGAGTGAAGCTCCTAATAAAGTTGCTAAAAAACAACTTGAAGATTTAGGTATAAAATTAGAAAAAGAATAATAACTATCAAGAAAGTTTCAGAAGTTAGACTTTCTTTTTCTTTGGTATTTTGTTATAATCTTATTTAGAAAAGAGGGTATTAATTATGAATCATATTATTGCAGCTGTTATATTAGGTATAGTTCAAGGTATTGCTGAGTTCTTACCAATTTCATCAAGTGCACATTTAATTATTTTTAGAGATGTGTTTGGTATTGGAAAAGGTATGGGTAGTGAACTTGCGTTATGTTTCGATCTTGCTCTTCATCTTGGAACTTTACTTGCTATAGCCGTATTTTTCTTTAAAGACTTTTTAAATATGGTAGTAAAGGGGGTTACTAAAGGCGTTAAAGATAAGGAAGGAAAACTTTTCTTTGAGATAATTGTAGCAACTATTCCTGCTGCTATTGCTGGAGTATTATTTGAAGATGTTATTGAAAACGCTATTAGAACTAATTACTACTTAATAGCTATTGCTTTAATTGTTATGGGAATAATTATTTATTTAGTTGATAAAAATTCTAAACAAGTTAAAAAGGTGAGTGATTTATCATTTAAAGATGCACTTTTAATAGGTTGTAGTCAGGTATTTGCTTTAATTCCAGGATTTAGTAGAAGTGGTACTACTATTGCTTGTGCTAGAGCTTTAAAAGTAAATAGAGAAGATGCTGCTAAGTTTTCTTTCTACTTATCAGCACCAATTGTTCTAGGAGCTTGTCTATTACAATTTCTAAAAGGAGAAGCTGTTACTTTAATTGCTAGTAATTTAGCTATATTCTTAGTAGGAATAGTTATAGCTTTTATAACAGGAATTATCTGTATTAAATTCTTATTACAATACTTAAAAAAGCATGACTTTAAAGCTTTTATGATTTATCGTATTTTATTAGCACTTATCGTTATCTTATTAGTAACATTTAGGGGGTAGATAGTATGAGTAATACACTTTCATTATTTATTACTTTTCTATTAGGATTATTCTTAGTAGTTGGAATAATCTTTTCTTTCTTTCTTAAAAAGAAAAGAAAAGTTCTAGACTATATATTTTCACTAGCTTTTTCACTATTAATCATGTTAATGGTGTTTGACCTTTTAAAGGAAGCATTAGAAGTATTTGGCTTTGGAAAACTTTATCTATTTATAATCTTTTCTTTAATAGGTTTCTTAATATTTAAAGTACTTGATCACTTTATTCCGGATCATCATGATCATTTAAAAACTAATAAAGAAGTTAGAGAAAATATTCATCACATTGGGCTACTTTCTATAATAGTATTAATTATCCATAATATAATAGAAGGAATGGCTATTTATTTTGTAACACTTTCTAATATGTCTTTAGGAGTGATGATGAGTATTGGTGTTGGTATTCATAATCTTCCTTTAGGGGTGATGATAGGTAGCGTATATTATCAAAGTGATGCAAAAAAATCACTTCGTCTTCCCATGTTTCTTTTAAGTATTTCAACATTCCTAGGAGGCTTAATTCCTTATATGTTTGGTCTAACTAGTGCCAGTAATACTTTTATGGGAATATTGCTTTCTCTAGTACTTGGTATGCTATTTTACTTGGTATTCTTTGAATTACTACCTAAAGTTAAAGATACTAAGAATAAAAATATGACTATCTATGGTTTAATAAGTGGAGTATTAATATTTTTACTTACCTTATTGTTTGATTAGGAGGTTTTAGATGTATAAAATATGTTATTGGTTTTTCTTTTTTATGATATATTCTTTTATTGGCTACTTAACCGAGATTATTTGTTGTTCTATAAATAATAAAAAGCTAATAGTAAATAGAGGGTTTTGTCTAGGACCATACTTACCAATTTACGGATCTAGTAGTGTTATAATGAATATCTTTCTAGCTAAGTATAGTAAAGATATTATTACTTTATTTGTTATGTCTGCTTTTGTTTGTACTTTAATGGAATATATGACTAGTTTAATCTTAGAAAAAATATTCCATGCTAGATGGTGGGATTATACTGAAAAGAAATTTAATTTATCAGGTAGAGTATGTTTAGAAAATTCTTGTCTATTTGGTTTAGGAGGAGTATTTATTGTAAGTATTTTACATCCTTTTCTAGATGGATTAGTATCAATGATTCCACATAATGTTTTAATAATATTATCTATCATCTTATTCGTTATTTTTATGATTGATGTAATTATTACAGTAACTACTATGTGTCAAGTTAAAATAGCCGCTACAAAGTTTACAGCAAAGGATGCTACAGAAGAGATAAGTAGAAAAGTAAGAAATGAAATTATTAAGAATAAAGGCTTAATGCTTCATATGTTAAATGCCTTTCCAAAGATAAAATTATCTAATCATGATCCATTAGGTAGAATAAAGAAGTATTTAGCAAAACAAAGAGAAGAATATAAAAAGTTAAAAGAAAAAAGCAAGAGAAAATAATTAATCTTTTGCTTTTTCTATTAGTAATTTATTACTTTTTAGTCTTTCATTATTAGGTGATATTTCTAAAGCTTTATTAACATAGTCTAAGGACTCTTGATATTTTCCTTGATAAAAACAACTGATTGATAATAAATCATAGATAGTATGATCAAAACTAAAAGTTTCATTTATATAAGTCTTTTGATGAGTTGTTATCTTTAAGGCTTCCAAACAGTTTTTTTCTACTTCTTTATAGTTTTCTAGATTATATTCTAAAAGAGCAAGTTCGACAAAAGCATCTCTTAGATAAGGGGCTTCTTTTATGGCTTCTCTATACCACATTTTAGCTTCTCTATACCTTTCTAGATTAGTATAACATCTAGCAATAAAACGCATAGAAGCAGCTCGTTCATCATGCCAAGTAGCAGATTTTAACGATAGATGTTTAATTAGTGTATCAATCGCTTTATTAAAGTAACCATGATACATATATTCTCTTCCAAGATAATGCATATTTCTATCATCTGTTGGGTCTTCCTTGATTGATAATTCAAGGAGGGGAAGATAACTACTTCTACTTTTAGTCTTATCAGGGTAATGATTTAGAGTGATTAAGTCAGTAGTAAGTTTAATCTCTTTTTTATCACCTATATAGGAAAGAACTTCATGAACAGGATGAGTCCAAGTATAATCATTCCTAGAATGTATTTTTTCTATATAGAAATTTATAATAGGTTTATTATTTTTATCTAGACTCCAGTTATAGTTATAAGCAAGTCGAGTAGTGTTTTCTTGCCATACTTCTTCAAGACTACTTCGCCAACCTTTAAGAAAAACTTCATCTAAATCAGTACAAACACAAATATCAGTATCTTTAGGAACTAAGTCTAAGGATAGATTTCTTGCTATATCAAATCTAAAAGGTTTAATTTTTTTACTTTTAACAGTAACACCTAAATCTTTTAATAATTTGACAGTCTTATCAGTACTACCAGTATCAAGAACGATGATTTCATCCGCTTCTTTCATAGATTCTACCCATCTTTTAACATGTTTTTCTTCATTTTTACTAATGGCATAGACAACAATCTTGTATTTATGCATATTATCCTAATTTAACAATACTAACTCTTGCTCCTGTATTGCTATCAAGTGTTAAGGTAAGACCAGTTCCTGAATTAGCTACAAAATCTATAACATCTCCTGTAGCTAGAGTAGTAATGATACTTCCTATGAATAATTCATTTTCATTAGCGGGAGCATTTAAAGTAATAGAACTGCCATCAATTTCTGTATTGTTTTTTCTAACAAATACGGTTATATCTGCTTGTTGGGAACTAGAAGCGTCTAATAAATAGTAGATTTGGTAGGTACCAGCATCTCCTACAGTAATAGCATTAGAAGTAGTATAAGTAGTATTTAAACTAGGACCATTTGTTTGCAAAGGAATTTGTCCATCTTGATTAGGAGTAAGTGTTACTGTTTCAGCACCTTCTGTGTATCTTTCACCGTATGCTGCTACACCTCCAGTAGGACCTGTTGGTCCA
>FR901066.1 GCA_000438295.1 Clostridium sp. CAG:451
GCCAAAATATATTCAAATGATGAAAAAGTTAACGATATATCAAAACCGATATACGCTACACCTCTATCTGAAACCAACACTAATTATGCTTATAAGTTAACAATAGGTGGAAAAGGTGGAATTATTGCAAACGAAAATATGACAGGTTATTTTTTGGGATTTTTTTCAACCGTTCTTAATAAGGTGTCCATAGATTTGTCCGCTTTGGATACATCAGAAGTAACAGATATGCGTTATATGTTTGCTGGATGTAGCAGTTTAACAAGTCTAGATTTAAGTAATTTTGATACATCAAAAGTAACAGATATGCGTTATATGTTTGCTGGATGTAGCAGTTTAACAAGTCTAGATTTAAGTAATTTTGATACATCAGAAGTAACTGATATGAATAGTATGTTTGGTGGTTGCAGTGGCTTAACAAATCTAGATGTAAGTAAATTTGATACATCACAAGTAACCAATATGAGTGATATGTTTGAGGGTTGTGAAAGTTTAACAAGTCTAGATGTAAGTAAGTTTAATACATCAAAAGTAACAAATATGAGTGCGATGTTTTATGATTGCAACAGTTTAACAAGTTTAGATTTAAGAAACTTTGACACATCAAACGTAACAGATATGGCTAGTATGTTTGATAATTGTAGCAGTTTAACAAGTCTAGATGTAAGTAACTTTGATACCTCAAAGGTAACAAGAATGGGCTCTATGTTTTACAATTGTAGTAGTTTAACAAGCCTAGATTTAAGTAACTTTGATACATCAAAAGTAACAGATATGGGCGCTATGTTTGAATATTGTAGTAAATTAACAAGTCTAGATTTAAGTAAGTTTGATACATCAGAAGTAAGTGATATGAGATATATGTTTGATGAATGTAGCAGTTTAACAAGTCTAGATGTAAGTAACTTTGATACATCAAAACTCAAACGTAACAAGTATGATACGTATGTTTACTGAATGTAGCGGATTAACAAGTCTAGATGTAAGCAACTTTGATACCTCAAAGGTAACAAGAATGGACTCTATGTTTCACAACTGTAGCAGCTTAACAAGTTTAGATGTAAGTAGTTTTAATACATCAAATGTAACAAATATGAGTAATATGTTTAATTTTTGTGAAGGTTTAACCAGTCTAGATGTAAGTAACTTTGATACCTCAAAGGTAACAAGAATGGACTCTATGTTTTACAATTGTAGTAGTTTAACAAGCCTAGATTTAAGTAACTTTGATACATCAAAAGTAACAAACACAGATTATATGTTTAGATATTGTAGTAAATTAACAAGTCTAGACTTAAGAAACTTTAATACATCACAAGTAACAAGTATGTATGAAATGTTTGTTGGATGTAGCAGTTTAACAAGTCTAGATGTAAGTAGCTTTGATACCTCACAAGTAACAACCATGGGTTATATGTTTAATGGCTGTAACGGATTAACAAGTTTAGACTTAAGAAGCTTTAATACATCACAAGTAACAAGTATGGCTGGTATGTTTCGTGGCTGTAGTAAATTAACCCAAATAAACGTTTCTGATAAATGGGTAATGAAATCAAGTCAATTTCTCATGTTTGACGACTGTGGAACAAATCATGTAACTGTTGTTTAATAAGAAGTCTAGAAATAGACTTTTTTCTTTTGATAAAAATGTATATTAAAAATAAAAATACTCATACTATTATTGGTGAATAATATGAAAGAAAAGAAATATCAAAGAATAGTTGAAAGACATAAACCTAAAGAAGAAAGAGCTAAATTTGCTTTAATTTCTTTTATAGTTGGTGGCTTAGTAGGAGTACTTGGTGAGGGATTAATTTGTTTCTATGTAAAAGTATTATCTATCTCTAGAAGTGATGCTTCAACTTATATGATTGTAACACTGATATTTATAGCATCTTTATTAACAGCTCTTGGCGTATTTGATAATCTTGTTAAGAAAGCTAAGTGTGGACTACTTATTCCTATAACTGGGTTTGCTCACTCTATGACAAGTGCTGCTATTGATTATAAAAAGGAAGGACCAATCTATGGAATAGGTAGTAATATCTTTAAATTAGCTGGTTCTGTTATACTTTATGGAATAGTATCATCTTGGTTATTTGGAATGATTCGTTATGGAATAGAGGTGTTAAAATGATTTTTAAGTTTAAGAATGTTTATGTAGATGATACTGCTACCGTAGCAGGTCCTTATGAAGCGAAGGGGCCCCTTAGTAATTACTTTGATAAACGTTATAAGAAAGATTTATATTGCGGTGAAAAGTCTTTTGAACAAGCAGAAGTGAAATTACTAGAAGATAGTTTAAAATTAGTATTAAAGAAATCAAATCTAAAAGAATCTGATATTGATATAGTAATAGCTGGTGACTTATTAAACCAAATAACTTCATCTTGTTATTCTAGTTTAGATATGAATAGTCCTTTCCTTGGAATATATAGTGCATGTGCTACTAGTGCTGAAGGAATATTAATTGCATCATCACTAATCGATGGTGGTTTTATTAATACGGCAATCGCTGCTACCTCATCACATAATATGTCTAGTGAAAAACAGTTTAGAAATCCAACCGAGTATGGGGCTCCTAAACCAAAGACGGCTACTTTTACTGCAACAGGAGGAGCTAGTATCTTGCTTACTAATAAACCTAGTAAAGTAAGAGTAAGCGAAGGAGTAATTGGTACTATTGTTGATTATAATCAAAAAGATCCCTTAAACATGGGAGCTGCTATGGCAGGAGCTGCTGCTCATACCTTGAATGACTACTTCAAAAATAGTGAGTATTCCCCTAAAGATTTTGACTTAATTGTAACAGGAGACTTAGGAGTTTATGGTAAAGAAATATTAAAAGACTTTATGAAGGAAGAATATAAGATAGAGTTAGGTAATAACTATAATGATTGTGGGGTGATACTATATGATTTAGAAAAACAAAAAGATGTCATGGCTGGAGGTAGTGGACCAGTTTGTAGTGCTTTAGTTACTTATTCTAAAATATTAAAAGATTTAAACGACGGCGTTTATAAAAGAGTCTTGTTAGTAGCAACTGGTGCTTTATTTTCCCCAACCTTTGTCTATCAAAAGAAACCAATTTTATCTATAGCACATTTAGTATGTTTGGAGGCGATTTAAATGTATTTTATATATTCATTCTTATTTTGTGGAACTATCTGCTTAATAGCAGAACTTATCCTTGATAATACTAAATTAACACCAGGACATATAACAAGTATCTTTGTAGTTGTTGGAGCAGCTTTAGATGCTTTTGGAATCTATGACTTTTTTATAGCTACTTGTGGAGGAGGAACACTAGTACCAATCACTTCCTTTGGACACTCTCTTATTCATGGAGCATTAGCAAAAGCAGAAACCTTTGGATTTTTAGGATTATTAATGGGAATGTTTGATCTTACAGCATCAGGAATAACATCCGCAATAATCTTTTCCTTTATATTTACTTTATTTTTTAAAGCTAAAGATTAAAAAAAATTAATTTATTGTAAATAATATAGATAAGGAGGTACTTATGCTAACTTATCTATTTTTATGTTTATTTATTACTAATGTTTATGCAGAAACAGTAGAAACTCCCTATCTAGTAGCAGATACTTCTACTGATAAGACAAGAGAAATAATAAAAGAAGAAGATTTATACTATTTAAGAAAAGAAGGGGAAACTAGTAATAATTACTATAGTAGTAAACCAGATGACTATGATACTAAAACAGATATGTTTATCTATGATAAGTATAGTAAATATACAACTAAAGAGATAAATAGTCCTAATTACTTAAAAGAAGAGATAACGTACTATCATTATTTAGAACTAGAAAAAATTAATTATCTAAAAGTATTAACTAGTAGTAATATAACTATTTTAGATATAAAACTTAATAATAATATTATCAAATCTAATAATAATACTTATTACTTTAATAAAAGTAAGATAGAAGATAGTATTTTAGAAATAAAATTAATGGTATTAGAAAACTCTAATGATAATTATTTATTAATAGAAAATAATGACGTTTATCTAAAAGGAAAAATAAAGTTAAAAGAAAAAGGAGTAGTAACTAAGAAGATAAGATTAATTAACTATTTAACTAGACTAAAAATGAGTAAGAAAGTAAAAGCTACTACTAATTATAATGATTTACCCTATTATAGATTACTAAAGAAAGAAAAACTATATAGATATAGAAGAAAATTATATAAATATAAAAAGAATGATACATTATTAACTAGTAATAGAGTATTGGATGGATATAAAGTAGATAGAGTAGAAAAGATAAATAGAATATATCGAAAAGAGGTATTTACTTTCTTTGATAATATTAAACTAAATTATTTAGATTGGGATAAGATTCTAGTAAGTTCAACCATACCTTTGAAAGAATTAAAACTATATAAGAGTAAAGAGTGTGGGAAAATGAAATTAAAGCTAGTATATAAAACTTTTAGTTATCTAAAAGAGATAGACTTTACATGTTCTTAAGAAAAAGAAATTCTACTTTTGTCGAATGGATTGTCTTTTTAAAAATATATAAGTATTCTTTAGGGGAAAGGAGGAGATATGGACGAGTTACTCTTAAAGTATGATAAGTTAATCTATATGATGGCTAATAAATATAAAAATTATGCTAGTATAGATGATCTTTATCAAGCAGGATGTATTGGACTAAAAGAAGCATTAACTCATTATGATAAAAGTAAAGGAAGTGATTTAACTAGTTATATTTGTCTTTATATTAAAGGAGAGATGCTAAAAGAAGTCAGTAATAGTAGGGAAATAAGAGTAGGATATGATGTTTATAACTTTTCAAAGAAAGTAAAAGAGGCAAGAGATTATTTAACTCAAGAGTTTGGAAGAGAAGCAACTACTTATGAAGTATCATATTATATGAATGAAAATATAGAAAAGATAGAGATGGTTGATAGAGTAAGTATGCCAGTTTATCATTTAGATGATAGGAATGAAGATAATTTATCTTTATATGATAAAGTTAGTTATGTAGAAAAAGCCTATGATACTGATATTTTAGATTTAAAAAGTGCTTGTGATAAACTTAATTCTTATGAGAAAAGTTTAATCAATAATAGATACTATCTTGATAAGACACAACAAGAAGTAGCAGAAACTCTTGGTATTAGTCAAGTAAAAGTAAGTAGAGAGGAGAAAAAAATCTTAGAAAAGTTAAGGGTTAGTTTAACGACTAATTAATTTACATAAATTTTCTAAATCATTTTTATTATCAGGTAAAATAACAAACTCACTGACTTTGGACATTGGGTAGTTCACAAAAAATAAAAAATGATAATAAAATATTGTTGGAGAAGTGACTTAATTTTTAACTTTGACATATTTATGACTTTCTATATTAACATTTATACCTATAAATTAATGTTTTCTAAAATTTCAAAATTGTAAATATTAGGAATAACATTCATAAACTCCTACCATGGTTTATCAGAAGATGTTATGAAGACATGTTTACCAACTAATCTACTTCTTTTGCCTTTTCGGTCTATACCAGTGAAAGTGACAAAATATTTACTCATAATCCATTTCTTTTTATTGGGTTTATTTTTATCCTGCTTATGTATCCGCTTTTCATCAACAATAACATATAAAGTTTTACCGTGTTCTATTTCATCATATTTTATTTCACGCAGCCTAGCTTCATGTTTAAATAGATAAATAGTTTGCTTTGGGATAGGTAATGTTTGTTCTAAAGATTGTTTTATGTGTAAAGTATTTAAAGAAGAAAATGATGATGTGTGACTTGGATTACGCCAAACAGAGATTTTATAGGTATATTATGCCATGAGTCTTTTCTTTTTTTATGTATTCTGATAAATTCTTACTCCGTCTTAGAACATTTAGAATTGAAGGAACATAGATTTCACAGGATGATATGTATTATATTAATTATAAAGAATCAAATGACAGCATACAAGAAGTAAGAAACTTAAAGACAATGCTAGAATATGCTAATGAAAAACTTAGCAATAAGTATTTAGTATTTAGATGATTAATTCAATGCACAAGATTTTATTATCTTGTGTTAGAGGTAATGATAAATCACCTGGTAAAATAGAACAATTCAAAACTATATAGGTCCTAGAGGATTAGGAAAAGAGAGAGCTACTTTTGTTCCACCAATTCCTGAGGATGTTCCTCTCTTATCAGAAAGCATGAAGAAATATATGATATATATAGTATTTAGAAAAATTGCAAAATATTGCTAAATTGGAGTGATTGAAGTGGGAAAAATAGCAAATATGTTATATATGATAGACTTACTTAATACTGGAAATATTTATACGTTAAAAGAGCTATCAGAAAAAATAGGGGTAACAGAAAGAATGATTAGGTATTATAAAGATGAAATTTGTAATAATGGCATTGCAATTGAGTCTTTTAAGGGACCTAATGGTGGTTATTTTATGATTGATGAAATAAAAAATTATACTAGTATAAATAAGTATGATATTCAACTATTAGATAATGTTAAGCATTTTTTATCTGAAAACAATTTCAAATATGTAGATAAATATGAAGAATTTTTAGATAAGGCTAAAAAAATGTATTCAATATATGAGGAGAAGAGTAAGTATATTGCTAATGTTGATACAACTTCATCAGATGTAATTGAAAAAATTATAAAATCAGCTATAAGTAAAAATGAAAAAGTAGAAATTGTTTATAATGATGTTGATGGTAGTCAGCATAGAAGAATAATTCATCCTTTATATTTGTTTAAGTATAAAGAAAATTATTACGTAACTGCTTTTTGTGAACTTAGAAACGATATTCGTCATTTTGAAATCAAAAGAATTGTTAATATAAAATAATAAAGACGAAATACTTCAAATCAATATGCTATAATACCTTCAAGGAGGAAAAAACATATGAATGGTAATTATACTTATATTGACTTTGATGGAGTTATACTTGATTCAGAAGAGAGGATGCTTGATAGAAAATACAGTATAGGTCTTCATAATCATAAAGATGCAAATGAATTTAATGAATATTTTAATTATACTAATTTGCATCCAGAAGAATGGGATTATATTATAAGAGAAGCTAGTTCAATAAATAATTCCGTTGAAATAATTAAAGAATTAGAGAGTATGCAGAAAAGAATAGCAATCTTAACAAAGATTCATTCACTATATGAAATGAGAGTTAAAATTGAAGACTTAAGAGAGCATAGAAAAATAAGCTCTCCTATACTTTTTGTTCCACCTGGAGTCAATAAACATGATGTGGAGAAACCGAATGAAAAATTGCTGATTGATGATTCAAAAACAAATATCAGGTTATGGATTGAAAATGGTGGACAAGGTTTTATCTTTGATAAGACAATTCCTGAAGATACTAATAACAAGGTTAAAAGCTTAGAGTTCTTATTAAAGAGGTGAGTTTATGTCAAATGAATTATATTATAACTTTAGAAAATCACTAGAACAGAAATATAATGCAGTCTGTTTTGATATTGATGGAACTTTAACTGTAAAGAATTCTAAAAGAATTGATAATAGAGCAATCAATATGATTGTAGAGCTTTTAAAGAAAAAGATACCAGTAGTTTTTATTACTGGTCGTGGTGAAACTGGACTTAATGATTTAAAAAATGATATATATGGTGCAATTGTTAGTTCTGATAATATAGCTGAAAATGATATTAGAAGGATCTATGTATTGACAAATGATGGTGCTAGATTGTTTTTTAGCAATAATATTTCATTTGAAGAGTTTTTATCAGAAAATGTTTATATAACTACAAGTGATGAATTAGAACAATTAAGCAAAATGGATAGTATTATAAAAGAACTTAATAGTGATTGCTTTAATGTAACTTATTCTAAAGATTTAAAAACTGGAACAATTATAAATATAAGAATGGTTTTCAATACTAATAATAGTAATATTGTAGAAAAGAATTATGAAACTATTAAAGAAATTATTTCTTCTAACCAATTTGAAAAAATTCATTTAACTAGAGGCTTTTATAAAGATAATTCTGTTATTCAAATTGGTACTACTACAAAAGATAAAGCTATAAAAAGAGTTGAAAGAGTAATTGGCGTACCAGAAGATTCTATGATTAGAATTGGTGATTGTGGTGATGTTTACGGAAATGATTATTCGATGTTAAATTGTAAACAAGGCTATAGTGTAGATAAAACTAGTGGAGCAGTTGATAGATGTTTTCCAATTTTTGATGAAAATAAAAATATTATAAGCGGAGTTGATGCTACCTTAGAATTAATAAAAAAATCTAAAATATTACCAACTGTATGTTTAGAAAAAGCCGATAAGTTAGATTATAAATTTAATTTTGCTATAGCAGAAAAAAATATAGTTTTGGGTAGAAAAAAACTACTCAATAAATATAATGATTTAATAAATGTTAATTTTGGAGAAAATGATGGAATAGATAGTCTGTTTGATAAATCAAGTGGGAGTGTAATAATTCCGATGTACGAATGGGAATTGGTTTCAGATAGCTCGTTAAAAGATTTTTGGAGTTCAAAGGAAAATGGACATTTCAAATATTTGATTAGAGATAATAAAAATTATCTTCTTAGAGGTTCATCTACATATTATTACCTTATTTCAAATAGGAAAAGTGAAAATGGCAAAGATGTTACTTCTAAAAAAGATGTGATGAATTGGCATAATAATTACATTCAATTTTTAGATAATGCCTTTAATGCTGTTTTAAAGACTGACGATTTAAATATTATCATTAATAAAAAGTTATTACTTGGGGTTTTAGATAACTGTAGAAATGCTCTATTAGTTATTATGAATCATAAACTTGTTTCTAACAATTTAAATAGCAATATTTTATTGGATATTTCATCTAATAAAAACAAAGATTTTTTTGCAATATATAATAACTTGCTGGAAATTGAAGATAGTATGAGTAATATGTGCTTTAAAAATGGTTTTATTATAAATAAAGATTTTGTTTGTAATGTAATAAAACAATCAAAGAAAATATTAACTGATAATTTGTCAATTGAAGTAATAACTAAAGATAAACAAAATTATTCAAAAGACTATAGAACTTATAGAGAAATAGATAATTTTGGAGAAAATTATACCGCTGTTTCCTTATATCAAGAGAAAAGAAATGATAATGATGATTTTATTAATGCATGTGGTTTAAGTTATGGTGGAATTGAATTACCAATAATTGCAAAAACAATAGATAAAAGTAGAATAGAAAGTCTTTTACTTCTCAAATTTAATAGGGAAGTTTCTGGATATTCTAATAAGCAACTTCTTGACTTAAGAAACTTTAATATAAATGAATATGGTGGATTAATAAACTCACATCTTTTTCAAAATTCACATTTAGATCTTTTTGATGATAATGTACTAACAGGAAAAACATTACAGTTAGCAATTAATTCACTATATGATTGTAATATAGATATTAAAAATATTTGTATTGTTAGATATCCTGGAACTAATAGAATTGAACAAATGTTTTCGGATAACACTGCTGCAGTTGATTTTCATTTATTTTTTGATTACATTTATGGATTGTGTTTCAGTAGTCCTTATAGTTGGAAAGATAATGAATGGAAAGACAAAAACGGAAAAGTTAGTTATGAAGATACCTTGGGAGTATTTGATTTAAACAGAAAGAAGATTATAGAATGCTTGATCAAAAACCATGATTATAGTGAAGAAAGTGAAGTAGGAGAATACAAAAGGAGATTAGTAAGATGAGAAAAAAACAAATATAGATAATTGGTCTAGAAAAAAAATTCAAACTTTCTGTGATTTTGATGATCCTTATACTGGAGTTACTACAACAATTCATTTTATGATATAATGTTGTATTTTACTTTAATGTCATTAGATAAAATAGATGCCTTTAAGTATGAATATGGTAATGATATAAATAATGATTTACGTATTTATAAGTATGATGATATTGCTGCTACTTTAACAGTTTTAAATGAAGTTGGTGAATTAAATTTTGTAAGATATATTAAGTTTAATAACAATTACAAAAAAATTTTTAATGAATTTTGTATTGCTAAAGTAGCTGCTGAAAATAATGCTAAATATTATAAAATACCAAATCAAGATAATATAAATAAAGTTCAAGTTACTTGTTTGCCATGGATTAAATTTAGTAATTTTAAAGATGCAATAACTAAATCAGAAAAATCTAGTTAAAGTATGTTGGGGAAAATACTATGAAATCAATAATGAATATTTTACTGATTTTTCATTGTTAGTTAATCATGCTTTTCAAGATGGAGTCCATATAGGCATGTTTATTAATGAACTACAAAATAATATTTCTAATGTAAATTTAAAATTTCAAGTAAAGGAGCCTCAGAATGTTAAAACAAAGTCAAAAAATAATTTCTAATAAAAAAGCTTTTAAATATTATATTTATTATCCAAGTAATATTCAGAAAAATATGCCAGTCTTAGTTTTTTTACATGGAATAGGTGAACGAGGAGATAATCTTACTGATATTGAAAAGTATGCTTTACCTAAATATATGAATAAGTTTGATATTCCATATATAGTAATAGCACCACAGTGTCATAAAAATAATTTTTGTGATTATTACTTAAGGGATGTAGAAAAGGTATTAGAGGTTGAATATAAAAGGTTTGAATTTGATAAGAATAATATCTTTGTACTTGGCTCAAGTATGGGAGCTTATGGAGCATGGAACTATTTGATACAACGTCCTGAATTGTCTCAGTAGCTGGTGGAGTAATGCTTCCTCTAGATCAAGTTTTGTTACCAATAAAAGAAAAAGCTATTTTAATTTATGATGGTGATAATGATGATGTTATAGAGGTAAAACAAAGTATAATAGCTTATAATAAATTAAAAAGCATTGGAGCAGAAAATATACAATTAAAAATTATTAAAGGTGATAATCATTATCTTACATCACATGCATTTAAAGATAAATATTTATATGAATGGCTAGAAAAAAATACGAAAGGATGTTAATAAAATGAGAGTAGTAAGTATAGGTGATCTTGTAACAGATTATTATTATAAAGATGATAAATTAATAGGAATAAATGGAGGGATGACATCACATAATATAATTGCTAATTTAGCAAAAATGGGAATAAAAACTTCTGTTTTTGCTTGTTGTGGTGATGACTGTCAAGGAAATATTGCTATCAATAGTTTAGAAAAGGTAAAAGTAGATGTAACTAATATAAAAATTATTGAAAATGTTAGAACTAGGTGTTTTCATGTTTCTTATCATGATGATAAAGGAAAACTATCTTTTACCTCGAAAAAAAGATGCCCTTTCTGTAATAATAAAAAATGGTATGATGAAAGTTTGTTAGACACTGATTTTATTCTTTCTAATATTAAAAATGATGATATTTTAGTTTTTGATAATTTAAATAGTAAAAATCAAATAATTATTGATAATACTAATAATAAAAAGATAATAGATTTAGGACAATATTTTGAATTTGAAAAAATCACTGATGATGAAATAGTCAAAAAATTAAAAAGTAAATTTGAAATAATAAACTTTAATGAAAGAGTGACTAATTATCTTTTAAAAAGATTAAATTTGAAAAGTGATAATGAACTATATAATATTATAAAACCTAAATTAATGACAATTACTAGGGGAGAAAATGGGGCAACATTTATAACTGATAATAATGTATATAATTTTGAATTAGTTACTAAAGGTGAAGTGATTGATTCTACAGGAGCAGGGGATGCTTTTATTTCGAGTATTATTAGAGATAGCATTAAGAATAACTTTAAATATGATGAAAATAAATTAAAAAAATGGTATGAAAATTCTAATAAACTTACTGCTAAGGTTGTTTCTAAGATGGGAGCAAGAGGACATATTAATTCACTGTTTAAAATAAAGAAAATTAAAGATTATTGTACCTGTGATGAATTCGAATATACGGAAAGAAAGAAAATTAAAAGATGTAATATTAATATTAATAATTTAGAGAAAAGAATAATAAATGCAGTTAATTCATCAGCAAGCATTAAATTAAATGAAATAGAATTTGATAATAATAATTGTTTATTTATTGGTACTGGTGGTTCATATGCAGGGGCATACTTTTCAGCAAGAGTAATAAATGCTTTATATGGATGTAATACTTATTCATTATATCCAAGGGATGTATTGTATAGAAATAACAGTAATATTGATAAGGTTATTTTGTTTTCATATTCTGGTACTACTAATGACCTTATCAATAGTGTTAAAGATTTTGATAATAAAAATATTTATGTTGTTACTAAAGGTGAATTACAGGATATTGTATTAAAAACAGGAATATCAAAGAAGAATATATTAAGCTATAGAACGGCATCAAGTAAAGGAAAAGAAAGAGGATTTTTATCATTTGAAGGAGCAGTTGCCCCAGCAGCTATATTTCTAAAATATTATTTAGATAAATTTAATTATGAAGTTGATATTAATGACTTTATAAAAAATTCAATTATGTATTGGAATGAACAAATAGAAAAAATAGTTGATAAAAATATGGTAGAAAGATTAAAGAATCATAACTTAATAAATATTTTTAGGGGTGACTATACTAATACAGCATGTTTTGATTTAGAAAGTAAAATTATCGAGTCAGGAATATTTAATTGCATTATTCACGAGAAAAAGAATTTCTCACATGGAAGATTTATTAATTATGAGAATTTAAAAAATAACTTTTCAATATATTTTAAACAAAGGTCTACAACTAAATATGAAATTGAATTATTAAAATATTTAGATAATAATTATATATTAATTGAAAGTAAATATGATGGTATATTGGCAGAATTTGATTTACTTATTGCTTCACAATTTATAATTTATTATATTGGTAAGACTTTAGATATTGATGTATCTAAACCAAAATACTCTGATAATGCGATGAAGATATACTTTTATAAAGGAGATTTATAAAATACAAAATATATTATTAAAAATAAGAAATATTTGGAGATTAATATAATGATTGAATATAAATGCGTAATAGCTGATAAAAATTTAATAATAAAAAAATGGGATGAAGAGATAGAAAAACATAATAACTATTTAAACTTTAAGAAATTTAAAGAAGAATCGCTTAATAACTTAAATACAAGAATTGTATATATGGGATTGTTAAATGGAAAAATAATAACTGAGTGTACAGCAATTATTTCTGTTGATGATTTAAATATGCAAAATAAAGATAATTTAGTGGGGGAGAAAACAGCTTATCTAACTCCTTTTAGAACAAATAAGGAATTTGAAAATAAAGGTTACTTTTCAAAACTATATAAATTTATGGAAAATGATTTGAAAGAAAAAGGATTTACTACCCTAACTTTAGGAGTTGAACCATCAGAGACAAGAAATATACAAATATATTTTAACTGGGGTTTTGTTAACTATATTAAAACAAGTTATGAAAGGTATCCAAATGGGGATGAGATACTTGTTAACTATTATAAGAAAGACTTATTAAAGACTAGTTCTATTAAATTTAATAAATTAATTCCAGAACTTAGTGTTAGTAATATAGATGATAGTAAAAAGTTTTATACTGAGTTAGGATTTGAAATCAAATATGAAAGAGAAGAAGATAAGTTTTGTTTTTTAGAACTTGATGGTAATCAGTTAATGATTGAAGAGGTTAATAATAATTGGAATGTTGGTGAATTAGAATATCCTTTTGGAAGGGGCATTAATATAAGTATGACAGTTAAAAATGTTGATGTGCTATATGAGAAAGTTATAAGAAATAAAATAAAAATATTTAGAAAGATGCAAGTAGATAGGTATATAGTAGATAATCACTATGTAGAAGATAAGCAGTTTTTATTACAAGATCCGGATGGCTATTTACTTAGATTTACCAAATAGTAGTTTGTTATATAGAAGGAAAATAATTTAATTATAGAAATTATTTCCTTTTCTCTTGAAAAATAAAACTCCTATGATAAAATAAAAGTAATTTCACATTAGGGAGGTAATAATATGGAAAAAACAACTGGATATGCTAGTATAGATAGACCAAGTTATAAGTATTATTCTGAAGATATTGATTTAAAAGTCTTGGAAGATACTGATATGAAGATGTATGATTTTATGAAAAAAAAGAATAAGGGGCATGAAGATGATATTATCTATTCTTACTTTGGACAGAATAGAACATTAAGAACTTTTGATAAAAAAGTTGAAGAAACAGCTAAAGCTTTAAAGAAGTATGGATTAAACGAAGGGGATAATATTACTATTTGTTTACCTAATATACCTGAGACAATGGTTTATTTTTATGCTTGTAATAGAATAGGAGTTACTCCATACTTAGTAGATCCAAGATGTTCAGCTAAAAGAATAACTGATTGCATGACTATATCTAACTCTAAACTTTTAGTATCACTACTTGATACAATGAATAAGAATGTTATAGCAAATGATATTCCAGCTGATAATATTGTTGTAGCATCACCTCATGATGATTTTATTAAGTCAAAAGAAAAATTATCTAAGAGTGCTTTAGAAGTAAAAGCGCTTTATACAGCTAAAGAAAAGTTATATGAATTAAAGAGAATGATTAAACAAGACAAAAAAGTCTTGATGCAAAGTGAGTTTATGAAAACGGCTAAAGACTATGGTGTATTAACAGATTCTTTGTATAATCCTGATATACCAGCTGCTATAATGAACACTAGTGGAACAACTGGTACTCCTAAGGGAGCAATGGAATCTAATAAAGGATATAATGTAACTTCTAATCAAATAGAGTATATAGCACCACACTTAAAAAGAGGAATGACATTCTTTGGCTATATACCATTCTTTTCACTTTATGGCTCATCTGTTGGAATGCATGGAGCACTTTCTCATGGAATAATAGTTGATTTAATTCCTAAAATTGAAGCTCATAAGTTTGATCAAATATATGTAAAAAAGAAACCTAATATCGTAATTGGTGTTCCAAGACTTTATGAAATGTTTCCTGATAGTAAATATATTAATGGTACTGATTTATCTTTTGCAGAGCTATTAGTAATGGGCGGAGATAAAATATCACCTAGTAAGTTAGAAAAGATTAATGAAACATTAAAGAAGAATAATTGTAAACAGAAAATAACTTATGGATATGGTTCAACAGAAACTATGATGATAGCAACAACTGTAGATAATCAAAATAGTCATATGGAAGGTAGTTGTGGAGTATTATATCCTTCGGTAAATGTTAGAATTACTGATAGAGAAACAAATGAGGAATTACCATATAATCAAGAAGGAGAAATATATGTTAATACTCCAACTCAATTTATGGGATATATAGGAAACGAAGAAGAAACAAAGAACTTTTTCTATGAAGATGAAAAGACTAATATCAAATACTGTAAAACAGGAGATAAAGGTTATATTAGAGAGGATGGCGTTTTAGTACATACTGGAAGATATAAAAGACTTATGAAAAGACCAGATGGACATCAAGTTAATTCTGTGCCAATAGAAGATGCAATTAATACTTTTGATGAAGTAAGAGATTGTGCTGTAGTAGGAATTAAAAATGCTTATCGTGATGAAGGGGTTATTCCAACCGCCTTTATTGAATTAAAAGATAAGTCAGTTGGTAAAGATATATTTAAAGAAATAGTTTCTAAGACAAAAGAAATGTTACCAGGTGAACGTGATATGGCACTTGCTTATACTTTAGTAGATCGTATTCCTTATACGATAAATGGAAAAGTTGACTTCTCAACCTTAGAAAAAGTTAAGTTTGAAGATATAGATTATCAAATAGTAGATGATCCAATATTTGATGGATACTTTATAAAAGGGGAACAACCAGATAGAATAAGCTTTACAAAACAAAAAACATTAATTAAGAAAAAATAAGAAAACTATTGAACTAATTGTTTAATTTTGTTAATATTTGAGTGTAAGATATTTGTGTGTTGATTGTTGATTGATGTTGATTGACACTTAATAAAAAAAGAAAGTAGGGGTGACTCCACCATGAATAATACAAGTTTACAATTAGTTAACATGGTGAGCGGCAATTTAAGCAATAGTACTACTTTCTTTTATTGTGCTTTAAAGATAGAACTATAGACGTAGTCTATCTTTTTTTGTGTTTATTAGATAGAAGGGTAGCAGATAGAATGAGAGTAGTAATATTAAACTGTCAAAGGTATAAATATAGAAGTTTACATAATACTAAAATAAAAGGAGTGATAATAAATGACTAAGGAAAAGTTGAAAGATATTTTAACAATAGGAGTTTCAGTTTTTATACTAATAGTAGTAATAGGAATAAGTTATGCAGCATTTACCTATAGTGGATTAGGTAAGAAAGAAAATAAAATTACTACTGGTGCAATCACTATGCTATATACAGAAAGTAGTAATACTATCACTATAAATAATGCACTACCAACAACTGATAATACAGGAAAGACTAGAAAAAATACTGGAGAATACTTTGATTTTACTGTTAAATCATCTATTAGTGGTAATGCTGATATTAACTATGAAATAGCAGCTAAAGAAGAAACAGGTAATACTTTTAGTGG
>FR901067.1 GCA_000438295.1 Clostridium sp. CAG:451
GTAACAGATATTGGTGGAATGTTTTATGGTTGTAGCAGTTTAACAAACTTAGATTTTAGAAAAGCTACATTTGATAAGGTAACTATTTATAGTAGTATGTTTCAAAGTTCTCTATCTACTATAAACATAATAACTAAAGATGCAACTACTAAGAGTTGGTTAGAAGATAAATTAGGTGGTAAGGGAACTGTTACTATTGCCTAGATTATGGCGGAGTAAAAATTTATCGGAATAGACAACTAGGGTGACAAATACCTGATAATACTGAAGATAAATTATTACTTGAATATAAAAGTGGAACATTAGAATTAGAACTTTCAAATATAGAAAAGTCTAATTCTTTTTCTTTATCATTGTAAACGTAATTATCACCTAAATTATAAGAATTTAGATAATAATTTAATATATTAACTCAATTTAAAAATATTCCATGTAACTTTAAGTATTGTTCTATATTATTGGTACATTCTATGGTAATAGTATAAAAAGATATATGAATAGTAGACTTTTTCTAATATATAAATTATACTTTAGTAAAGGAGAAAATAAGATGTTAAAAGTAGAAAATATTACTAAATACTATAACAAAAATAAAGCGGTTGATAACTTATCATTTACCGTAGAAAAAGGAGAAATATTTGGACTTTTAGGTGAAAATGGAGCAGGGAAAACAACGACATTCAGAATAATCTTAGGACTTATTAACGCTTCAAGTGGTAATGTTACTTTAGATGGTAAAAAAATAGACTATAGTCTAACTGATAAAATAGGATATGTTACAGAAGAGAGAAGTTTACTTACTAAAATGACTGTTAAAGACCAAATACTACTTTATGGTGTTTTAAAAGGAATGAGCGAAGATAACATTCTAAAAGAGATGCGTAAGTGGTTAAAAAAATTTCAAATAATAGACTATGAAAATAGAAAAATAAAAGAATTATCAAAAGGTAATCAACAAAAGATTCAATTTATTGCAGCAGTTATTAATAAGCCTAAACTATTAATATTAGATGAACCATTCTCCGGTCTTGATCCTATTAATGTTGAAATGTTAAAAAAAGCAATTATAGAATTACAAGAAACTGGTTGCTCTATTATCTTTTCATCACATCAGATGGAACAGATAGAAGACTTTTGTGAAAAGCTTGTTATCTTATCTCATGGTAAAGTAGTAGTAGCTGGGTACTTAAAAGATATAAAGAATGAGTATAGAAAGAAAAATATTTTACTTAGAGGAGATAATCTTCCTCTTGATAAAATAAGAAAACTAAAAGGGGTTATTTCTTTAGAGGAACATAGGGGAGAATACTTAGTAAAGATAGAAAGTCTAGATATAGCAGATTCAATCTTTAAAATAGTAAAAGACTATAATATTACTAAATATGATGTAACAGAACCAACTCTAAATGAAATATTTATTGAGAAAGTAGGTGTTAATAATGACTAGAAAGTTTTTCTACCTTATGAAGCTAAGCTTTAATAAAAAATTAAAATCTAAATGGTTTATTGCTGTTAATATAATACTTGCTCTATCACTATTTACCTTATTTAATCTAAACTCAATTATAACTTTCTTTGGAGGTGAATTTGATAAACCATTAAAAATACTTGTTTATGATAAGACTAATATCTCTTATCCTTATTTAAAAAATAATATAGATAGTTTAACTAGTGAGTTAGAAGATAAAAAAATAGTAGTAAAAAGTGTTAGTAATGAAAATAAAAAGATAAAAGATGATGAGATACTAATAAGTCTTAATCTAGATGATAACTTGTTAAAAGCTAAAGTTATTAGTGATAAAAAGATAGATAGTAGTGTATATCAAGTAATTTATCAAGGTTTAAATGCTACTAAACAACAAGTACTTATGGAAAGACTAAATCTAGATACTAATACTTTAGCATTATTATCTACTAGTGTAGATATTGACCGAGTAGTCTTAAGTGATAAAAAGAGTCAAGATGAAAATATGTCACTAGTGATGAGTACAGTTTTTCCTAGTTTAATACTACCATTCTTTATGTTAATTATCTTTCTAGTTCAAATGGTAGGAGGAGAAATTTGTGAAGAGAAGACTACTAAGAGTATGGAAATAATTATTTCTAATGTAAGTCCTAAAGTTCATCTTTTAGCAAAGATAATAGCTAATAACTTATTTGTCTTACTACAAGCTTTATTACTATTTATCTATGGTTTAATTGCTTTCTTTATTAGTAGTAGGAATGGAAGTTTAAATATTCCTAGTGAAATAACTAGTATTTGGGATAGTCTATCTGCTAGTGGTTTAATTAATGATATAGTGTCATTACTACCGATGTTATTAGTCTTAATTATTTTATCATTCTTAGCTTATTCACTACTAGCTGGTATTCTTGCTTCTATGACTACTAATATAGAAGACTTTCAACAGTTACAAACTCCTATTGTTTTTATTCTTTTAGCAGGTTACTATCTAGCAATTATGGCTGGTATGTTTCAAGGTAGTATTTTCTTAAAAATAGCAGGTTATATTCCATTAATCTCTTGCCTTTTAGCCCCAACTTTATATATAATGGGAGAGATAAGTATATTAGATATTTTAATAGCTATTATCTTATTAATTGGTCTTTTATATCTACTTATTAGGTATGGTATGAAAATATATAAAGTAGGTATTTTAAATTATTCCAATGAAAAGGTATGGTCTAAATTTATAAAGGCATTTAGAAAGGAAGAGTAAAAAGAATATGGCAAAGATTGTGATTATTGGTTTGGGACATGTTGGACTATCTTATTTAGAAAAGTTAGTGTTTGATAAGTCTATTAGTGGAGAAGTGGTATTAATTGATAAAGATGTAGAAAAATTAAAGGGAGAAATACTTGACTTAGAACAAGGAATGACTTTAATAGATTCATCATTAACAATTAAGATAGGAAATTATCAGGCTTTAAATGATGCTGATATATGTGTCTTAGCACTTGGACTTCCTCAAAGTAAGAAAAGCAGATTAGAAGATTTAGCTGGTGCTAGTAAAATGGTTAAAGAAGTGACAGATTCTATTGCTGAAACCTCATTTGCTGGTGTTATCTTAGTAGCTACTAATCCAGTTGATGTTATAAGTCAGTTAACAGCTACTTATTTGTCTTATCCTTATCAAAAAGTAATTGGTACTGGTACTATGTTAGATACTATTAGATTAAAGAGTCTGATTAGTAAAAAGATAAGTATTTCTAGTAATGATATTAATCTTTATGTTTTAGGAGAACATGGTAATAGTCAGTTTGTTTATTATAACAATGCTAATATTGCCATGTCATCTCTAAGGAATTACTTAACTAAAGAAGAGAAAGATGAGTTTTCCTCTATTACTAAGAAAATGGGTGGAATGATAGTATCTTCTAAAGGTTATACTTCACATGGTATTGGTTGTTGTCTTTTAGAACTTACTAAAGTAATTTTAAATGATGAAAAGAAAATCTATCCAGTTTCTAATTATCAGAGTGATTATGATTTATATTTTTCGATGCCAGCGGTTATTGGAAAAGAAGGTATTATAAAACAAATACCAGTTAAATTAAATGAAGAAGAGGAAAAACAATTAGTAATGGTTACTAAAGTCTTAAGACAAGCAGTAGATGAAGTACTGCCACCAGAGTTGTATTAGGAGGAAGAGTTTATGGTTAATTTTATATATTTAGTAGTTTTATGTTTATTAGTAGCAATAGTTTGTGTTAGTTGTTATAAATTTTTTAGAGCAAAAAGATGGAAAGAAGCAATTAGTAGTTTACTTTATATACTATTAGTAGTAATTACTTCAATCATATTTTTTGGTGGAAGATTAAATGTTTTAGAGTTTGACTACTTAATTAATTCTTTAAAGACTGGTAATATATTTGGAATAATAGTTTTAATTTTACAGATATTATTAGTCATTGTCACTGTTATTAGTTATTATGAAGTTATTAAATTAACTAAGAGTGAAAAGAAATAAATGTATTGTTCTTCTACTAGTTTGTCTAAGAAGAACTTTTCTTTTGCTAATATAAATAATATAAAATTTTCATCGTGCATAGTTGTTCCTTTCTTATATATTGTTTTTATCATGAAAAAGTTGGACTATCTTACTACTAGACACTTTAAAAGCAAAACAGGCAAATATTGTAAATTGAAAAGATGTAACTAAGGAAAATGATAAATTAACTATAGCAAAATAATAAATTCCTATTATCATACTAGCTGAAAATTAAAAATTACCTTTTCAAAGTAGAAATTTAAACTTTACACCACTTTACATTAAAAATAACAAAATGTAAAAAAATGTCTTGCAAAGTAAGTGTAAATCTATTTACAAAAAAATAGAGATTAGGTATTATAATAATAAGCAGTGGAATAAAGTGGAGCAAAGTAGGGGGATTGTTATTTTATGGCTAATTAGCTTGGAACGAAGTGATTCTAAAGACTTAAAACCGTAACTAACAAGCTTTCTCTTCTACCTTTATAAAAATTAAAAAGACGATTTAATCTTTATATTAGGGGTCGCCACTTGCTACTTAGACAAGTAAAAAGTTATCTATCATCGCTACTTAATATATCTACTAAAGAGTGTATAGTAGAAAAATTTAAAATCAGGAAAAGTAGGATGATAAAGAACTAATACTACTATATCCACAAATAAAACTAGCGGAAGGACTGTTTAATAATGAAAGAAATACATAAAAGTGTTTTACTACAAGAAGCAATAGATTCTCTTTCTTTAAAAGAAGATGATGTAGCCGTTGATATGACTTTAGGTTTTGCTGGACATAGTAGTGAAATATTAAAGAGAATAAAAAAGGGATACTTATTCGCCTTCGATCAGGATAGTGAAGTTTTTACCTATAGTAGAAATCGTCTTAATGCTATAGGTAATAACTTTGAATTAATTCATGCTAATTTTAGTGAAGCAAAAGAAGAACTTTTAAAAAGGAATATTACTAAAGTAGACGCTATACTATATGACCTTGGAGTATCAAGTTATCAGTTAGATAATAAAGAGCGTGGCTTTAGTTATAACAATGATGCTGTTCTTGATATGCGAATGAATAGAGATAATCAACTAACTGCTAAAATAGTAGTTAATACCTATAGTGAACAAGATCTTACAAGAATCTTTAAACTATATGGAGAAAGTAAGTTTGCAAGAAATATTGCAAGAAATATTGTTAATAAAAGGAAAGAAAAAGAAATAAATACAACCTTAGAACTTGTTTCTATAATCAAAGAAGCTGTACCAATTAAAGAAAGATTAAAGAAACATCCGGCTAAACAAATATTTCAAGCGATAAGAATAGAAGTTAATAAAGAATTAGATGTTTTAGTATCATCACTAAATGACTCATTAGACTTACTTAATGTAGGAGGAAGACTAGCAGTCATAACTTTTCATTCCTTAGAAGATAAAATAGTAAAAGATACTTTTAGAAAAGTAAGTGAGACAGACTCCCTTAGTAAAGGACTTCCTAATATACCAGAAGATAAATTACCAGACTTTAAAATAATAACTAAGAAAGGAATAGTACCAACTGATAAGGAAGAAGCAGAAAATCATAGAGCTCATAGTGCTAGACTAAGAGTAATAGAAAGAATAAAATAGAAAGGACTTGGTTTATATGGCAAGAAAAAAAGTGAAAAAAAGAATCAAGATGAGTAAATTTGAACGCTTACTCTATATTTTTGCTATTACTTTATTAGTAAGTTTGCCAATAACCATCGTTTTTTCAAAAGCTACTTTATCACAAATTAATTTTGAAGTAGAAAAACAAAAGAAATTAATAGAAGCTCAGAATAAAACTAATGAAAGCTTATCTATGAAAATAAATGAATTAGCATCACTTGATAAAATAGAAGAGGTTGCTAAAAGTGAGGGATTAAGTTATAATAATAATAATATAAAGAATGTAGAAGATGAAAAATAGGGGTGAAACTATGCGAAAAAAGAAACCTAGAAATACTGTTAAACTAAGTAAGTTATTTATAGTAGGTTCTCTTTTTTTGTTTGCTTTAATGATTGCAAGAGTAGTACAACTTGGACTATCTAAAGATGTGGATGGAGTAAACTTACAGTCACTAGCTAGTAAAAGAACTACTAAGACTGATACTATTAAAGCCCAAAGAGGAACTATCTATACTAGTGATAATGAAGTGCTTGCTCAAAATGTTTCTTCTTATAAATTAATCGCTTATCTAGATTCTAAAAGAACTACTAATAAAAGTAAACCTCAACATGTTGTAGATAAAGACTTAACAGCTGAAAAGTTAGCACCTATTCTTGGAATTAGTAAAGAAGAAATATTAACTTATCTAAATAAAAAAAATGTTTATCAAACAGAGTTTGGTAGTAAGGGAAAAGGGTTAACTGAATTAACTAAAGAGAAAATAGAAGCTTTAAATCTTCCTGGATTAGGCTTTGAAGAAAGTTTTAAAAGATATTATCCTAAAGGAGATTTCTTATCCTATATAGTGGGTTATGCTAAAGATGATAGTGATAATAGTACTATTAAAGGAGAAATGGGACTAGAGAAGTATTATGATAAAACTTTATCAGGAACTGATGGTTATACTACTTATCAGAAAGACTTAAGAGGTTATAAGATAGCTGGTACTAAAGAAGTAAGTAAAAAGGCAGAAGATGGGAAAAATATCTATCTAACTATTAATAATAATATTCAGTTCTTTGTCGAGCAAGCCTTAGATGAAGCAGAGAAAACATCATCATTTGAATGGTTTACTATCATGGTAGCTGATGCTAATACAGGAGCAATTTTAGCAACTGCCACTTCACCTTCATTTGATCCTAATAAAAGAAATATGACTAACTATTTAGACCTTAATATTGCTCTTCCTTACGAACCAGGTAGTACTATGAAGATATTTACCTATATGGCTGCCATGGAAAATGGTGTCTATAATGGAAATGAAACTTATCACTCAGGTGTATACGTAACTAAAGATGGAACCGAAATAGGTGACTGGAATAGAGCTGGTTGGGGTGATATAACTTTTGATAAAGGTTTTGCTCTATCTAGTAACGTTGGGGTTATTAACTTAATTGAAAGACATATGAATGCTAGTATGTTAAGAAGCTACTTTAAGAAACTAGGCTTTTCTAAGAAGACAGGTATAACTTTACCTAATGAAACGACTGGTAAACTAGACTTTAAATATGAAACAGAAATATTTAATGCTGGATTTGGTCAAGGTATAACAACAACACCTATTCAAAATATTCAAGCTTTAACATCACTAACTAATAAAGGGGTAATGTTAAAACCATATATTGTTTCTAAGATAGTAGATCCTAATACCAATGAAACTATCTATGAAGGAAAAAGGACAGAAGTAAATAAAGTAGCTAGTGAAGAGACAGTTAACAAGATGAAAGACTTAATGTGGGAGACTGTTAATGGTCATGGTAATACAGGAGCAGGTTATAGACTAGAAGGTTATGACTTAATCGGAAAAACAGGTACTGCTCAAATAGCTGATGAAAATGGTAGTGGTTATTTATCTGGTAGTAGTGATATAATCTCATCTTTCGCTGGTGTTTATCCAAAAGAAGACTCTAAAGTAATTATTTATGCATCTGTTAAAAGACCAGCTGAAGGTAAACAAAAAGTTATTTGGGATGCTATTAAAGAAATAGTAGTTAATATAAGTAAATACTATGGAACAAGTCCAACTGATGAGGTTGTCTCTAAACTAACAACGTATAAATTACCATCATATAAAAATAAAAATATTAATACAGTACGGGAAGATTTAACTAAGAAAGGTATGCAGATAGTAACAATTGGTAATGGGGATAAAGTTGTTTCTCAGTATCCTAGTGCTAATGAGAAACTTACTACTAACTCTAAAGTCTTTATAATTACTAATGATACCAATCTAACCGTACCAGATGTAACTGGTTTATCTAGGAAACAAGCAGAGGAAGTATTAAAACTACTTGATATAACACCAACCTTAGAAGGTAGTGGTTATGTTGTAGAACAAAGTGTTCCAGCTGGGACAAAAATAGAAAAAGGGATGAGTTTAACCCTTAAACTAGCAAAAAAATTCTAGAAACTCTTTTAAAGATAAGAACTTTATAGTATAATGAAGAAAGATAGGGGTGATTAAATGCAACTTATAACTAGTTTAGATATTGGTAATGAAGAAATAAAAGTTATTGTTGCTAGTGCTTTTGATAATAAATGTAATGTTTTAGCTTCTACCTCTATTAGAAGTTCGGGAATAAAGAAAAATACTATTTATAATGAGAAGAAACTACGAGAGTCGGTTAAACTAGCTATTTTAAAGACAGAAGAAAAAATAGGGATGAAAATTAAAGAAGTGATTCTACTTATTCCTTCTAATACGGCTAAGATGACAATTGAAACAGGACTAGTTGATATTAAAGATAATATCGTAAGAGGAAGTGATATCAAAAGAGTTTTAGCTGATGCTAAAAAAGATACTTTTGATGATACTAGGGAATTAGTTAGTGTTCTTCCTATTTCCTTTACCGTAGATGATAATATTAGTGTTAGTAATCCTATTGGGGAAGAAGGAAATAAACTATTTGTAAAAGCAGTAGTTTCTACTAGTTTGAAAAGTGAGATATATCCTTTGATTAGTATAGTATCATCACTTGGTATATCAATTGTCGATATAGTACATAAGAGTCAAGCTGATTATTATACAGTTTCTAATAATTCTCTTGATAGAAAACTAGGTTGTGTTATTAATATGGGTGGGGATGTTACTACTGTTTCTATCTTTAATAAAGGAATTATGATAAAAAATTCATATATACCTTTAGGAAGTAGTAGTGTAGATAAAGATATTTCTTTTGTTTATAAAGTAGATATTAAAACAGCTAGACATTTAAAAGAAACATTTGCTCTTGCTGTACCAAGGTATGCTGATAAATATGATAGTATTGATGTTGTAACTTTGGAAAACAAGAGTATAACAGTTACTCAAAGTGAGATAAGTAAAGTTATAGAATCAAGGTTAAATGAGATTTTAAAACTTGCAAAAAATGAAATAAATCGCTTAACAAAACGGGAAATAAGTTATATAATTGTAGTAGGTGGTATTAGCGAGTTGGCTGGATTTAATTATATAGTAGAAGATGTTCTTTCCCGTAATGCAAGTTGTCTTGATATGCAACAGATGGGAGCAAGACATAATAAATATACAAGTGCCTTTGGAGCTATTAAATATTTTTATAAAAAATGTTTATTAACAGAAGAAGATATTTCTATGTTTCCACAGGATGTAGTAGAAACATTTTTATCACCAAAGAAGAGAAACACAGGAAGCGAGAACATTGTTAGTAAGTTTTTGCACCATTTTTATGATTAACAGTTAAGGAGGAACGAACATGGGAAATGGACTAGAAATGGATCAATTAGCGAAAATTAAAGTAATTGGTTTAGGTGGCGGTGGAGGAAACGCCGTTAATAGAATGGTTGAGTCTGGAGTAAAAGGCGTTGAATTTATCGTTGCTAATACAGACTTACAAGTATTAAATAATTCAAAAGCAGATGTTAAGATACAGTTAGGAGCTAATCTTACTGATGGATTAGGAGCAGGAAGTAAACCAGATATTGGTCGTGAGGCTGCTCTTGAAAGTAAAAAAGAAATAGAAGATGCTTTAACTGGTGCTGATATGATTTTCATCACTTGTGGAATGGGTGGTGGAACTGGTACTGGTAGTGCTCCGGTTGTTGCAGAAATTGCTCAAGGCTTAGGAGCTTTAACAGTAGCTATTGTTACTAAACCATTTACTTTTGAAGGAAAGAAGAGAATGGATAATGCTTTAAGAGGCTTATCTGAACTTGAAAAGCACGTTGATACTTTAATCGTTATACCAAACGATAGATTAAGAGAAATTATCGATAAGACTACACCAATGCTTGAAGCATTTAAAGAAGTAGATAATGTCTTAAGAAGAGGTGTTCAATCAATCTCAGATTTAATTGCTGTAGTTGGACTTGTTAACCTTGACTTTGCTGATGTTCAATCAGTTATGAAAGATTCTGGTCATGCTATTATTGGTATCGGTATTGGTATGGGTGAAGATAGAGCTATAGAAGCTGCTCAACAAGCTGTATCTAGTCCGTTACTAGAAACTAGTATATCAGGAGCAACGGATGCAATTATTAATATAACTGGTGGTGTTAACCTAACTTTATTTGAAGCTGAACAAGCAGCAGAAGTAGTAAGAGCAGCATCAGGAACTGATATTAATACTATCTTTGGTTCTGTTATCAATGAAAATTTATCAGATGAAGTAATTGTTACTGTAATTGCTACTGGATTTGATAAGAAAACTAGAGAAGAAACTCAAAAACCAGTATTTTCTAATGTTCAACCTACAAGACGTAGTAGAGGAGAAGAGATGGGGTATGGTTCACCACTTCCAAGAATTGATACATCAACAGATGATGACGATGATGATGGAGAAGTTTTAGGTAGTGACTATGATTTACCTCCATTCTTAAGAGATAAAAACTTTTAGAAAAAACATATCAAAAAAAGATATGTTTTTTTGAAAAACTATTGACGAACATACTTTCTATATATATAATAGATAAACGAAGGGAGAAAAAATATGGTAGCACTTGTTCTAGTAGAAGTTATGAGTAGGACTGTTGATAAGACATTTTCTTATAATATACCTAAAGGGTTAATAGATGATGTAGCAGTTGGTAAACGAGTAGTTGTTCCTTTTGGAAGAAAACAAGTAGAAGGATTTGTCTTAGAAATAGTTGATGATATTACTAGTGATTATCAACTAAAAGATATAATTAGTGTAAATAATGATATAGTTTTAACTGAAGAATTGTTAAGCCTTGGTAGAGCAGTTAGTTATAGTACTTTAGCTCCTTTAATAAGTTGCTATCAAGCCATGCTTCCTAAGGCTTTAAAAATTAAGCAGAAGAAGGAGATAACTAAGAAGTATGATACTTATTATAAAGTTATTGATAATAGCTTTAAGTTAAGTGATAAACAGGCAGAAATAGTTAATATAATTAAAGATAAAACAGTAAGTGAAAAAGAACTAGTAAATATAAAAAAGATAAGTAAAGCAAGACTTAATCTTTTAGTAGAAAAGAAAGTTTTAGCTAAAGAGTTAAGAGAAAGTTACCGGTTAGAACATAATGATATAAGTGAAGAAAAGAATAAGTTAACACCACTTCAAGAAAAAGTCGTTAAAGAAATTATTGATAGTAAGGATACTGTTTATTTACTACATGGAGTAACTGGTAGTGGAAAGACTGAAGTTTATATGGCTTTAATTGAAGAAGGTATAAAAAGAGGCAAACAAAGTATTGTTTTAGTACCGGAGATATCACTAACACCTCAGACTTTAGCTCGTTTTGAGAAAAGATTTGGTAAAAGAGTAGCTGTTTTTCATAGTGCTTTATCAGAAGGAGAAAAGTATGATGAGTATAGAAGAGTAGCAAGGGGAGAAGTAAATGTAATAGTAGGGACTAGAAGTGCTATTTTTGCTCCACTAAAAGATATATCTTATATAATTATGGATGAAGAACATAGTGACTCTTATAAGCAGGAGAATAGTCCTCGATATGATACTAAGATGGTTGCTTTAGAAAGATGTAAATATCATAAAGCTAAGTTAATACTTGGTAGTGCTACTCCTACACTAGAAAGCTATGCTAGGGCTTTAAAAGGTGTCTATCACTTAGTAAATCTTAGGGAAAGAGTAGGAGGTAGGAGTCTACCTAAAGTAGAGTTTGTTGATATGAATAAAGCTCTAGCTACAGCAAAGGGACATTTTTCTCTAGAATTAATTAAAAGAATAGAAGAAACTTTAAGAAGAGGGGAACAAGTGATTCTTTTACTAAATAGAAGAGGTTATTCTTCCGTTTTGTCTTGTAAGAATTGTGGCTATGTTATGAAGTGCCCTAACTGTGATATATCCTTAACTTATCATAAGACTAATAATATGTTAAGATGTCACTATTGTGGTTATGCTACTAATTATCCAAAAGTTTGTCCTGAATGTAAGGAAGAAGCTCTAAGAGACTTGGGAGTTGGAACGGAAAAAATAGAAGAAGAAGTTAAATCACTCTTTGGTAATAGTAAGGTTTTACGAATGGATGTTGATACTACTAGTAAGAAAAATGCTCATCAAAAGATAATAGAAAGCTTTGGTAAGGGAGAAGCTAATATCTTAATTGGTACCCAAATGGTTGCTAAAGGACTCAATTTTCCTAATGTCACTCTAGTAGGTGTACTTAATACTGATACATCACTTATGATACCAGACTTTAGGAGTAGTGAAGCTACTTTTGATTTATTAAGCCAAGTAGCAGGAAGAAGTGGTAGAGCTAAAGAGGGACTGGTGGTTTTTCAAACTTATAATAAGGATCACTATGCTATAAGTTGTGCTAGTAACCATGACTATTTAACTTTTTATAAAGAAGAAATGGCAATTAGGAAAATGATGAAATATCCCCCATATTATTACTTGGTATTAGTTAAGATTAGTGGTAAAGATGAAAATAGTTGCCTAAAAGAAGCGGTAAGATGTGAAAAAGTCTTAAAGAAATATTTAGATAAGACTATTCTCTTAGGACCTACTAAAGCGATGATTTTTAAAAAGATGAATATTTATACTTACCAAATAATTTTGAAATATCAGTATCAAGATAACCTATATGAAATACTTGATAAGCTTCTAAATTACTACGCAACTAAGAAGATAGTAGAAGTATCAGTTACCTTTAATCCAGTTCACTTATAGTATTTTTAGACAATTTTAAACATATTATTTAGTGGTGATAAAATGTTATTTCAACTATTTAATAGTTTAAGAGGTTTCTTTACTTTTACAGCAAGTTATTCTAATCAAGTCTTTAAAGAACCCTTATCAAAAGAAGAGGAAGAAGAAAAGATTAAGAAGATGCAAGAAGGAGATATAACGGCTAGAAATGACTTAATTGAACATAATCTAAGATTAGTCGCTCATATTGTTAAGAAGTTTGATTATAAAAATGTTGATCAAGATGACTTAATTAGTATTGGTACAATTGGTCTTATAAAAGGAGTCGATAGTTTCCTTACTAGTAAAGGAAATAGACTAACTACTTATTGTGCAAAATGTATTCAAAACGAAATTCTTATGTACTTTAGAGCTAATAATAAAAATAATAAAAATATTTCGCTTAATGAACCAGTTGGCTTTGATAAAGAGGGTAATGAAATATCGATACTTGATATTTTAAAAGCTCCAAAGCCTGACTTTGTAGAGGAAATAAGTAAAAAAGATAATGTCTTACTATTAAACGATTATTTAGAAGTATTAACAGATAGAGAAAAAGATATTATTGAAAAAAGATATGGTTTATATGGAACAGTACCATTAACCCAAAAGAAAATAGCTAGTAATATGAAAATATCAAGAAGCTATGTATCAAGAATTGAAAAAAGAGCTTTGACTAAAATACTTAGAGAGTTTATTAAAAATAATCATTATGAAGAATTAGATAAATAATTTTCTTTTTCTTTTTTTAATGTTATACTAATATTAAATTTCAGGAGGACATATATGAGTATTAAAGAATATTTATTAAACTTAAAGGAAAAATTGGGTTTTTTTAAAAAAGAAGAAGAACCAAAAGAGAAAGAAATATCAAAGAAAAGTTATACATTAGAGGAGTTGCCTCAAAAAAAGATTGATGACTTTTTAAGCTGGTATGCTACTGTTTTGCCTAGTTGGAATGAGAAAATTAAAGTAGAAGAAGAAATTAAGTCTATGCAGAATTTTATCGAAAAAGTAGCTGTTTGGTATGAACTTAGATATCCAAATTTTGCTATATCTGGTAAGACCGATGGACTCGTAAATGATTGGGTGTCTAATTTAACCATGTTTGAAGACAATCCTTACATTAAGGACTTATTAGGTGAAGATTCTATTGTAAATGATTTAGATTGGAGTGAGTTTTATAATACTAAAGCATTTATTAATAATTTGTGTTTTAAAGAAAGAGAATATTTTGTAAGACCTAGCTATGAAAAATACATTTTAATTAATGGATATCATCTTGAACTTAGTAAAAATGGTAGAGTACTTTCCTTTGCAGGGTTAAAACAATATGGATTGAAAAGTAAAGAAGTGAATGGTAAAGATGTAAAAGAAGTAGTTACATTGCTAAAAGAAAAAGAGATTATTCCACCCACTGGTAATGAAATTGATAAAGAAATTCAAATATATGAAGGTAAAAAAGAAAGAAAAGAAAAAATGCTTGATGCTATAATGTATAGAATAATTGAAAGAGGGGATACCTATTCAATAGGAGCTAGGCGAGGATTACTTTTTGCTAAAGAATTTAAATTAGACTTATTAATTCCTATAACATATGAAATTGTTTTAGGCAATGATCGATATATTGATGTTTTCTTAAGAGAAGCTAATAAAGATGAAGAAGTAAGAGAACCTCTTAAATTCTTAGTACCACTTTTTAACCCAAAATATAGTGAAAAAGATATAGAAAAAATGTTAATGACCAAGGAAGAAAAAGAACAAGAAAAACAACTAAGACAAAGGTTAGTAAATATTTTAGCAACAAAAGCAGGCAATGATGAAACAAAAGAAGATGTAAAAGTATTAAGAATTCAAAGAAAATTAAATAAAAGTAGAAACAGTCATTAAATTGCTTACCTAGTTAGGCAATTTTTTTCTTGGTTTAAAACCTAAGTTCTTGTGGTATAATAACTAGTGAAGTTTATGTTTAAAAAAAATAATTGCTATGTTATAATATAGTAACTGAAAAGAGGCACTATGGAAAAAGTAGATAAATTAAATAAACGAAAAATTGGTCTTGTTTTTCTTATCATGTTAGTAGTTATATTGCTTATCTTTTTTTTATTGATTCCAAGAATCAGTTTGAAAGGTAAAACAACTATTATGTTAAATATTAATAGTGAGTATAAAGAACCGGGTTATCATGCTAGTTATTTATTTGATAACCTAACTGATAAGGTAAAAATATCAGGAAAGGTTAATAACAAGAAAGATGGAGTATATTATCTAACTTATAAAGTAAAAGGACCATTTATTACAGTTAGTACTAAAAGAAAAGTAGAAGTTAAAGATATAGAAAGACCTGTTATTACCTTAGAAGGGGGTAATGAAACTTATATCTGTCCTAATAGTAAATATAAAGAATTGGGATATAAAGCTAGTGATAATATAGATGGAGATTTAACTAAGAAGGTGAAGATAACTGAAAAAGAAAATGAAGTTACTTATGAAGTAGAAGATAAAGCTCATAATAAGACTAGTGTTACTAGAAAGATTCAAGTAGGAGATAAGAGGAAACCTACAATAGAGTTAACTGGTGGTGATATAGTCTTTTCCTATATAGGAGAAGCTTATGTAGAACCAGGCTATAAAGCTACTGATAATTGCGATGGTGATATAACAGGTATGGTTATAACTAGTGGTAGTGTTGATATTAATAATAGTAATGATCAAGTACTAACTTATACAGTAGAAGATAAAGCTCATAATAAGACTGAAGCTAAAAGAACTATAAAAATGGTAAGAAGAGATAGTCCTGGTACTATTTACTTAACCTTTGATGATGGACCTAATTATGGAACTACTAATGTTATTCTAGATATCTTAAAAGAAGAAAATGTAAAAGCTACTTTCTTTGTGACGGGTAAAGGACCAGATGAATTAATTAAAAGAGAATATGATGAAGGACATACTGTTGCTTTGCATACCTTCTCTCATAATTATCAAACCGTCTATCAATCAGTAGATGCTTATTTTAATGACTTAACTAAAGTCCATGATAGGGTAGCATCCATTACTGGTTATGATAGTAGAATTATTAGATTCCCAGGAGGTAGTAGTAATACTATTAGTAGACACTATCAAGAAGGAATAATGACTACCTTAACTAAAGAAGTTATAGAAAAAGGCTATTACTATTATGACTGGAATATATCTAGTGGTGATGCTGGTGAATATAAAGACTCAAGAAGTATCATAAATCAAGTTACTAGAAACTTATCAAAAGAGAGAACTAATATGGTATTAATGCATGATATAAAAACATATACAAGAGATGCTTTAAGAGAAATTATTAAATATGGTAAGGAAAATGGTTATCACTTTGATAAGATAACACCAGGAACTAAAATGATAAGACAAAAAGTTAATAATTAGAGGAGATGCTATGAAAAAGTATTATAAACCTAATATTTATATTAAAGATATTTATCAAATACCTATTGCTAAACTAAAAAAAGACGGAATAAAAGCTTTAGTCTTTGATCTTGATAATACTATTGCTATGACAAGTGAAAAGTACCCAAATGATAAAGTAGTTAAATACTTTAAGAACTTAAAAAAAGACTTTACCTTATTTATTCTTTCTAATAGTCCTAGAAAAAGAGTTAAACCATTTGGTGATAAATTAGAAGTTAAATATTATTATTTATCCTTAAAACCAAGTACTAGAAATATGAGAAGACTTCTTAGAGAAAATAATCTAGCTAAGGAAGATATAGTCTTAATAGGTGATCAATATATGACTGATATGTTATTAGCTAAAAAATTAAAGATAAAAACAATACTAGTAGATCCAATATCTAATAAAGAATTTAAAATAACTAGTATTAATAGATTTCTAGAGAGAAGAATACTAAAAAGACTAGCTGAAGATAAAATATTAGAGAAAGGAAAATATTATCATGAATGAAGAAAAAAAATGTAAAGGCTGTGGTATTAAACTACAAGATGAAAATGTTTTACAAGAAGGGTATACTGTTAGTCTAGAACAAGATTATTGTCAAAGATGTTTTAGAATTAAAAACTATGGTGATTATCAAGTAGTTACTAAGAGTAATGATGAATATATAGATATATTAAAAAAAGTAGGAGAGACTAAAGATTTAGTCTTATATATAGCAGATTTACTAAACTTAGAAGAAGACTTTGAAGAGATTAGAAAATATATTCCTAATAAAATGATATTAGTCTTAAATAAGAAAGATGTTTTACCAAAATCAGTTAAAGAAGAAAAGATTCTTGACTACTTTAATAATATGGATACACCATTTGAAAAAGTTATAGTTATTAGTGTAGAAAAGAATCAAAATATTGATTACTTATTAAAACAGATTAAACTATATCAAACTAGTAAAGATGTTTATGTAGTAGGACATACTAATGCTGGAAAGAGTACATTAATTAATAAACTTATTTCTAATTATTCTGATAATAATGAAGAATTAACTATCTCACCACTTCCTGCTACTACTTTAAGTACTGTAAGAATAGAACTTAATGACTATTTAACACTAATAGATACACCAGGATTAGTTGATAGTGGTAGTATAGTTAATGTGGTAGATAAGAATACTTTAAAGAAAATAAGTCCTAGAAAAGAGATTAAACCTAAGACTTATCAAGTTAGAAAAGGACAAAGTATATTAGTAGATGACTTGTTAAGAATAGATTATACAAGTGGTGAGAAAAATAGTTTTACTTTCTATATGTCTAATGATTTAAAGATAAGAAAGATAGCAAGTAAGAGAATGGACTTAAAAGAAGGGATGGGTAAGACTACTCATCAGATGAAGTTTGATGAAGATTTATGTATTAATGGTTTAGGATTTATCAAGATGGTTAATCAAGGAACAGTTGATATTTATACTTATCCAAATGTTACAAGTTATACAAGAAAAAATTTAATATAGAAGTGGAGGGATAATAATGAATCAACAAGATATCATAAGAGAGATTAGACAAAAAAATGATATAGTTGATATCATTAGTGAAAAAATCCCTCTTGTTGCTCGTGGTAAAAACTATTTTGGTGTTTGCCCCTTTCATGATGATACTAATCCTTCTATGAGTGTATCAAGAGAAAAACAGATATACACTTGTTTTTCTTGTCATGCAACTGGTAATGTCTTTAACTTTTTAATGGATTATGAACATAAAGAGTTTAGAGAAGTCTTAAAAGAATTAGCTGATAGAGTAGGTATTCCCTTAGTAGGGTATCATGAAGAGAAAAAAGTAACTAAATATGATAAATGGTATGAGATATATAATCTTGCCTTAAAATATTATCAGAATAACTTGATGAGTACCATGGGAAAAGATGCTAGAAGTTATCTTGAGAATAGAAATATAAATGAAGAAGTAATTAAAAAATTTGAACTAGGTTGGTCCTTAGATAATAATAATTTATCTGATCTTTTAACGAAGAAAGGGTATCCAATAGACTTACTTAATCAGGTAGGATTAAGTAGTGGTAATAATGACTTATATCATAATAGATTAATGTTTCCATTACATGATTTAAACGGAAGAGTAATTGGTTTTAGCGGTAGAATCATTACTAGTGGGAAACAAAATAAGTATTTAAATACGAAAGAGACGGAACTCTTTAAAAAAGGAAAACTACTATATCATTATCATATTGCTAAAGAGGCAGTAAGAGTTAGTAAGAATGTAATCATTATGGAAGGATTTATGGACATCATAAGAGCTAGTATTTATGGCTTTGATAATACAATAGCTACTATGGGTACAGCTCTTACTAAAGATCATATCAATAACATCAAGAGATTATCCTCAAACATTATCTTATGTTTTGATGGTGATGAGGCAGGACAGAAAGCAACACTATCAGCTGGAAACTTATTTCAAGAAGCTGGTATAGAAGTTAAAGTAATAGAGTTACCGGAGGAAGATGACCCTGATAGTTTCTTATTAACCAAAGGAAAAGAGGCTTTTGCTAGCTTAATTAATAGTGCTATATACTTTAAAGATTATAAGATTAAAAGATTAAAAAGTAAGGTTAACTTTGCTAGTAGTGAAGAAAAAGCTAATTATATTCATCAAGTTTTAGAAGAAACTAAGGAAATAGATGATCAAATAAGAATAGAAATAATTCTAAAAGACCTTGCAAAAAACTTCGAAATAGGGTATAATACCTTGGAAAAAAGTTTTCAAGAATTAAAAGGCAAGAAAGAAATCAAACCTTTAAAAATTATGGAAACTAAAGCACCCACTGAAAAACTAGATAAGTATCAAAAAGCTAGTTATGCACTACTTTCTTATATGATTGATTCACCTTGGGTAATAGATGAAGTAGAAAAATCCCATTTAGTCTTTCCTACTGATAAATTAAGATTATTAGAAAGTGAAATAGTAGATTACTATAGAACTAATGGTTTCATAACTTGGGCTGACTTTTATACTTATCTAGGTACAAATGAGGAACTAATAAAACTCTTATCACAAATAGGATCTTATCCTTTAAAAAGGGAAGTAGATAAGGAAGATATTTCTGATTATAAAAGTGTTATTCTAGATTATAGTAGAAAACAACAAATCAAAAGATTAAATAAGAAATTATTAGATACTATTGATCCACTAGAACAAGCAAGACTTGCCGAAGAGATAAGAAAAATAAGGATTGGGGAGAAGCAAAATGGTAAATGAAATTAAAACTATTGAACAAAGAAAAGAAAGCCTTCTAAAAAAAGGTAGCGAAAAAGGATTTATCACTTATGAAGAGATGGCTAATGAATTAAAAGGATTAGAACTAGATAGTGATAGTCTTGATGACTTATACAACAGTTTAGTAGATGCTGGTATTGAAATAGTAAGTGAAGATGCAAATGATACAGAAGCTAGTGCTGAAGAAATAACTGATGATACTTTAGTTGAGAATATTACTTTATCTAAAGATATCAAGATTAATGATCCCGTTAGAATGTATTTAAAAGAAATTGGTAGAATTCCTTTACTTACTTCTGATGAAGAGTTTGAAAATGCTCGTCGTGCCCTTGAAGGTGATGAAGAAGCTAAAAGAATTTTAGCTGAATCAAACTTACGTCTAGTTGTTTCTATTGCTAAGCGTTATGTAGGAAGAGGTATGCTTTTCCTTGATCTTATCCAAGAAGGAAATATTGGTCTTATGAAAGCCGTTGATAAATTTGATCCAGAAAAAGGATATAAATTTTCAACTTATGCAACTTGGTGGATTAGACAAGCTATTACTAGAGCTTTAGCTGATCAAGCAAGAACTATTCGTGTTCCTGTTCATATGGTTGAAACTATCAATAAACTAGCTCGTGTTCAACGACAATTAACACAAGACTTAAATAGAGAACCAACTGATGAAGAGATAGCTAAGAAATTAGGAATTTCTGTTGATAAAGTAAGAGAAGTATATAAAATTAGTCAAGATCCTGTATCACTTGAAACACCAATCGGTGAAGAAGATGATTCACATTTAGGAGACTTTATAAGAGATGAGAGAACTGTTAGTCCGGAAGAGTATGCTACTGAAGAGTTATTAAAAGAAGAATTAGCCGATGTTTTATTAACTCTAACTGATCGTGAGGAAAAAGTATTAAGACTTCGTTTTGGACTTGATGATGGACAATGTAGAACCCTTGAAGAAGTAGGACAAATCTTTGGAGTTACCAGAGAGAGAATTAGACAAATAGAAGCAAAAGCTTTAAGAAAACTAAGACATCCATCAAGATCACGTAAGTTAAAGGATTTCTTAACAGACTAATGAAAATAAATAATCGTTTAAAACTTGTTGGAGATTATGTTGATAAGGGAAGCATACCTCTTGATATTGGATGTGATCATGCAAAGTTATCCATCTATTTATTAAAAGAGAGAAACTTTCCTTTTGTTTATGCTTCTGATAATAAGATTGGTCCCTTAAATCAAGCAAGAGAAAATGTAAATTACTATAACTTAGCAGATAAAATAGAATTAATTAAAGCTGATGGACTTAATTCTCTTAATGATAAAATCGATACTATTACTGTAACTGGTATGGGTGGTTTAACTATAAATAAAATGTTTTTGGAAAATAAGAATAAACTTACTAATATTAAAACTATCATCTTATCCCCAAATAACTTTATCAAAGAAGTAAGGGAGACTATTAATAAGCTAGGATACTATCTAAAAGATGAAGAATTAGTAGAAGAAAGCAATAAATTATATCATATCTTAGTCTTTTCTAAGGGAAATAAAACTTATTCTTATAAAGAGTTATACTTGGGACCTATCTTAATGACTAAGAATAAAGAAATTATAAAAAAATACTATAGAAATGAATTAAGTAATATAAATAATCTTTTATTAAATAATAAAATTTCTATAGAAAAAAAAGAAAAATTTATAAAAATAAAGAAATGTTTAGAAGATGTTTGCTAAATTTTTCTTTTGCAATAAAATAATAATTGGGCAGTGAGGGGGTAGTAATATGACATTATCAACTGCGGAAATAAAAATAATGACTTTTGATGAACTTTATCAAGTTTTAATTCCTACTTTGCATAATATAAGAGATGAATATTCTTATATTAGTTTATCAACCAAATCTCTTGATAATTGGTTTAAAAAAATAATGGTTGCTAAATATCAAAAAATAATTAATAGTGATAGGAAAGAGAAAATTGATTTTTCGTTAATTATTAAAAATAATATTAATTGGTATTTAAGAAAAACATTTGCTTTAGAAAATGGAACAGAAATATTTAATAGATTTATAGATAAAAATATTGAATTCACTAATGATTATCAGATTGAATTAAAAAAAATATCGGATTTCTTTTTGAGAATGGGGTATTTGCCTAATGATGAATTTTATTTGGAAGTATTAAAAAATAATAAAAAGGTAAATATTATTTTATCTAAATTAGTGGAAGACAATAAACAGAAACTTAAAAATAGTAGAGTAGAAGAATTATTTTCTGATTCTGTTTTTGTGTCATTAATAGAAAATTATTGTACTTTAAACAAAATTTCATTTAATCAATCTAAGAATAATATAATATTGGAATCTAAGTATACAGACAATGACTTACTTAATTACTTTAATACAATTAATTTACCACTTTTAAGTAAACGGGAGGAACAAGAATTAGCTATAAAAGTTAAAAATGGTGATGATTTAGCTAAAAAAACAATGATAGAGAGAAATTTAAAACTTGTTGTTAGCATAGCAAGAACATATCACGGGACTGGAGTTGATTTCTTAGACTTAATTCAAGATGGAAATATTGGGCTTATAAAAGCTTTAGAAAGGTTTGATGTTACAAAAGGTTATAGATTTTCAACTTATGCAACATGGTGGATTAAGGATGCAATTACTAAATCATTAGCAAATAATGGGACTCCGTTTCATATAACTGTTCATACATTGCGAAAAATCTATAAGTTAAGATCTGTATCAGAAAAATTAGAACAAGTATTAAATAGAGAACCAACTGAAGAAGAATTAGCTAGAGAGTTAGGTGTTTCTTTAGCAAATATAAAAAAATTAAATAATGTTTGGAAAAATAATATTTCACTTAATGAAACATTAGGTAAAAATGATGAGCAAATAATAGGTAATGATGTTAACCCAGAGAGTATAGTGATAGATAAAATAATGAAAGAAGAAATAAATAAAGCAATATCTAAATTGACAAAACGAGAGCAAGAAGTTGTAAACCTTCGCTTTGGATTTGATGACTGTGGAACCAGAACTTTTTCTGAGGCAGGAACTATACTTAATATTTCTGGTGAAAGAGCAAGACAATTGGAAATAAGTGCTATTAAGAAAATGAAAAATGATAAATTTTTAGCAGAATATAAATCAAAAGTGTATCAAAAAAGATAACATTATTATTTAAAATATGTTATTATATTATTGATGGCTGATTATAGTCATGATGGAAAGAAGGGATAAATAATGGAACTAAAAGGAAGTAAAACAGAACAAAATCTAATGACTGCTTTTGCAGGTGAAAGTCAAGCAAGAAACAAGTATACTTATTATGCATCAAAAGCTAGAAAAGATGGTTATGAACAAATAGCAGCTATCTTTGAAGAAACTGCTAATAATGAAAAAGAACATGCCAAACTTTGGTTTAAACAATTGCATGGAGGAGAAATTCCTTCAACTATTACAAATCTAGAAGATGCAGCTGCTGGTGAAAACTATGAATGGACAGAAATGTATAAAGAATTTGCTAATACTGCTCGTGAAGAAGGATTTGATAAAATAGCTTATCTATTTGAAAGCGTTGGTAAAATAGAAGCTGAACATGAAAAAAGATACTTAACATTACTAAAGAATGTTAAAGATAATAAAGTATTCCATAAGGATGGCGATAAGTTATGGATTTGCCGTAATTGTGGTCATGTCTATATTGGAAAAGATGCTTTAGATGTATGTCCAGTATGTAATCATAAACAAAGTTTTATGGAAGTAAAAGCTGATAATTATGAATAATAGAAAAGAGTAAATAACAATTATTAATTATTTACTCTTTTTGTGTATATCATTACACCAGAATCATTGTCAAAACTATGAAAATCACAATTAGGAAAAAAATCTTGTTTTTGACTAAAAGGTTTAATCTTATAAAGATAAGTTAGAGCTTCACCATTATCTATTAAAGGAAGAGTTTCTAACATTTCCTTGTATTTATTTAAATCATTATAATATATAATTGAAGACAAATTTATAAAATCATATTTGGTATCTAATTTTTTAGCTAATGAAAAAATATCCCCGGTTATATATTCTAGATTAACTTGTTGTATATTATTCTTTAATCTTTGATAATTTTCTTCACTTTGCAAGTATATATATTTTTTAGTAATATTTCTAGGGGAGACAATTTCATTAGAAAATAGGGTAGAAGCAGTTATTTCACTGAAATCAAAGAAATTAAGTAATCCGTCCCAAAACTCTCTACTTTCTTCTTCTAATATAGGATTGATAGTATAATACATATCATCAAACTCTTCATCATCAATATCTCCATAGATAAAGTTTATATAATCTTTTAATCCAAAGGTGTTTAAAGCAGCAATTTGTAATTCTAAATAGTATTTTGGGAAAGTACTTATATCAAAGCCAGTTATATTTTTAGTTCCCTCATAAATAGTATTTAGTATTTGATTACCTGATGCGATGATAGATAAAGTATTTTCTCTATTCTTTAGAAAATCTTGATACTTGTTAATCTGTTCATTAGTAGTTCTATAAATAAATGAATTCTCATGATAAGGAGTATTAGAAACTAAATTTGATTTACTACTACTAACTATTTTTTGAGCTTTAATAGTATCAGTTTTGCCCATGTAACCACCTCTTTTGTTGAGGTATATTATACTACAAAATAAAAAATCCATAAAGGATTTTTAATAAATTTTATTCAGATGGAACTTTATCTTTTTCAGGAGGAGTTTCTATATCACCATTATCTTTGCCAGGGGTGTCTGGTTTAGGAAGACTAGGTTCAACTTCTGTGTCAACACTACCAGGATTATTATCTATGTTATTATCTTTAGTGTTAGTATTATTATCTTTATTATTAGTAGTATTTCTATTATCAGTAGTAGTAGAAGAGTTACTAGTTGTAGAACTAGAACCACCTGATAAGGTAAGAACTACAGAACCACTTACTAAGTCAGCTCTTTTATTAGCAGGATAACTTTGTGCAATAACATGTCCTGATGTTCCTTTGAATGTTACTTTAACACCATTTCTTGAAGCCCAAGCTTGGGCAGCTACTTGACTATCCCCAATAAAATTAGGTAAAAGGGTGTAAGTAGATGCTGTTTTATATGGTCCTGTACCAGTAACTGTTTTTTCATAAGGAGTATTAATAGAGAAAGAAAACTCTTTAATCATAGTAGGATTTTTCTTACCAAGATTAACCTTCATAGCATTAATAATATCTTTTCTGCTTTCCTTATTAGGAATATAGTCCCATAGAACTAATCTGCTTCGCTCATCATAAATCATTTGTCCAGTTCCTGCTAAGAATAATTGTTCAATATTAATTAAATCAGCATCATCTTTTTGTAGAGCATTAGTAGTTATATCTTTAGCAATATCATAGAAAGATAATATTTGTTTAGTAGTAAAGTTTGTATCCAAGTTATTAGAAATAGTATCTAAAACTCCCATAACTTGACTAACACTAGACATATCTTTAACCTTATTAATAATACCTTGAATAACAATCTGTTGATTAAGACCACGGTCTAAATCTCCATTAGCAAGTTGTTTTCTGTTTCGGGCTAGAACTAGGGCTTGTTCACCATTTAGATGTTGCATACCTTCTTTAATACAAACATGACCTTCACGATTAGAATCATCAGTACATAAGTCTTGTGGTACTTCAACATCAATTCCCCCTAAAGTATTAACAAGAGAGACTAGTCCACGGAAATTAATCTTTGCATAATAATCAATCTTAACATCAAAATAATTTTCAATAGTACTCATCATACAATCAGTTCCATAAGCAGCAGCATGAGTAATCTTATTTTCAGGGGTACCACTCCAACAACTGATTGGTACATAACTATCTCTTGGAATAGAAAGCATTGTCGCATTTAAAGTCTTAGGATTAAAAGTAATTAATATTAATGAGTCCCCATTAGCTACTGTGTTTTTAGATAATCCTTCATCAGTAGAGTCAACACCCATTAACAATATAGTGAATGGTTCACTTATACTTTTACCAGTAGAAGCGGTTTCTCTTTTACTAGTAGAACTTTTTAGCATCTTTTTCTCTTTCGTATAAATAATCTTAGTATCTGTTGCTATATTTTGATAAGTTTCAATACTTTGAAATAAACTAGGGTAGTTAGTAGTAATAAACATCGCATCAATTGTACCATCATATAAATCAGCAATCATAGCATTGTAGTCATCATACTTCTTAATCTTATTATTATCATCTAACTTATTTTCCTTAATAATTATCCGTGGAATAAGATAACCATCAGGAGATGTCTTATCATTAAGTAAACCAATCTTAGCATCCTTAACATCATCAATCTTATTCATACTATTATTAGACATAGTAATTAAACTACTAGAATAAGTAACATAAGTCTTATTAACATTTTCTAACTTACCATATAAATACATTATAACTACTCCGATAAATAAACTTAGTAGTAAATAAAGTATCAAGAAGAAAGTAAGTAATTTAGCTTTATTTTCCTTCTTCTTCCTCTTCTTTTTCATCTTTAAGAAGAATACTAAATCAATCAGTAGAAATACTCCAATAATCACATATCTAATAACTTCTTCTACTGGTCCTAATAAAAGTATTTCATAAATAGCAAAGAAGTTTGCAAGTATCGTAATTAAGGTAAGGATAAATAACCATAGACGATACTTTTTCTTTTTTTTCTTTTTTTCTTTTTTCTCATCTTTTTCCATAAACTTTTCCTCCACTTATACCTTATCATTATAGCTAATTTTTTTATATCTTTCAATCTTCCTAGCTAAATAACAGTAAAATCTAGTGTAAAGTATTAATTAATTAAGTCTAAATAAGACAAATATTGTCGATTTAATGATATAATTTAGATACTAGGGGAGGTGGCTTTTATGCCAAAGAAAACTTTATTTGGTCTTATTACTTTAGCTATATTTTTTATGATACCTAATGTATATGCCAAAGAATATATTGTTTTAAATACTCCAAAAGCTTTTAAAGATAGTCCATCTGGTTCAAGAATTACATCTATTGGTGATGGAGGAGTCTTACCAACTCTTAGTAAAGTAGTAGTAGTTGAAAAAACTAATAAGAGTGGTTATGGTTGCAGATCACCTTGGTATAAGGTAACTTATCAGGATGCAACTGGTTATATCTGTTCAAGTGATCAAACAGTAATAGAAGAAAGTGATGTTAACTTAGAAGCTGACTTTGAAAAAGAAATGCTAGCAAAAGGCTTTAATGAAAGTTATTTATCAGCCCTTAAAAACCTACATGAAAAGCATCCTAATTGGATTTTTAATGCTCTTAAGACTAATCTAGATTATAATGAGGCGATAAGAAATGAAACAATTGGTGAGATATCATTAGTAAATGGAAGTGATGAGTCACTAAGAAAAAAAGATGATAATGGTAACTTTATTGAATCAGTTAAAGAAAAAGGCTGGTATCAAGCAAGTAGTAGTGCTGTAGGATATTATATGGATCCTAGGAACTTTTTAACGGATGAAGGAATCTTTATGTTTGAAAACTTACAATATAATAAAGCTATTCAAACAACTGATACCGTTAAGAGTATAATTTCTAATACCTTTATGGATAGTGATGAGTATTTAAACTATTTCATGAAAGCTGCTGAAAAGTCAGGAGCAAGTCCTACCTATCTTGCTAGTAGAGTAAGACAAGAAAAAGGAGCTAGTGGTTCAACTGGTATAGATGGAGCAAAATTTACTTTTGCAAAAGATAGAGAATGTATAAATCGTTATCGCAATAGTGATAACTGGACTATCTTAAATAACTGTGGAACAGATACATCTTATAGTGGTATATATAATTTCTATAATATTGGAGCATATGGAAGTTATCAAAGTCCAGTAATTAGAGGACTAATTTGGGCAAATGGTGGATATGACGCTAGTGTAACTAGTTATATGCGACCATGGAATAGTAAAGAAAAAGCTATTATTGGGGGAGCATTATATATTGTTAATGGTTATATAAGTGCTAACCAACATACTCTATATCTTCAAAAATTCAATGTAAGTCCTAATGCTTTAAACTCAACTTATACCCATCAATATATGTCTAATATAAAAGCTCCTGCTAGTGAAGCTTTAACCATGTATAAAGGTTATAAGAATAATGACTTATTAGATAAAACTTATGAATTTTTAATACCAGTTTATGAAAATATGCCAGGAGTTAGTGAAACCCCAAAGACTGATGACGATAAGAAAGAGGAAATTCCAGAAGTTTCTGTTATTGCTATAAACGAAGCAATTGTAGCTAGTGGTTATCACTTAACTAATAATTATTTATCAGGAATAGAAGTTAACACTTCCAAAACTAATCTAGAAAATAAGCTTAAAACTATTTATACTGGATTAACTGTAACTAGTCTAAAAGATAAATATGGTAATAATAAAAATGATGCTTTAGCAACAGGAGATGTAGTTACAATTTCTAATTCTAAAGATACTAAAGAATATAAAGTAGTTATCTATGGAGATAATAATGGAGATGGTAATACTAGTATTATAGATTTATTAAGATGTCAAAAGTATTTACTAGGTAATAATAACTTAAGTGATGCTGAACTAATCGCTAGTGATGTTGATAGAGATGGTTTGATCACCGTAGTAGACCTTTTAAGAATTCAAAAAAGTTTATTAGGATATAGTAAAATAGAACAGAAATGAGATGATTTAAATGACTAAAAAGAAAATATTTATCTTCTTCCTTCTTTCCTTTTTCTTTTTTTGTGGTATAGATAATGTCTTTGCTGCTAGTATTAGTGTAGCAGGTACTACTAGTGAAGGAGTAGTAGGGGGAAATGTAACAGTTAATGTAACAGTTAATGAGCCGTCAGGTCTTGGAGCTTGGGAGTTTAATGTTTCCTATGACAGTAGTATATTAACGCTTACTAGTGGTGAGACCCATGTAGTTGATTATGTTCAAAGCCCAGGCCAAACTAGAAAGACTTATTCTTATAAGTTTACGGTAAAAAAAGAAGGTAGTGCCAATGTAGGAATCGCTTCTTCTAACTTTGTTTCCTATGATGAAGCGACAAGATCAGCTCCCAAAGACTCTACTACTATTAAATGTATTAAAAGAGAGACAATTGTAGCAAACTATAGTAAGAATAATAATCTAGCAAGTCTTGGTGTAAAAGATTATCAAATATCACCAAGTTTCAATAAAAATGAACTTAACTATACTTTAGAAGTAGAACATGATGTTAAGAAAATAACAATTGAAGGTAGTAGGGAAGATAGTAAAAGTAGTATTACTGGTTTAGGAGAAAAAGAAGTTCATGAAGGAGCTAATTCCTTTGATATTGTAGTAACCGCTGAAAATGGTTCTACTAAGACATATCACTTAACTGTAACGGTAAAAGAATTAGACCCTATTAATGTTAAAGTAGATAAAAAAGAAATGACTCTTATTCAAAAAGAAGAAGAACTAACAGGAAAAGTACCTAATCACTTTGAAAAGACTACTGTAAAAATAAATGATAAAGACGTTTTAGCCTATCAAAATAAAGTCTTGAAACTAACAATAGTCGCTCTAAAAGATAGTAAGGGAAATATTAATTTCTATGAATATAAAAATAATAACTATAAACTATATAAACAACTAACTAGTGGTAATATCTCTATCCATATCCTTGATACTAAAAAAATACCGAAAGGATATAAACCTTATAAATTAAAAATAGATAATAATGAGTATCAAGCCTATAAACTAAATAAGAGTGATTCATTTTTCTTAATTTATGGAGAAAATGTTGAAACTGGTAAAAAAAGTTTATATAATTATGATGAGGTAGAAAAAACTATTCAACGATATAATAAGGTAGAGGTCAAAAGTAGTAATAGTAATGATAAATATCTTATTCTTGGACTACTAGGATTAGTTTTATTACTTCTTCTTATCTTACTAGGATTATTAAGTGGTAATAGAAAAGTTAAGAACAAGAAAAAAATAAAGAAAAGAATTGGAGACAAATATAATGGAGAAGAAAAGTTCTAAGAAAAAAGTATTATGGGGATTAGGAATACTTTTTATACTACTAGTTATTATTGTAATTATCTATTTTGTAATTGGTTATAAAAATGATCAGATAGAATCTAAAAAGAAGATTGATAGTGTTATAACAAGCTATAATAATTTTAAAACACATATAGATTCTTTTAATAAGGAACGGGATAACTTTTATCAAGTAGTAATGAAAGATATGTATTATGAAGATTTAAAGAATAATGATACTAAGTATAAAGAAATAATTAGTAATTATACTAAGACTATTGAACCACTAGAAGATGATTATAAAGAATTGAAAGATAAATGTGTTGATGTTTTATATCCTGATGTATCTGTTAATAATAAATGTGAAGCTTTTGTAATTGGTTATGAGAAAGCGATAAATTCTTATGTTAGTGATATTAAGAAATATAATGAAAATATTAAAGATTATAATGATGTCTTAGAAGAAAATGATACTAAGATAGAAGAAGTTAAATTAACTATTGATTATATAGATGTTGATGGTGATAGAAAATATCTAGGAAAGAATTAAAGGTGAGTTATGGAAGATTTAGAGAAAACAGTAGTAATGCCAAGTCTTAGAAAAGAGCTTGATAAGAAGAATAAGAAACCTAAAAAGGGAAGGATTAAAACTATTCTTAGTAGTTTAATAATTATAGGTAGTAGTTTAGGTTTATTTCTTTTCTATGGACCATTTAATTTCTTTCGTGACTTTTGGATAACTTCAGCGATGACTACCATGACCCATCAGTATTTAGCTACTTGGTTTTATAATGATGATGTGATTAATAAAGTCTTATCTAAAAACCATATGGTAGAAGTTAATGATACTACTAATCCTGATTTAGTTAATATTAGTGATTATAATAAGAATCAAACTATTTATAAAAATAAATATGAAAAAGAAATACTAGAACATGAGGATGGTGCTTTATATAAAGTAATTGATATTAAAGGGACATCTTATCAAGGATATTTAGTAGCAGTTTATGACCCATCTAGAGTATCTATTGCAACAACTAAGTATTTAGGTAAAAGAGGAGAAGCTATTACAACAGTTGCAAAAAGAGAAAATGCTATTATTGCTATGAATGCCGGGGGATTTTATGATCCTGATTGGAATAGTAATGGAGCTCAACCACATGGTACAGTTATTTCTAATGGAGTAGTAGTAAGTGACTTTGATGATGCTAATATGAGTGGTGGTTTCGTTGGCTTTAATAAAGAAAATAAACTAGTACTTGGTAAGTTCACTAAGGAACAAGCTGTTAGTATGGGAATTCGTGATGCAGTTGAATTTGGACCATTTCTAATTGTTAATGGTAAGAGTAGTTTCATTAAAGGTAATGGTGGCTGGGGAATAGCTCCTCGTACGGCAATTGGTCAAAGAAGCGATGGAATTGTTCTATTCCTAGTAATTAATGGTCGTCTTGCTACTAGTATTGGAGCAGATATGGGTGATTTAACCGAGATTATGGAAAACTATGGAGCTGTAAATGCTGCTAATATGGACGGAGGTAGTTCATCAGAATTAGTTATTAATAATAAGATTATAAATCATCCAGTAGCAGCTGGTACTAATGGATTAAGAGATATGCCTACTTTCTGGGTAGTTAAATAAGCACTTAGGTGCTTTTTACTTTGAAAAAATATATTCACTTCACATAGAAATAGAGATGTTGCAGATATTTTTATATATTTATAACTGAAAAAACTTAAAGGAGCAAGTGAAAAAGAAGACAACTATTTTAATGGGATGGATAAGTTAAAAAAGGAACTTGATAGTAAAAGACCAATTTCCAAGGAGACTTTAAGATTCTTAGAAGAATCTATTAATCTTGAATGGACATATAATAGTAATGCATAGAGGGGAACACTTTGACACTTAGAGAAACACAAGTTGTGTTAGAAGGAATTACAGTTGGGGGAAAATCAATAAGGGGAACATTTAGAGGCTATAAATCATGAAAAGGCTATTTTATATTTAAATGATTTAGTAAAAGAAAATAACCCTATTACTGAGCGGAACATCAAAAGTATTCATCAATTAGTTTTAAAAGACATCGATGATGAAAATGCAGGAAGATATAGAAGAGAAAATGTTACTATAAAAGGTGCTATTCATATTCCCCCAGATTATTTGAAAGTTCCAGAGTTAATGGAAAAACTAATTTTAAATTATAAAAATTGGAATGATTTTCATCCAATTATCCAGGCAGCTTCATTACATGGTGAATTAGTTAAGATTCATCCATTTATAGATGTAATGGCAGAACCTCAAGGCTACTTATGAATTTAGATCTAATGAATCATGGATATAATCCGGTAATAATAAAAAAAGAAGATAGATTAGAATATTATGAAGTATTAGATAAAGCACATACAACTGGTGATTACACAGATTTTGTTAAATTAATAACAAAGTTAGAAATAGTAATGTTAAGAAAATATTTAGAATTATTATAGGAATATATGAATTTCTATTAGATGAAGATAGTCTTTTGAAAAATTGACAATATTCTTTTGACAAAAAGCCATTTCTATAGTATAGTATGTACAGTTACCTGTTCTCGTATTAAGCAGTTCTTCCTACTACTTTTTATTAGAATATGGTGGATTTATTAAAGAAAGGAAGTGTTAGTAATGGCTTTAACAAAGATGGAAAAACAACAAATCATCAAAGAATTTGCAAGAGATGAAAAAGATACTGGTTCAACTGAAGTACAAATCGCTATTTTAACAAAAGAAATAGAAAAGTTAACAGCTCATTTAAAAGAACATAAACATGATTATCATTCAAATCGTGGTCTTTTAATGAAAGTTGGACAACGTCGTAGTCTACTTAAGTATTTAGCTAAGACTGATGTAGCAAAGTATCGTGAAGTTGTTAAAAAATTAGGACTTAGAAAGTAACACTAAATACTAGTGTTTCTTTTTCTATAGATAGAAAAGAGGTATGTATGAAAAAAGTATTTGAACTTGATTTCCATGGTAGAAAAATTGTAGTAGAACAAGGAGAACTTGCCAAACAAGCGACTGGTTCTGTTTTAGTTCGTTATAATGATACAGTGATACTTACGGCAGTAGTAGTAGGAAAAACAGCTAACTTATTAAGTGACTTTTTCCCATTAACAGTTAACTATCAAGAAAAACTTTATTCAGTAGGAAAGATTCCTGGAGGCTTTATTAAAAGAGAAGGAAGACCAACTGATGCGGCAACTCTTGCTGCTAGAATGATTGATAGACCAATACGTCCTTTATTTAAGGAAGATTTTAAACATGAAGTACAAATCATTAATACAGTATTATCAGTAGATCAAGATTGTTCACCAGAACTTGCTGCTATGTTTGGATCAAGTCTTGCTACTATGTTAACAGGAGCTCCTTTTTTAGGACCAGTAGCAGGAGTAAAGATTGGTTATATAAATGATCAGTTTGTAGTTAATCCAACCCAAGAAGAATTAACAAATAGCAAATTAGACCTTACAGTAGCTGGTACAATTGATGCTATTACAATGGTAGAAGCTGGTAGTAAAGAGTTGGATGAAGATACTATGCTAGATGCTTTAATGTTAGCTCATGAAGAGATAAAGAAACTTTGTAAATTCCAATTAGATATTTTAAGTAATTATGATATTAAAGAAATGGAATATGAAAAAATAGAAATAGAAGATGAGTTAAGAAGTGAAGTAGAAAGTCTTTGTTCTAAAGATATAGATGAAGCTTTAAGAATAAAAGCTAAACAAGAAAGATATCAAAGATTAGATGAAATTAAAGAGAATATTTTAACTAAATATAAGGAAGAAAATAAAGAGGTAGAAGATATTGATATCTTATTATATAAAGTAAGTAAAATAATTAGTGATACAGAATATAACTTATTTAGAAAGATAATAGTTAAAGAAAAGTTAAGAAGTGATGGAAGAGGTTTTGATGAAATAAGACCGCTTAGTGCATCTATTGATTTATTACCAAGAACACATGGGTCTGCATTGTTTACTAGAGGAGAAACACAAAGCTTATCAGTAACTACTCTAGGAGCTTTAGGAGAACATCAAATCTTAGATGGTCTATCTTTAGAAGATGAAAAAAGATTTATGTTACACTATAACTTTCCACAGTTTTCAGTAGGAGAGACTGGAAGATATGGAGCACCAGGTAGACGTGAGATTGGTCATGGAGCACTAGGTGAGCGAGCATTATTACAAGTTATTCCTAGTGAAGAAGAATTTCCTTATACAATAAGAGTAGTATCAGAAATACTAGAAAGTAATGGAAGTAGTTCACAAGCATCTATTTGTGCAGGATGCATGAGTTTAATGGCAGCAGGTGTTCCTATTAAAGCACCAGTTGCAGGTATTGCTATGGGATTAATCACTCATGATGATGATTATATTATTTTAACAGATATTGCTGGTATGGAAGACCACTTAGGAGATATGGACTTTAAAGTAGCAGGAACCGAAGAAGGTATTTGTGCTTTACAAATGGATATCAAGATTAAAGGTGTTACCAAAGATATTTTAAAACAAGCCCTAGCTCAAGCTAAAAAAGCAAGACATCAAATTTTAGGTGTTATAACAAATACTATTAAAGAACCAAGAAAAGAAGTTTCTAAATATGCACCTAAAACAGAGGTATTTTATATCTCACCTAATAAGATAAGAGACGTTATCGGTAAAGGTGGAGAAATGATTACTAAGATTATTTGTGAAGCAAGTAATGTTAATGATGTAAATAGTATTGGAGCAGTTAAAGTAGACTTAGAAGATGATGGTAGAGTAATTATTTATCATACTGATAAAGATGTTATTGATAAAACTAAAGAGATGATTGTAAATGTTGCTCGTGAAGTTGAACAAGGAAAGATTTACTCTGTTAAAGTACTAAAGGTCGAAGAATTTGGTTGTGTTATTGAATTATGGCCAGGCTGTGAAGGATTTGTTCATATCTCTCAATTAGATACAACACGTGTCAATAAGTGTGAAGATGTAGTAAGTGTTGGAGATACAATTTTAGTAAAAGCTTTAGGACTAGATAAGAGAGGAAAACAAAGTTTCTCACGAAAAGAAGCAATGAAAGAGATGAAACAGTCTAAATAAATGACTGTTTTTTTCTTTTAAAAAGTACTAGTATAAATTAAAAAAATTTGCTATACTTTAACTAGATTAAAAAGATAGGTGATAAAATTGGCAGAATTCAAATATAGAAAAAAGAGAAAAGAATTTAAAGAGCAAGCTAGAGTAAGAAATAATGATTACCGGGAAATAGCTCTTACTAAAATGGGAAAAAGACAATTGATGCTTACCTTACTATCTATCTTTGGAGTAACTTTATTATCAATTGGTAGCACATTTGCCATGTTTACAGTATCATCAAAGTCTGCTGAATATAATGTGGTTAAATCAGGAACTTTAAATATCAGTTTTGATGCTGACTCATCATCTACTATCGGATTAAATGGAGCTTTACCAACATCAGATAGTGATGGACTTGCTCAAACAGGTAATACTTTTACAATTACTAATACGGGAAGTCTAACAGCAGAGTATACTGTATCACTTCAAGATGATAAAGATATGATTACCCAAGATAATTGTAGTGATAAACAACTAGATAAAGGCTTTATAAAATATAATATAGATGGTACTAATATAAAATTATTAAGTGATTCAATAGATTCAACAATAATATCTGGAAGTTTAAAAGCGGGAGAATCTAAGACTTTCACTTTAAAACTATGGATAAAAGAAGATGCTACTAATGAAGCCTTAGGAAAACATTATCATGGGAAAATAGTAGTAGATGCCAATCAAGAAGGATCCCCTCAACTTGCTACTAAACTAATAATGGATAAAGCAAATGTAGAAGATTTAGATTATAACACGGCAACAGATGCTCAAAAAAAAGAGATGTGGAGATTCACGCATGAAGCAACAGAGCAAACAACAGCTCTAACAGATTATCGCTATATAGGTGCAGATCCTAATAACTACGTAAAATTTAATGATGAGTTATGGCGAATAATAGGAGTCTTTGATACAGATGATGGAACAGGAAAGGTAGAAAAAAGACTAAAGATAATAAGAGATGAATCAATAGGAAATTATTCTTGGGATTATAACTCAGCAGGAAATTATACAAATGAATGGTCAACTGCTCAGTTAAATAACTTATTAAATAGTGGAGCATATTATAATAGAACAACAGGAACATACTATAATAATAGTACCACAGCATCAAATGTAGATTTCACTAACAATGGATTAACTGAGAAAGCTAAAACAATGATAGGGAATGCCAAGTGGTACCTAGGAGGAGCAAATATTTTTAATAGTTCATCAAGTGGACTAGCTTCTCATTGGTATAAATATGAAAGAGGAACAGGAGTATATAGTGGAAGAAGTACTAGTTGGACAGGAAAAGTAGGATTAATGTATCCAAGTGATTATGGATATGCCACAAGTGGAGGAACAACAACGAATAGAGCCAGTTGTTTAGCAAAAGAACTGTATAATTGGTATGATAGTTCAGTAAGTGATTGTAAAAATAATGACTGGATGTATAATTCAAGCAATGTTCAGTGGACAATAACTCCCCTCCAGCATTTAGCCAACTTTGTCATCCGTGTTAGTGATTCTGGACTTGTCAGCTTCATTGATGCATACAGCGACAAGGGCGTGCGGCCAGTCGTTCATCTAAACTCGGCAATTAGGGTGACAACAGGATCAGGAACGAAAGAATCACCATACATTTTGGAATAGAAAAGGGAGGTAGTAGCCTCAATTTGATGAGCGACGTCCCATCGGATGATTAGAAAAGCTAGTGAAAAATCATGATAAAAAAACAATGAAATGATGCGTCAATTTTTAAAACTGTTTATGACTGTAACTAATAAGACTATACTTACTTGTATGGTCTTTATAGTATTTGTATGATATATTAGTTTGTAAGGAGTTGTTAATTATGAAATGTGTTATTACGTCATATGATCATTTTGGTAGAGGAATTACTCATATAGATGGTAAGATTACTTTTGTTAAAGGAGTAAGAGTAGGAGATAATGTAGATATAGATATTATTAAAGATAAGAATAAATATTCTATTGGAAAGGTTAAAGACCCTAAGAATTATTCTAGTATCTTTTGCCCTTATTATTACTCTTGTGGAGGATGTCATCTAGAACAACTTGATTATAGTGAGCAGTTAGAGTTTAAGAAAGATAAATCTTTAAATATCTTAAATAGATATGCTGGTATTAATATAGATAAAATATCTATAATAGATAGTATAGATAAGTATTATCGTAATAAAGTAGTATTTCATATAGAAGAAGATAAAATAGGTTATTATGAAGAAGAAAGTAATAAACTACTTGATATAGATAAGTGTTACTTAGTAAATAGTAATATAAATAAAATATATTTAACTATTAAAGAGTTTATTAAAACTAATAAAGAATTAAAAGAAGTTATGATTAGATCTTTTGATAATAATAGTATGATAGCATTTACTGGTAATTGTGATATAGAAAGATTAGATTACTTTAAAGATAAAGTAGATTCTTGTTACTTAAATGAAAAGCTAGTATTTGGTTCTGATAAGATTAAGACTAAAATATTTGATTTGGATTTTTATGTAGGACGTGATGCTTTCTTTCAAGTTAATTCAAATGGATTAGAAAGTATTTATAAAGAGGTTATTGATATAGCTAAGAGTAAAGATATAAATACTATTCTAGATTTATATTGTGGAACTGGTACTATCTCTTTACTAGTATCACGTTATGTTAGAAAAGTATATGGTGTAGAGATAATAAAAGAAGGAATAGTTGATGCTAACTATAATAAGAAAATAAATAATATAGATAATGTAGAATTCTTTTGCATGGATGCCAAGGATTTCTTAGAAAAGTATAATAAAGAGATAGACATGATAATAGTAGACCCCCCAAGAAGTGGATTATCAAATAGTGCTAGAAGATTATTACTTGATAAGAAATGTAATAATATTATTTATATATCTTGTGATTTAATGAGCTTTGCTAGAGATATAAAAGAATTAAGTAGTGAATATGAAATAGAAAGTATTAAACTAGTGGATGAGTTTCCTAATACTTATCATGTGGAAACTATAGCTTTCTTAACACATCAATAATTCTTACCTTATATTCAATGGAAGTGCACTATAAAGAATTATAACTAGTATTAGAAAATCTGAACAATCTTTTTATAATTAATCTTTTATTAGATATAGTGTTAAAGGAAAGTATAGTATCATTTTTTTAGTTAATATTAATTTGATATTGCACGAGAAACAAATGTTTGATACAATATAATTGTATTAATTACTTGGCATGTTAATATGACAATTTAGACGATAAGGTGTGTAGTTTTTAGCCAGGAAAAACTACATGCATGCTGCGGGTATATCTTTTCAAAAGAAGAGATGTACTCTTTTTGTATGGGGAGGAAAATAAAGACTATGAATGACATTATAAAAGAAGAAAAAATAGAAAATATGATATATGAAATAAGAGGTAAGCAGGTGATGCTAGATTCTGACCTTGCTAGACTGTATGAATGTTCAAATGGTACAAAAACTATTAATCAAGCTGTAAAAAGACATATTAATAAGTTTCCAGAACGATATATGTTTCAACTAGATAAGGAGGAATATTTAAATTTGAAGTCCCAATTTGGGACTTCAAGTTTAAATAATTATGGTGGCGTTAGAAAATTACCATTTGTATTCACAGAACAAGGTGTTGCTATGCTTGCAACTATATTAAGAACACCAGTTGCAGATATAATGAGTATGCAGATAATAGATGCTTTTGTTTATATGAGGAAGTACTTATCAAGTAGTAATAAAGATAGTATGTTAGTTAATCATGAGAATAGGATATTAAAATTAGAAGAGTCATTTGATAAGATGTCTTCTAAACAAACATCTATTATCTACGATGGTAAAATTTATGATGCTTATAGTATCTTAATAGATATACTAAATAGTGCTAAAGAAGAAATTATAATTATAGATAATTATGCTAATAAAGGTTTATTAGATATGTTAAGAACTATTAATAAAAATATTATTATACTATCAAAAAACTTAGATAGTATTTTACTAAAAAAATATAATAGTCAGTATAATAATATTTCATTTATAAATAATAATCCCTTACATGATAGATATATAATACTTGATAGAAAAGATGCATATGTAAGTGGGATGAGTCTGAAAGATATTGGTAAAAAGTATAGCTATATTTATAAAATAAATGAAGAGTTATTTATAGATGAATTATTAAAAAGAGTAGACTATCTTATAAGTAACAAATGAAAAGGAGAACTAGAAGATGAATGAGGTTATAAAAGAAGAAAAAATAGAAAACATGATATATGAAATAAGAGGTAGACAAGTGATGCTTGATTCTGATTTAGCTAGATTATATGAATGTAAGAATGGTACTAAAGAGGTTAATTAAGCAGTAAAAAATAATATAGATAAATTCCCAATGAGATATAGTTTTCAATTGACTGATGAGGAAAGTAGAAACTTGAGGTCAAAAATTTTGACCTCAAGTTTAAATAATGGTTATGGTGGAAGAAGATATAATCCTAGAGCTTTTACTGAACAGGGAGTATATATGCTTGCAACAATATTAAAAGGTAAGAAAGCAACTAATATGACATTATATATTATGGATGCCTTTATAACTGAACTGTTAAAAAGAGTAGACTATCTTATAAGCTAAAATAAGTAAAAAAAACATATTAATAAATTTTTAGAGAAATATGTTTTTCAATTGCTAATGATTTATTTGCAAAAATTTGTGGTCCCAAGTTGGGACCACAAAAATAAAGTAAGGTACTATTATGTGTTACGATGTAATTATGTTTTATAGTTATAAAAAAATATTTAGGAAAAAATAGTAAAGTGTAGTAAAATAAATATGAGTAGGGTGATTAAAATTAGATGTAAATGGTGTAACTTAAATAATTCCTTGTATGTTAAGTATCATGATGAAGAGTGGTGTCAGCTTAATCTTGATGATGACTACTTGTTTGAAATGTTATTATTAGAATCATTTCAAGCAGGACTTTCTTGGGAGTGTGTTTTAAATAAAAGAGAAGAATTTAGAAAAGCTTATGATAACTTTAATCTAGAAAAAATTTGTAATTACAGTGATGATAAGATTACTGAATTAATAAATAATAAAAAAATTATTAGAAATAAATTAAAGATTAAAGCTAGTATTAATAATGCTAAAATATTTAAAAGTATTAGGAAAGAGTATGGTAGCTTTAGAAACTATTTGAAAACTTTTACTAATGAAGAAATAATTTATGAGATAGATAAGACAACTAATTTATTATCTGATAGTATTTCTAAAGATTTAAAAAAAAGAGGGATGAAGTTTGTAGGAAGTGTTATTATCTATTCTTATTTACAAGCAATAGGTATTATCTATTCTCATGATAAAGAGTGTTTCCTATATAAAAAGAAGTAAAGAGGTATATATGAGAAGTAAATATTTAAAATATCTAAATGAAGATATTAAGTTTGATAAAGAAACAATGATAGGCATTTTTTGTTTATTAGTTGTAATAACTGGTATGTTTGGGTTCCTTTATGAGTTTATTTTTTATTATTTTAATGGAGGTATGAAAACATTTTATTGGCGAGGAGGTAACTTTCTACCTTGGATTAATATTTATGCTACAGGATCAATTATGATTTATTTATTAACTTATAAAGATAGAAAGAAGCCATTAAAAGTATTTCTGGTTAGTGTTATAACAACTGGTATACTTGAGTATTTTTCAGGTCTTGGAATGGATAAAATAGCAGGGAAAAGATGTTGGGATTATAGTCAAGAAATACTTGGTGCTTTAAATATAAATGGTTATGTTTGTTTAAGAAGTGTGTTGGTGTTTGGTGTTTTCTCTCTATTACTAATATATATAGTATTGCCACTTATCTTTTATATAGCAAAAAAATCTAACAAAAAAGTATTTATTACTACTAGTATTATTTTGTGTTCTATAATTATGATAGATGAATTCTATAACTTATTAATAGCAAGAATTTTTCATTTACCAAGGGCATATAATGTTTATTCAAAACTAGGTGTTCCTTATGTTAAATTTTAAAAGAGAATGTAATGTTATATTTGATTCTCTTTTGGTTTAATAGAAAAGAATAAAATAGTTATTGGGAACAAATGTTTATATAATATTATATAAATGTATTTACTTTTACAAATAATTATCTATTATTCTTAGTTTCGTGCAAAAATTCTATGTTAAAATGTAATAAATAGTTTATAATAAAAATAAAAGAAGGAGAATTAAATGGAAAAAGCAAAAGTTTATTTTACAAAAGAAATAACTAGTGATGGACTAGTAAAAATTTATGAAGCCTTAAATAGAGAATTAAAAGGAAAGGTTGCTGTTAAAATATCAACTGGTGAAATGGGTGGACATAATTATCTAGATCCTAATCTAATTAAAGATTTAGTATATAAATTAAATGGAACCATAGTTGAATGTAATACAGCTTATCCTGGTAAGAGAATGAAGACAGAAGATCATTTAGTTACTATTAAAACTCATGGATTTTGTGATATAGCAGATGTTGATATAATGGATAGTGAAGGAAGTATTGAAATACCTGTTAACTATCAAGGACATTTACAAAATAGAAATATAGTGGGAAGTCACATTAATAACTATGATTCAATGTTAGTATTATCACACTTTAAAGGGCATAAGATGGGTGGCTTTGGTGGAGCCTTAAAGAATATGAGTATTGGGGTAGCTTCAAGTAATGGAAAAGTTTGGATTCACTCTGTTGGAAGAACAACGTCACCATTAGAATTATGGAACTATACAGAAGACCAAGATGGATTCTTAGAGAGCATGGCAGAAGCTGATAAAGCAGTAGTAGAACACTTTGGGTGTGACAATATGGCTTATATCAATGTAGCTAACAAAATATCAATCGATTGTGATTGTGATTCTAATCCAAGTGAACCAGAAATGGCTGATATCGGAATTTATGCAAGTCTTGATCCAGTAGCACTTGATAAATGTTGTTATGATGCTATCATTAATTCTAAAGATGAAGGAAAAGCATCACTTATAAAAAGAATGGAAGAAAAACATGCCATTCATATTGTCGAGATAGCAGAAGAACTTGGTATTGGAACCACTGACTATGAGATAATAAATATAGATTAATTAGTAGGAGTAGTAGATGTATACAATAATAGATTATTTAAATTACTATAAAGATTTAACTTTATAAGAAGCAACTTTTAATAAAATTGATATTTTACTATTTTCAATATTAGTATATTTGCCAGGAGAATCCTTTAATAAGGAAATTTCTCTACCTGAATTTTATGACTATACTTATAAATATCATAAAAAAGATGTAGGAGTAATGGTGCCTAAAGCTTATGAGTTATTAGATATTATAAAAAATTCTAAAAGATATAAGAATCTTAAGATTAAAAACTTTGTAAGAATTAAGGATGATACTACCCAGTTTGGGGCGGCAACTTTTATCTTAGATGATAAAAAAATAGTAAGTTTTAAAGGAACAGATGGCTCTTTAATTGGTTGGATTGAAAATATTAGAATAGCATATAAGTATCTAACAGTTACCCAAACACTAGCAGTTAACTACTTAAAAGATAATATAGATATTAATGACAAAGAAGTTTATGTAACAGGACACTCTAAAGGAGGTAATCTTGCTTTAGTTAGTAGTATGGAACTAGAAGATAGTCTATTTAATAAAATAACTGCTATCTATAACTTTGATGGACCAGGTCTTAGATTAGAAGAGTATAACAGTTTAAAATATAAAAGAGTGTTACCTAAACTTAATAATATAGTACCTTCTATGTCTTGTGTTGGTATCTTATTAAATAATAGTAATTATGAAGTAGTAAAGAGTAATCTCTTTGCTTTTGAAGAACACTATCCAACCTCATGGAATATCTTTGGACAATGTTTTGTTCTAGATGAATTATCAAAGTCATCACTACAATTACATGAGTCAACTACTACTGGAATAAAAGACTTAGAAAATAGTAAAATAGAATATACTTTTGAAACATTATTTGCAAATCTTGGAAAAGAGTATACTAAACCAGTAAGAGTAGAAATGGAAGATGTTAAAAATATTCTTCATAATATTAAAAATATAGATAAAGGAGTATATACTTATATAGAAGCTATCATATCGGCGATGTTAAGTGTATCTTATAAAGATAGTTCTTCTATAAAGATAGAAGATTAAGATGAAAAAGAAAATTATAATTTTAGTAGTAGCTATATTATTTATTATCTTATTGGCTTTTACTGTTATCCTATTTGCTAGTGTTAAGAAAGATTTAAAGATAGAAAGTAATTTAACTAAAGAGATAACAGAACTAAATCTTTTAATAGAGAATAACGATACTAGTAATATTAATACTAGATTAAATACTATTACTACTAGTGGGGATTATGTTCTAGTAGAAAAGGCAGCTAAGAATTATTTGAAAGATAAAGAAAAACTATTTAAAGAAATGTATGAAATCTTAGATAATAGTGATAATATAGAAAATTTATTAATGATTGATAATATTAAAACTGATGGAAAAGAGTTTACTAATACTATTTCTCTTATCAATAATACAGGTAGTAAACTTACTAAATTAAGAGATGAATACCAAAGTCTTAGTAGTAGAGAAAAAATAGAAAGTTATCTATCTAAAAAATTAAGAGAAGATGATTACTATAATGATTATTATCTTAATGAATTAATGGCTGATATGATGAATAATCAAAAGAATTTAGATGCTATTAATGAATATTTAGCTACTGTATCTAAGTTAAAAGATATCTTTACTTTTTTGAGGGAAAATAAAGATAATTGGAATTTAGAAAATGATAAGATAATGTTTAGTAGTGAGACATTATATAATTATTATGAGGGATTACTAACAGGTATTAGTGATGATAAGGTAAATAATATGTAAATAACTTGTAAATATCTAATAAAAGTATTATTTTTCTTGCTAGTAAATAATTAATATGATAATCTTTAAAAGAAAAAAGGGTGATGATTATGGAAGAATTTGAGTCTATTATAAAAGATATAGTAGAAAATAGTGAAGTATTAAAGATGAAAGAGTATAGACAGCATGCTGATACTAGTTGTTTTGATCATTGCTATATGGCTTCTTACTACTGCTATATTCTTTGTAAAAAACTTAACCTTGATTATAAGTCGTGTGCAAGAGCAGCTATGCTTCATGACTTTTACCTATATGATTGGCGAGTTAAAGATATCTCCCATAAATGGCATGCCTTTACTCATCCTAAAAAAGCTCTAGAAAAAGCTTTATCAATCTTTGATTTAAATGATAGGGAAAAAGATATTATAATTAATCATATGTGGCCAGTAACTGTTAAATTACCAAGAACAAAAGAAGCTTTTATTTTAACACTAGTAGATAAATACTGTGCTACTTATGAAACAGTTAGTTATACATTAAAGCAGTTAAGAAAAAAACCAAGCTGGCAATATGCTTATCTAATGCTTTGGTTAGTTATTAGAAAATAATTGCTATTATTATTCTGATTTAATATCAAGTGGTGCTAGTAAAATTATGAGTAGATAAACTTTTAATTAACAGACATGATTTTATAGATGCCAAAACAATTGCATAAAAACTAATCTTATAGTATAATCTATAGTGTGAAGTAATTCACTGGACATTTATAAAAATTATAAGAATTCTATATTGACCTTTCAATTTTTGGATTATTAATGATTTCTATACTAGTCCAATTATTGTGGAAAGGAGAATATGTATATGGAATTTAAAGATAAGACAATTACTTGTTGTGATTGCCATGAAGATTTTACTTTTACTGCTGGAGAACAAGAGTTTTATCAAATGAAAGGTTTAACTAATGAACCTAAACGTTGTAAAGCTTGTCGTGATAAGAAAAAGAAAGAACGTGCAGAAAGAGAAAATAATCATAACAACTAGTAAGAAACTGATATTTTGTCAGTTTTTTCTTTTGATTTTTATAAATTTCGTATATACTATAGGTAAGGATGGTGGCAAGATGAAAAAAATATCAATAATAGCATTACATCTAGGATATGGTGGAGTAGAAAAGTCTATTTCAACGCTTGCTAATTTATTAGCGACAACACCTGATATTGAAATAGAAATAGCATCCGTTTATGAACTTTATGATAAGCCAGTATTTCCTCTAGATGATAAGATAAAAGTAAAGTATTTATTAGAAAAAGGAATCAAGAGTAATGAAAAAGAGTGGAGAGAGTCTCTTAGAAAAGTAAGACCAATTACATTTGTTAAAGAAAGTTTTAAAAGTCTTAAAATTCTCCATTTAAGACGTAAGGAAGTAATTAATTATATAAAAGAAACTGATGCTGATATAATTATTTCTACTAGAGTATTATTTAATGGATTAGTAGGCCTTTATGCAAAAGATAATGTCTTAAAGATAGGTTGGGAACATAATCACTATCATAATGATATGAAATATGCTATGGATGTAGTAGCAAGTGCTAAGAAATTAGATTATTTTATTTTAGTATCAAAAGATTTGCAAAAGTTTTATCGTAAAGAATTATTAGAATATAAAGTTAAGTGTGTCTATATACCTAATACTTTAGAAAATATTCCAAAAACAAAAAGTCCTTTAACTGCTAAGAGAATAGTAAGTGTTGGAAGATTGTCTAAAGAAAAAGGATATCTTTCTTTATTAGAAATATATAGTGAGGTTATAAAGAAACATCCTGATTGGGTACTTGATATAATAGGAGATGGTAAAGAGAAAGAAACTCTTGAAACATATATTAAAAAACATAATTTAGAAGATAAAGTAACCCTTCATGGTTTTCAAAATAGTGAGTATATAAATAATATCATGCATAAGTCATCAATTTATGTTATGACAAGTTATACAGAGTCTTTTGGAATAGTCTTACTAGAAGCAATGAGTAATGGGCTACCTTGTCTTGCTTTTGATAGTGCTGAAGGGGCAAAAGAGATAATAACATCAGGAAGAGATGGCTATTTAATAAGACATAGAAATCATAAGATGATGGTTAATAAGATAAATGATTTAATAAAAGATTCTGATAAGAGGAAGGAATTAGGTAGTGCCGGAAGACGTAAGATTAAAAATTATAGTAAAGATAAAGTGTTAGAACAATGGTTAAAAATAATTAATAAATAGAGGTATGTATGAAGAAAAATGTAATGTTTATATCTAGTACAGGGGGACACTTAAGTGAACTTTTACAGCTTGCTAATTTATTTCCAAGATATAATTCTTGTCTTATTACTGAGAATACTAAATCTAATAGGAAGTTAAAAAAGAAATATAAAAGAATAAACTTTCTAATCTATGGTACAAAAGATCATTTCCTATCTTATCCTTTTAAGTTACTAGCTAACTGTTTTATTAGTCTTTATTACTATTTTAAATATCATCCAGATTATGTTATTACAACAGGTGCTCATACGGCAGGACCAATGTGTTCTATAGCAAAGATATTTGGTAGTAAAGTAATTTATATTGAAACATTTGCTAATATAAATACTAAGACAGTTACTGGTAGCTTATTCTATAAATTTAAAATAGCTAATTTATTTATTGTTCAGTGGCGTCCCATGTTAAAACTTTATAAAAATGCTACTTATGGGGGGTGGATTTACTAATGATTTTTGTAACATTAGGTACACAAGATAAGTCCTTTAAAAGATTATTAAAAGCAGTAGAGAAGGAAAAAATAAATGGTAACATTAAAGAAAAGGTAGTTGTTCAAGCAGGGTATACTAAGTATAAAAGTGATGTTATGGAAATATTTGATACTATTTCTAAAGATGAATTTGAAGAGTATATGGCAAAAGCTTCTTTAGTAATTACGCATGGTGGAGTAGGTAGTATCTTAACAGCTCTTGATAATAATAAAAAAGTAATAGCAGCCCCTCGTCTTGCTAGATATAAGGAACATACTAATGATCATCAAAAACAAATAGTAGATGAATTTGAAAAGAATGGTTATATTCTAGCTCTTAGAGATACTAATAAACTAGATGATGTATTAAAAAAAGTTAAGAAGTTTACTCCTAAGAAATATGAATCTAATAAGAAGAACTTTCAAAAGATAATAACTGATTATATAGATGAGACTAATCATGTTAGTTGGTATAACAGAGATAAAAAAATAATTCTAATAGAGTTAATTAATTACTTAGTATTTGCTTTTCTTTTTAAATATAATTATTTATTAGGATTACTACTAGGATTTATTTTATCTATTATTTTATGTTTATTTCTATATAATCATAAGAAGGAAAATATCAGTTATTTAGTAATAACTTTTCTAATAGAATGGATACTTCTTTCTTTAGTAAAGGATAAGTTATTTCTAAAGACAATTATTAATCCTTTGATAATAGTGATTTATCATTTAATAGTAAGTAATAGAAGTGAGATAAGCTATTAAGATTAACTAATGACAGTTAGTCTTTTTTAGTACGGGAAAAGTTAAAATATTAAGAAGTTATTCTATAGTTATAGTAATAAGTAAGTATCTATGATATAAAATAATTGAAAATTTTTTTGTCAGATGCTAATTTAGTAAATCTTGGTAAAAGTATACCCTCAATTTGCTAAATTGAAGGGGTGAATTTAATAAAACCCCTAATTTGTAAGAGTGAATTTTGAAAATTGGCTGTTTGCAAAGTGATATTCATATCTGTTATCCTTTAGCTACTTGTCCAAAGAAAGGAGGCATATGGCCAAGACAAAGAAATTTATAAAACCATTATATGATACTACTA
>FR901068.1 GCA_000438295.1 Clostridium sp. CAG:451
GGAATATCTAAAAGAGATATCAAGCATATTTTTGAAAGGTTTTATAAGGGTGTAAACGCTACATCTAATAGTATAGGAATTGGTCTTGCTTTAGCAAAAACTATTATAGAAGAAGATAAGGGAACTATAGCAGTAGAATCAAATGAATCCAATACTAAGTTTACTATTAAATACTTTAAACTTACATTTGAATAAGTGAATCTCTTGCAAAGATGTGTTAATGATAAGTTTAACTTTGCTAATATAACATTTCAATTTACATTATTATCTCTTTAATGATATAATCAGCGTAGAAATTAATAGTTTTATGGAAATTGATTTAAAAATAGTATATAAATCAATTTGTCATATCTTGAAGAAAGGAAGAATTATATGGTCGTTGTAGAAGTTGGTTTTAAATTAAATAGGAATATAAAATATTATGAAGATATTTTGTCTTTACATAATGCTATTAATAGATTTAATTGTAAAACACATGATATATATTGGACTAATAAAAACCTTGATAATATGACAGAAAATGAAATGAAAAATTCTTGTATTAGATTAAGAATCACAGAAGCATTTGGGGGAGTTGATTTTTCTGGTGTATCAAAAATTAGTTATAGATTTCAAAATTTAGATAAGGATAATCAAAAGGAACTAACTTTAGAAGAAGTTAATGAGTATATTAAGGAAATAGAAAATAATGGATATTTTAAAGTTTTTGATACTTCTAAAGTTGATTATCAATATTCTATCGGAAATATGAAATCTAGAATACAATTACAAGATATTGAAAATATTGGATTATTACTCTATTATGATAATCCCGATTATTATGAATTATCACTTGATGAGCAAAGAAATGCTTTAATTGATGAATTAAATAGTTATGGTTTTGATTTTAATTATGAATCTTTAGGATTAGATAAACTTAGAACATTATATTATAAAAAGGAAATGTATAGTAAAAATCAAAATGGATAAGTACAAGATGAATTTATATAGAGGAAAATATTTTAATATTATATTTTGTAACTTATAACCTGAAGCTTGGGAAAAATTAGAAATGTTAGGAAAAGAACTTTACTGAGTATGTAAAAAAATTGTCAATGCAACATGAAAGGGGAAATATAAAAAAATTAAGACTTTTTTAGATAAATTTGATAAACTATTAGTAACTAATGGAGGTAATATAATATGAAACTTAATGCAAAAGAAATAAAGAGATTATCGGCAATTAAAAACTCAGTATATGATGATTTAAAAATTGAGTTTTTGTATCATTCTAATCATTTAGAGGGTAGTACGTTTACTAAGGAGAATTTAGAGAAATTGTTATCTTTAAAAAAGGTAGAAGGTGAACATTACTTAGATGATGTGATTGAAACAAAGAATTCATTAAATGTTTTTGATAAGGTTATAAATGATAGTGATAAAAAACTTGATAAATTTATGTTGTTTGATTGGCATCGTGAATTAAAAAAAGATTCAGTTGATGAAGAAATACATAATACTGGTTGTTGGAAAAAGTATGAAAATAAACTAAGAAATATTGATTTAAAGTTAGCTTATCCAGATGAAGTTGATAATCTTATGTTTAATTTACTAATGGACTGGAATGAACTTATAAATCCAACAATAGAAGATATAGCAAGGTTTCATTATCATTTTGAACTAATTCATCCTTTTCAAGATGGTAATGGTAGAATGGGAAGATTCATAATACTAAAACAGTGTATTGAAAGTGATATTGATTTAATTGCAATTGATAATGAGTATGAAAAAGAATATAAAGAAGCTTTATATAAAGCTCAGAAAACGGATGATGTCTCTTTTCTAGTTGACGTATTTAGTAAATGTCAAAAAAGATTAGATGAAAAAATGATAGACTATAAAAATACTATTGATTTAGTTAAGAGAGAAATAGGAAGTGAAGACAGATGATAGATTAATGTCTTTTTTCGTATATGGTGTTAAATTGATTTTAATTTTATTCTTTCTTTGCTATAATATAGTAGAAATGTGGTGATTAAACTTGAATATATATAATTTAACAAAAGAAGAAATGGTTAGTTATGTTCTAGATAAAGGATATAAGAAGTTTTATGGGGAAGAACTATTTACTTGGTTATATCAAAAAAGAGTTACTAATTTAGATGAAATGACTAATCTAAAAAAAGAATTTAGAGAAATGATAAGTGAAGACTTTGTCTTTGGAACGGTTAAACTAACGGTAGTAGAAAAAGATAAAGATGTAGAAAAATACTTATTTACCTTAAAAGATAATGAACATATAGAAGCAGTATTAATGAAACATGATTATGGCTTATCATTATGTATTTCTTCCCAAGTAGGGTGTAATATGGGATGTAAGTTTTGTGAGTCTGGTAGAAGAAAGAAACAGAGAAACTTAACCACTGGTGAAATGGTAGAACAAATACTTTTAATAGAAGATAACTGTGGTATGCGAATTAGTCATGTAGTAGTAATGGGAATAGGAGAACCATTTGATAATTATGATAACCTATGCAACATGATAAAAATTATTAATGACCCGAAAGGACTTGCTATTGGAGCTCGTCATATAACAGTATCTACTTGTGGTATAGTACCTAAGATTAAAGAATTTGCTGACTTTCCTTATCAAGTAAATCTTGCTATATCTCTTCATGCTCCAAACGATAAACTAAGAAAAGAAATAATGCCGATTGCAAAAGCATATTCTCTTAGTGAACTAATGGATGCTCTTAACTACTATATTAAAAAGACTAATAGAAGAGTAACTTTTGAATATATATTATTAAAAGATGTAAATGACAGTGAAGAAAATGCTAAAGAATTAGTTAACTTAATAAAAGGAATGAATGCTTATGTTAATTTAATACCATATAATGCGACAGAACATTTACAGTTTAGTAGATCAAATACTTTAAATATTGCTAAATTTTATGATATACTTAAGAAGAATAATATTTGTGTTACCATAAGACGGGAGTTTGGTTCAAAAATAAGTGCCGCTTGTGGGCAACTAAGAAGCAAGAAGGAGGAAGTATGAAGACATTTTGTTTAACAGATCCTGGTAAAGTAAGAGATCATAACGAAGATAGTGTTTTAATAATAAATAAAAAGTCAGGAGATGTTCTGTTAGCGATAGCTGATGGAATGGGGGGCCATTCAGCTGGAGAAGTAGCTAGTAATATTGCTATTAGTTATTTAGGTAATCATTTCCAAGAAAGCTTTGAACATAAAGATAAGCTAGAAGCTGCTTCTTGGCTAAGAGATAGTGTGGATTCCATTAATAGATTGATTTTTGAACATGAAAAAACTCATCCAGAGAGTAAAGGAATGGGAACTACCTTAGTAGCAGCGATAGTAACAAAAGATTATATTTTATTTGGTAATATAGGAGATTCCTCAGGATTTGTTATGAAGGGGGGAAAACTTCATAAAGTAACATATGACCATACCTTAGTAAACTTATTAGTATCCGCTGGAGAATTAACCGAAGAAGAAGCAAAAGATCATCCTAAGAAAAACGTCTTAATGAAAGCACTTGGAGCCAATGAAAAAGTTGATATTGATATATTCGATTGTGATATGAATATAGATGAGGTATTACTATCAAGTGATGGACTTACTAATATGTTAGAACAGACTCAAATAGAAGATGTTTTAAATGAAGATATAGATATAGAAGATAAAGTTATTAAATTAATAAGAAAGGCTAATAACCGTGGAGGAACAGATAATATTTCTGTTGCTTACATGCAATTAGACGAAGAGGGTGAAGAAAAGTGATAACAAAGGGGCAAAAAATAAATAATCGTTATGAAATAATTCGCACTATTGGTGAAGGTGGAATGGCGAATGTTTATCTTGGTTATGATACTATACTAGATCGCAATGTGGCGATAAAAGTATTAAGAGGAGACTTATCAAGTGATGAGAAATTTGTAAGAAGATTTCAAAGGGAAGCTTTATCAGCATCTAGTCTTTCCCATCCTAATATAGTGGAAGTTTATGATGTTGGTGAAGATAATGGACTATACTATATCGTTATGGAATATATTGATGGAAAAACTTTAAAACAACTTCTTAAGAAAAGGGGAAGTTTAACACTTAGTGAAGCGATTGATATCATGTTACAAATAACTGATGGTATGGCACATGCTCATGATAGTTATATTGTTCATCGAGATTTAAAACCACAAAATATCATGATTAAAGATGATGGCCAAATCAAGATAACTGATTTTGGTATAGCAATGGCTTTAAATGCTACCCAACTTACCCAGACTAATTCTGTAATGGGAAGTGTTCATTATTTACCACCAGAACAAGCAGCCGGAAAAGGTTGTACTATCCAGAGTGATATTTATTCTATGGGAATTATTTTCTATGAGTTGTTAACCGGTGAGTTACCATTTAAAGGCGATAGTGCTGTTGAAATAGCATTAAAGCAAATGAAAGATCCACTACCCGATGTTCATAAGATGAATAAAGATATACCACAAAGTATTGAAAATATTATCTTAAAAGCAACAGCAAAGAATCCGAAGAACCGTTATCAAAATGTTAGAGAAATGTATCAAGATTTATTAACAGCACTAAACGATGATAGAATGAATGAAGAACCTTATGTTTATCCTTATAAAGAGCATGAAGTAGATGATGCTACTAAAGTAATGAAACCAATTGATGAAGGAGAACCAATTGCTACACCGATAGTAGATGAAACGGAAAAAAAGACTAATAAATGGATTAAGATTCTAGCAGGAGTACTTGCTGGTATCGCTCTTATTTGTATAACTGTTTTCTTTATCATACCAGCTGTTACTACTGAGCCTGATATAATAGTACCAGATGTTAGTAATCTAACCGTATCAAAAGCCGAGAAAAAGCTACAAGATAAAGGATTTGAAGTAGCAACTAAGATAAAAGAAGTAGCAAGTGATAAAATAAAAGAAGGAAAAATAGTTAAGACTGATCCAGAAGCCGGTAGAAGTATTAAGAAAGGAACAACTATTACTTTATATCGTTCTAAAGGAGAAAATAAATATACGGTAAAAGATTATACTGGTCAAAACTATATAGCTGTTCAAACGGAACTTGAAAGTCTTCATGGTATAGATGTTACTATTGAGAAAAAAGATGTTGATACATTTCGTGAATACGATGAACAAGAAATAGTTGGTCAAAGTGTTAAAAAGGGAGAAAAACTTGCTAAAGGAGATAGTATTATTCTCTATATTCCAAATATTAGTGAGGTTTATCCTGATATGCAGTCTGAAGGTTGGAGTAAAGATGATGCAGAAGCTTTTGCTACTAAGTATAGTTTAAATATAACTTTCCAAGAAGAAGAAACAACAGCATATGAAGAAGGTAAAGTAATTAGACAAAGTAGAGCAGCCGGAAGTCCAATTATAAAAAATGCTAATATAACAGTAACAATTGCTAAGAAACCAAAGGAGACTATTATTAAAGATAATAATAGTAGTAAAGATAATACAAATAAAGATAACACTAATCAATCATCTAGTACTAATAATCAAACTACTAAACCACAAACAGGACAAAGTTCTACTGGTACTACAACTAAAACACCATAAGGGGGAATTTTCTTAATGAAACAAGGACAGATTATAACACTACAAAAAAATCAGTACATTGTAAAAAGTGATGATGTAAAAATTTCTTGTGTAATAAGAGGGAAAATTCATAAACAACAACTTCTTCCACGCGTGGGAGATTTTGTTTTGTTTGATGAAAATAAACAAGTTATTGAAAAGGTATTACCAAGAAAAAATAGTTTCTTAAGACCACTAGTAAGTAATATAGATCAAGCTATAATTGTAACTAGTGTCAAGGAACCAGACTTTTCCTTATCACTACTTGATAGACTTTTAACTTTAATGGAGTTACATAAAGTAGAAGGAGTTATTTGTCTTACTAAGTTAGATTTAATTACTAAAGAAGAAAAAGAATCTATCTTCAAGACAATGGATTATTATAAAGGACTAGGCTATAAAGTAGTAACTAATAATGAGTTAGATAAAATAGAAGAGATACTCGAAAATAAGACTAGTGTTTTTATTGGTCAAACAGGAGCAGGTAAATCAACACTTTTAAATAAGTTATCACCAGAGTGGAACTTAAAGACAGGAGAAATATCTAAAGCTTTAGGTAGAGGAAAACATACAACTAGAACAGTAGAGTTATATGACTTTCTAGATGGACAAGTTCTAGATACCCCTGGTTTTTCAGCACTTAACTTTGAAGTATTTACTAAAGAAGAGATAAAAGATTCTTTTAGAGAATTTGCTAACTATTCTTGTCCTTTTAAAGATTGCTCGCATACCAAGGAAGGTGAGTGTGAAATTAAAAGACAAGTTAGTTTAGGAAATATATTAGAAAGTAGATATAATAATTATTTACAATACTTAAAGGAGGTAAAATAATGTTAGTTAGTGCATCATTCTTAAGTAGTAAAGATATACCTAAGTTTTTAACTAAACTTAATGATACTGATATTAATTATATTCATGTAGATGTAATGGATGGGGTTTATGTCAAGAATAAGACTATGCCTTTTAGAGAGATGAAGCATATTAGTGATTATACTAGCAAAAGATTAGATGTTCATTTAATGGTTAAAAATCCTCTTAAGTATATAGATGATTATGCTTCACTAAATACAGAGTATATTACTATTCATAAAGATATAGATGATAATTTATTAAAGTGTTTAAAAGAGATAAAAAGTTACTATATAAAAGCAGGTATTGCTCTAAAGAATGAAGATGAGATAAAAGATATAATTCCCTATCTTCCATATATTGACTTAATCTTAGTAATGTCAGTTACCCCAGGAGCAGGGGGACAAGCATTTCAAGAGGAAGCAGTTGACAAATTAAAAGAGCTAAAAATCTTAAAAAATGAATATAAAGGTAAGTTTTCTTTCATAATTAATGTAGATGGGGGAATAAATAATAATACTATTGCTAAAGTAAAAGATTATACAGATATGGTAGTAAGTGGTAGTTATCTTGCAGATTCTAATAATTTACAAGATACAATTGCTACTTTACGGTAATAAAAAAATAGTTTATAATAAAAAAAGAATAGGAGGGTTACTATGAATAATGAAAATAACACTAATCAAACTAATGAGCAGAATGTAGTTCCTAATATAAATGTTGTTAATGATACAAGTACTATTCCTGTAGTAAATGATACACAACAAGAACAAACCCCACAACAAGCTCCACAACCACAGGCTACTAATAATTCAACTTCAGCAAAGTCTACTCCTAAGGTAGTAAAAGTAGAACATATTAAAGAAGTAGTAAAAGAAGTAAAACCAAAAGATGATAATTCAAATAAAGGTAAAGTAAAAGACCAACCAAATGATGGTACTCCTCAAAAAGAAGTAGTAGTAAAGGAAAAAGGTGGCTTCTTTGGAAGATTTATTTTATTCTTATTTATAATTTTCTTGTTCGCTTTTGTTTATTATTTACCAGAAATAAGTCAGTATATTGAAGATTATAAGAAAGCAAAAAGTGGCATAGAAGATGGTTCGATGAAAAGTGGTACTATGACTTGTACTTTAACTAAAGATAATAAAGACAATTTAAGTACTATTTACGAAACAACTTTTACTTATACTAAAAATAAACTAAAAAAGACAGAACAAGTTACGTCTTATAAGTTAAAAGATGATGCTACTAGTACTGCTACTTTAGATGATTCTGAAAATGAATGTCAAGAACTTAAGTCAGCCTTAACTGGTGTAAGTGGTATAGAAGTTTCTTGTTCAAAAACAGCTGTTTTACAAAAGACTACACAAGTTATTGATTATACTAAATTTAATGCAGAGAAAGTTACTACTAATATTGCAGAATATAAAGGCTTTTATCCAGAGTTTCAACTAGATCAGAGTGTAGCAGGTATTAGAAAAAACTTAGAAGATGCTGGTTATAGTTGTCAAGCTAGAGAATACTAGTTGAAATTATAAAAGATTTTTGATAGAATTTAGTTAAAGATAAGGAAGAGGTGATTAACTATGTATTTGTCAATCAATATGTTAAGTTTACAATTAGTTAACATGGGGGGGGGCAATTTATATAGATTAATCACTTCTTTTTA
>FR901069.1 GCA_000438295.1 Clostridium sp. CAG:451
AAAATAAATGCTTATGGAAAAGTAAAAGAAGCCCCAACTGGTAGTAAGATAAAAGCATATATGACACAAGCTGATCTTAATAAAGAGAATTTTACTCCACCACAGACAGACTTTCATGCTGATGATTATAGGTCAAAAATAACTACTATTATCACAAAAAATGATAACATAGTACCAGCAACAGCTACAGAAAGTTGGGATATATCAGAAGCAGGTGATGGCTCTGTAATGGCTTATGTAGAGAAAACCGATGAGGTATTGGAACCAAGACCAGAACCAGGACCAACTAATGCCAAAATATATTCAAATGATGAAAAAGTTAACGATATATCAAAACCGATATACGCTACACCTCTATCTGAAACCAACACTAATTATGCTTATAAGTTAACAATAGGTGGAAAAGGTGGAATTATTGCAAACGAAATGGTATGTTTTTTGAATGTAGCAGTTTAACAAACTTAGATGTAAGTAAGTTTGATACATCAAACGTAACTGATATGAGTTATATGTTTAGTGGTGGACCTGATATTTTAATGAACATAGAAGAAATAAATGTAAGTAGTTTTGATACATCAAATGTAGTAGATATGAGTAGAATGTTTGCTTATTGTAGCAGTTTAACAAATCTAGATGTAAGTAATTTTAATGCACCACAATTGACTGACATTACTTATATGTTTGATGGACTTACTAACTTAGAAACATTGAACTTAAGTAATTTTAATGCACCAAAGATAACAAATATGGATGCTATGTTTAAAGGTCTATCAAAACTATCAAAGTTGGATTTAACTAATTTTAATACAGTAAATGTGACTAGTATGAGAGAAATGTTTAGAAATTGTAGTAGTTTAACAAGCCTAGATTTAAGTAGCTTTGATACAACAAATGTAACAGATATGCATTATATGTTCTGTGCTTGTCCGGCATGGGATATAGTTGATCAGGAAAAATTTGCTAAGGGTGTGTGTGTAGGTTAATCAAAAACTAAAATAATTATTATCTAAAAAGAATGCTTAGGTGTTCTTTTTCTTTAGCTTATTCCAAAGATAATTTATAAATAGAAGAATAAGTAGAATGATGATAGGAAGTTTTAACTTCTTTACAAAATTATTTAATACTATCCAGTTATTACCTAAGGCATAGCCAACATAGACAAAAGCTAATGTCCAAGGAATAGATCCTAGAGTAGTAAATAAAACAAATCCTTTAAAATTAACTTTACTAATACCCATAGGTAGAGAAATAAGAGTTCTAACGATAGGAAAGTTTCTAGCTAGAAAAGCTGCTAAGAGACCATACTTTTCAAACCAAATATCACATTTTTCTATATCTTCTTCTTTCATAAAGAAAAGTTTACCATACTTCTTTACAAAACTTCTTCCACCAAAGTACCCAATTAAATAAATAATAATAGCACAAAAGACACTACCAACTAATCCTACTAGAAAGGCCATCCAAAAAGAAAATATACCTCTTCCTGCTAGTATTCCTCCTGTTGCTAGTATTACTTCACTAGGTATAATTATAATAACTGCTTCTAAAACCATTCCAAGAAACATACCAAAATAACCAAAGTTAGTCATTAAGAAAGTAACATATCCTTCCACTTATCCCACCTCTTTTTTAATTATATGAGAATAAAATATTGTCTATTAAAAATTATTGCCTTTATAATTAGTTATCTATATAATGAAGATAGGAGAAATTGATATGAAAAAAATAATTGTTGGCAGTACGTTGATATTAGGAATAAGTTTGTTACTGATAGGATATTTATATCAGAATAGACTTGATATGGAAAAACAAAATAAATTAGAAAAAGAAAAGGCTTTAGAAGAAAATATTATTAAGAAAAAAATTAAAGAAGCTTATCATGAGAAAGTGGTTACTAATAAAGATACTAATTTATATAAATTAGAAAATAATAAATACTATAAAAGTGGTAAAGTATTAAAAGATATAATATTTTATCTCGATAATAATGATAAGTTAGATGGATATTATAAAGTAAAGAATAGTAATTACTATTTATATTATACTGATTTTATAGAAAGTAGTAATAGTATTGATAATAGATATTTAAACTATATTTATTTTCCACTGGAAATTACTATAAAAAAGAATAGCTCTTTCTATGATAGTAATAATAAAGAACTATTTAATTTAAAAGATAATATTAAATTACAGGTATTAGAGAATCTAACTGATTCTTATGGCGTAGTATTATTTGATAGATTAGTATTTATTAAAAAAGATAGAGTAGAGTCTAGTAGTGAGTTAGAAGATAATATGGAAATAGCAGATAAAGTGCCAGTATTAAATTATCATTTTATTTATTTAGAAGGGGAAGAATGTAATGAAATGATATGTCATCCTGAAAGTCAGATAAATGAAGAGTTTGCATATCTTTCTCTTAATAAAGTATTTACTTTAACTACTAAAGAATTAGGACAATTTATTAGTGGGGAGATTAGATTACCTAAGAAGTCTATACTACTTACAATTGATGATGGGGCAAGGGCAGAGAAGTTTATTCCTTTCTTAGAAAAATATAAAGTTAATGCCACTTTATTTTTAGTATCATCTTGGTATCCTAAAGAAACATTTTCATCTACTTATTTAGAACTAGCTAGTCATACGCATGATATGCATACTAATGGAGTTTGTAGTGGAGGACAAGGTGGAGGCATTAGATGTTTAAGTGAAGATTTAGTTCAAGCTGATTTAAAGAATAGTAGAGAAACTCTTAATAATACAGAAGCTTTTTGTTATCCTTTTTATGAATATAATGATTATGCTATAGAACAAGTTAAGAAAGCAGGTTTTAAACTGGCTTTTATTGGTGGTAATAAGATGGTTACTAAAGATACTAATCCTTATTTAATTCCAAGATATGTTATTTATAAGAATACTAGTCTTAATTACTTTAAAAATTTATTATCTTAGATAATACAAAAATTATCCCTGTGTCCTAGATCATAAGGGGTAAAGTATTCGCAAATTTAGGAAAATGATGCACAATGTAATTGTTGAAGATAAATATTTGGCTGGCTAATTAGAGACATTTCTTTGAGAAAAATATGGAAAATACTGTTGATATATATAATTTGTTATCTGGGGAAATCAATGAGGTTATAAGAAAATTAACTAATGCATTAGAAATTGTTAATGTAGAAAAAACACTATTTCTAAATTTGTTGATAAAGAAAAGGAAATAATTATTTGTCCTCATTGTCAGTCAAAAAGAATTATGAAGAATGGACATGATAAAAATAAAATTCAAACTTATTATTATAAGGATTGTTCTAAAAAATTTAGTCCATGTACTAAAATATCACTTGCACGTATAAAACTAACATATGAGCAGCTAGTGATTTTCTTTGAATGTATGACTGATAAGTTATCTATCAAAAGAACAGTAGCAAAAATGGGATGTAATAAAAATACCGTTTTTCTATTAAGACACAAGATTTTAGACAGCATTTCAGAAATTAGAAAGGCAACTAAATTAAAGGAAAAAGTTGAAGCTGACGAAACTTATTAATCTAAAAGGCACAAAGCCTAAAAATATGCCACGAGCTTCAAAGCACCGTTCTTCTAAAGGTGACTAAAAAAGGGCATAAGCAATCATCAGGTATGTATCGCTTCAGCAATAGATGAATATGATAATTTTTTTCTAGAAATTGTTGGGACAGGTCCAATAACTTCAGAACAAGTAATTAGTGTCTTTAATGATAAAATATAAAAATAGATTATCTTATTACAGATTATAAGTCATCATACGAAAAATTTGCCAAAGAAAATGATATAAATTTGGAACAGATAAAATCAGGTACCTATGTTAATGATAACGGATATAGTCTAGGAAATATAATTTGTTACATTCTTAATTAGCTACTTTTTTATCTCATTTTAAAGGTGTTTCTACCAAGCATTTACAACATTCGAAATATTAAAACAACCTTTAACTATGATGAAAAAAGCAACTGTAAATAGTTGTACAGTTAATTCAAGTAATGTTTATAACAATACTTCTGGTATTGATTTCTATAAGGTTTATTCTGACTATAATTTTTCACCCTTAACAAACTAGGATGCAGCTTATTTATTTAATTTCACAAAATAATCAATTATAAGTGTTTACCACCAAATAAACTCTTATCCTCTTTACTCATAACATATAGCTGATTTGGTTTAATAGTTTCACCATAAATTGAATTATAAAATTGAATCACTCTATCCCAATTATGATATTTATGATCGATAGCACATAATTCTTTATAACTACTGTTTTGTCTACTTTTTGCAAATTTTATCCAATCAATAAGATCTAATGACCAAAGATTTTGTATTTGTTCATCGGAATATTTTAATCCTGTTGGATCAAATACAGGTGAAAAATTAGGATTAGTAAAACTCTTATTTAAATCTCTACAATATACTCCTTGAATAACTGAACTTATTATTGAAATTGTGGCATCATCGTTTTGTTTTAAGAAAGGAACTGGTGGATCAATTTTTCCTCCTCTATGTATTGTATCTGCCATATATCTTTTAGGAATTTTGAATAAGAATACTGAATCATATTCATCTCCATTTCCTAAATAGTTTTTCATGACATTATCCAGTCCATATTGTTCAATTTCTGTATTACTAATTGGATATATAGTTGAATGAATACTTGTTCCATACCAACTAGTTAATCCATTATTAAAAATATCTTCAATCATATTTGAGTCAATTATTTGTGTTTTATGTAAATAATAATTAAAATCGTTTTTTTTCATATTATCTCCTTATCATTTATTTTATATTATCAATGTCAATAACTTTTTTATTTTCATCATAAGTTATTTTATATACACTTGGACTCTTTGGATTTCCATTGATTATTACTTTATTTTTAAATTTTATATCAAATACACTTCCATCAAAACTAAAATCACAAACAGTTTCTAAATACGAAAGCAGAATCAAACCATGGATAACTAAAACATTTTTATTACTATCTTGATCTAATAAATCATCTATAAAATAATAAATCTACTATCTACTTCATTAAATGATTCTCCTCTTTCTATTTTAAAATCTTTATTATCGAATGATAACTTATTATAACTTTTGGGTAAATCACTTAAAAATTTTACACCAAATATTCTTTCATCAATTCTTTTATCAAGTTCGATTTTTATGTTATTCTTTTCTGCTATATATTTAGCTGTTGCTATAGCTCTTACTGAATTACTAGTAAAAATTCTATCTATATTATTTAATTCTGCAATGTTGCATAAACTTTCTGCCTTTTCTTCACCTTCAACTGATAAAATCATATTTCTATTATAATCTTCCCATAATACATTTTCATAATCTTCATAATTTTTGATATCTACAAATGGACTTGAATGTTTTATTAAATAAATAGTTTTCATAATTAAACTCACATATTATATATAATTATAACATGTATTTACGAAAATATTATCTAGTTGACAAAAAAGTTTACATTGCAATTTCCTATCAGTAGTATTAAATGTAGAATCTTTATCTATTTCAGCAGATTTTGCTTAATTCTTAATACATTTCTTATTTGTTTTTTTACTATATAGTTATCTATTTTTTTTTATCTCCTCATATTTTATCGACGAAAAAAGTGATATAAATCATTAAGAATATTTTTTAAACACTATTGAGTTTATATTGGAAAGTTTTATTATCAGCGTTTAATTTAGAGTTTTCTTTTTTTAATTATCATTCTTTAATTCTAATATATTATTTGATTTTTGTAATGTTTTTTATTATTTCCTTACTTTTAGATAGTTTAGTTAATATATCTTTTAATGATACTGATATAGTTTTATATCAATTACACTCTTTTTTTATAGTTACTTTATTGTTATATTTTGATCTGGCAGAATATTTAATCACATAGCTATTTTAAAATAAGTACCAAAATTACTAATGGGATTTTTACTACAAAAAATCAGTCATATTTCAGACTGAAGTATTTAATTAAGTTCGAATAGATTACTAATTTGGTGCACATGAAGGGAATCGAACCCATACGAAGAATTAACTTCTGCAGATTTTGAGTCTGCCGCGTCTACCAATTTCGCCACATGTGCATGAATAGATTATAGCATAATATTATAAAAAAAATAAAGTGTTTTAAGAAAAAAGTATTGACATTTATTCAGTTTATGAATAAAATATACTAGTATACCAAATTGGTATATTGGTGTAGCGAGGTGAAATAAGATGAAAAAGGAGGATATAGTAAATGCTGCTAGAAGTCTATTTACCGACTATGGATATAAAAAAGTATCAATGGAAGAGATAGCTTCTAAAGCATGTGTTACTAAAAAAACAATTTATAATTATTTTCATGATAAAGAAGAATTGTTTGAATACTTTATCAAAGAAGAATTGGAGAAAATGACAGAAGTTTTTGAAAAAAACTTAAAAGAAAAGAAATCTTTTTCGGAAAGAATAACAAAGGGACTAAAAGAAATATTAATTTTTAGAAAGAATAGTGATTTCATTAGAACCATTATGAAAGATATTAGTGGTAATACAAACTTCATAAGTCAATATGATGAAGCAGTAATAAACTATTTAGAAGAAAAGATTAATATAGCTATTTCTAAAAAAGAAATAAAAAAGTGTGATAGTCATTTAGCAGCATTCATTATTTATAAAGTATGTTTTTCTATATTCTTTGAATATGATGAAAAGTTAGATGAAGATAGGGTAGTTAAAGAAGTAACTGCTATCTTAAAAGATGGTTTATTTGTAGAGGGGGAAAAATAAAATGAAAGATAAAAAGAAAAAAAGTTTATTTAATTATGTTATTTTATTAGCAGTATTAATAATTCCTTTTATGTATAGTTTCTTTTATCTAAAGGCATATTGGAATCCATATGGAAAAGGTAATCTTGATAATTTACCGGTTGCTATTGTAAATGAAGATGAAGGAAAAAAAGGTAAAGAATTAGTTAATAGCTTAAAAGAAAAAAACACTTTAAAATTAAGTGTAGTAGATGAAGATAAGGCAAGTGATGGACTTACTAATCAAAAGTATTATGCTGTAATAACTATTCCAAAAGATTTTACCAGTAGTTTAGAAAGTGCTAGTAGTAGTAAGAAAAAACATCCAACAATTACTTATTCACCAAATCAAAAGACTAATTATTTAGCAAGTCAAATAATTGATAAGGTAGTAACTACTGTAGAAGCTAATCTAGATAATACAGCTAATGCTACGATAATAGCTGGTCTTGCTAGTAGTTTAGAAAAAGTACCAAGTTCACTGGATACCGTAGTAGATGGTTTTAGCAAGTTAAGTGATGGTACTGATAAGTTAGTTGATGGTAGTAAAAGCGTTAGTGATGGAACCGATACTTTAGCAAATGGTTATCAAGAGTTTCATCAAGGCTTAGAACAAGTAAGTGAAGGATCAAATACCTTTACTACTAACTTTAATGAACTAAATGAAGGATTAAACAAGTTAAGTGCGGAAACATCAAAATTAGATGAGTTAAAGATGAGTGCTCCAATATTAACAACTAGTATTGCTAACTTGACACTTGGATCAAACAATCTTACTACTAGTCTTAGTGCTTATGTAGAAGGTAGTAAAAAAATATCAACTTATGCAAATAGTGCTGCTAATACTATCGTTAGTATGCTAAGTAGTAGTTGTGAAGGAAGAGAAAAGTGTCTTGGAGATACAACTGGTGATATGACTAACTTATATAAGACAAGTGTTTTACTACTTACTAAGAATGAGAAAGGACTTAATAGTTTTGAAACTATTAGTTATGGTAGTGATGCTATAGTAGATGGTAATAACAAGATAAATGCTGGTTTAAATGAGTTAAATGAAAAAACTGTATCACTAGAGACATTACCTAGTTCAATAGATGCCTTACAAACTGCCATAAATAGTGCTAAAATAGGTAGTGATAAATTGAAAGAAGGTAATGATACTCTTAATCAAGGAGTTAATAAATTATTAACTAATTCTGCTACCATTAAAAATGGTTTATTAACTTTATCATCTGGTTCTAAGACTTTAAATAATGGTTTAATAACACTAGATAATAGTGTTAAAGATGCTAAGAAGCAAATTAAGAGTAAGAAAGATGTAACAGAAGAAGAGGTATCCCCATTAAAAGATATAAGTAAATATAGTGAAAATGTCGTTAAAGTAGATAAAAAGGTTGTTAATGAAGTACCATCATATGGAACTGCCTTCTCACCATTCTTTATCTCTATCGCTTTATGGGTAGGAGCCTTAATGTTATACATTATCTTATACTTTGATAAAGAGAATAGATTTGAAAAATTATCTATTGATAATCCAAATCACTTAAAAAGAACATTCTATTATCATGTACTTGGAACTATAGCTGGTATTATTTTAGCCTTCTTATTACAAGTATTATTAGATTTTGAAATTACATCTATTCCACTATATTACTTTTCAATAGTATTAATTGCTAATACTTTTGTAGCTCTTATTGAATTTTTAATTCTAAACTTTAAAGATGTTGGTAAGTTTATTGCTTTAATTCTACTTGTTTTACAACTTGCTGCAGCAGGAGGAACTTTCCCAATTGAAACAGTAACTAAATCATTTAGATTTTTACATCCATTATTACCAATGACTTATACAATTGGTCTATTAAGAGAATCATTAATGACAATTGAAGGAAGCTTATTAAGTAAGAACTTAATTATTGTTATTTCAATATGTTTAGGATTTGTAGTACTTAATCTTGTAAAAGACTTAAGATATGAAAAAAATAGAAGAACTGGTAAGTAATATCGGTTCTTTTTCTTTTCCTTTTTCTCTAAATAGCTTATAATCAAATAAGAATTATATATTTAAGGAGAAAATTAAATGAATGTTGTATTATTAGGATCAAACACAAAAGAAGAGATAGAAAACAATTTACGAATAGTAGCATCAGCTGGAGCTTTATCTAGAAGTGAAGGTACTGTTATGGATGTTTATGAAAGTAAAAATGATTATCAGAAAAATTTATGTCTTGCCAAGGCAGTAGTAGGGTATGGACATCGTTCAATATCAGAACATGACTATCTAGTCTTTGCTTTAGAAGATGTAACACCAGTTATAGAACAAACCATAATTGAGTATAGATTAACATCATTTACTATTAAATCAAGAAGAAATGTTGACTTTAGAAATGTTGGTTTTTATGTTCCTGATTTTAAAACAGTTAAAGGAGATAGATTAGATTCTAGAGAATTAAAACTAGATTATAATAATTATATGAAAAGCTTATTTACTAAATATGGTGAATTAGTAGATGAAGGCTTACCAATAGAAGATTGCAGATATATCTTACCTTATTCTTATCATAGTAATATAATTATGGGATGCGATGCTAATGAGCTTTTTAGGATTACCTCAGATTTACTATACGGAAAGATGGCTAAGATAGATGAAACTAAAGAGTTGGGTGCAAAACTTGCTAATATGATGGGGGAAGCTTGTCCTTATTTAGTAAGTTCTTTAAAAAAAGAAGAAAATAAAGATTATTATAATGATCAATTTACTTATTTAGATAAGTTAGTAAAGCAAGAAGATAAATTACTTACTAAACCAAAATTAACTGATTATCTAGAAAGGGCTGATGATAAAGTACTTTGTAGTATTTTAATGAATCGTTATCAATTAAGTAGTGAAAAAGCTTCTAAAGTATTAGATGAATTAGTTAAGGAAGATAAAGATATTAAAAAGAAAATGTTTACTAGTCTTTTACGTAGTAAGAATCAAAGAGAATTAGAGCAAGTAGTGTATTCTTTTGAACTTCCTATATCATTAGCGGTACTTACTCATATATCAAGACATAGAATGCAATCTTTATTAGTACCTGATTTTGTTCCTCTTTGGAATATGGAAAACTATGTAATACCTAATAGTATTAAAGATAATCATGAAGAAGAGTATAAAGATATCTTTAAGAAGAATAATTTAAAAGTAGAAGAATATAAAGACAAAGGAATAAGAGATGAAGACTTAGTATATTTCTATTTATCCGGTAATGCTTGTAATATAACTACTACTATGAATGCTAGAAACTTTGAGTGGATTACTAGAATGAGATGTTGTAATAAAGCTCAGTGGGAGATAAGAGAGTTAATGACTGATCTTAAAGACCAAGTAAAAGAGGTTAATCCCTTAATAGGAACTATGTTAGGAGCTAATTGTGAGGTAAATAATTATTGTCCTGAAGGAAAAGATAGTTGTAAGAATAGGGGCGTAGTAGTAAAACAAAAGATAAAGTAAAGGAGAAAGTTTATGATAGAAGAATATAGTTTAAAACTATTATGTGATAAATATGGTATTTCAAAAGAAAATATTGTTAATAAGAATAATAATATTTTATCTAAAGGTGAATATGAAGATATTGATAAAACACTAGACTATTTAATAAATGAATTAAAAGTTAATAAGAAAAATATAGAAAAGTGTCCTAGTATCTTATATAGAAATGTTGACGCTATAAAAGATAATATTGACTTTTTAAAACAAAAGGATGTTTCATTTTCATCAATAGAATCATGTTTACATGTTTTATCATCAGAGCCTGTTTCAAAAGAAAATATTGTTAACAAAAATAATAATATTTTATCTAAAGGTGAATATGAAGATATTGATAAAACACTAGATTACTTAATAAATGAATTAAAAGTTAGTAAGACAAATATAGAAAAGTGTCCTAGTATCTTATATAGAAATGTTAATGCTATAAAAAATAATATTGACTTTTTAAAACAAAAGGATGTGTCATTTTCATCAATAGAATCATGTTTACATGTCTTATCATCAGAACCTAATGATTTGAAAGATACGTACGATTATGTAGAAGAAAATTATGGAGTAGAATCTATTAATAGAAATACATCAGTTTTATCTTGTCCTAAAGATTTAGTAATTGCAGTTGAAGAGTTAGGGTTAAATAAAGATTGGAATTTAGTGATAGCTTCCTGTATCAAATTTGGCTTTACAACTTTAGAAGAAGTTGAAGATATTGTTAATAGTATAGAATTTAAAAAATATCCTGAG
>FR901070.1:0-443 GCA_000438295.1 Clostridium sp. CAG:451
ATATACTTTAGGTGCCATTACCTGTGTTTCTGCTCCAGCACTATCTAACTTTGTTAGGTAAAGTTTTATATTTTTACCATCTATCTTTTTAGATGATGGTGTTATATCTTCTGCTGCTATTTCCCAGTTGATATTAGCATTTCCTTGAATATTACTTTTAATAGTAAAGTCAAAATATTCTCCAGCTGTTAATCTAACTTTTCCTGTTGCATCAGTAGTTGGTAAGGCTCCTGTCATACTGATAGGATTAGTTGTTTCTGTATACTCCATCGTTATAGCTCCTGTTGTTATAGTATTAGGTTTCTTACCTAGCCCTGTAAACTTAAAAGCTGCATAGCTTATTCCTATTATCATTAGAACTAGTATTAACACAAGTCCGATTGATAATAGTAATTGCTTCTTCTTATCCATTTTCTTTTTTCACTCCTTCTATTTTATTTACA
>FR901070.1:532-3356 GCA_000438295.1 Clostridium sp. CAG:451
AGAGTAGTATTACTGTCTAAATTGCCCCCCCCACGTTAACTAGTTGTAAACCTGACATATTGGTTGACAAATGCACAGTAATCACCTCTTCCTTATCTTTAATTAGATTCTATCATGTAGGGGGTATTTATTCAACTAGTTTTTAATTTTTTATCTATAAAACTGACATTATTAATAACATTTTCGTTTCTATCTAATTTATATGGAGAATAAATATTAGTTAATCTTCCATCATATATAACTTTAAATTTTCTATTCTTAGGATCTACTAAATAGTAATCACTAGACTTATCTATATTTAGTATATTACCTTTAATAGTCATTACTTTATTATTAATATTATTTTCTACAAACAATTTAATTGATGTTTTTTCTTTAATTTTACTTGCTAAATAATTAAGTTCATAATCAGTAAGCTCCGTTGATAAGAAAGCTCCTTTATAGCCATAACAACTTAGAAAATAGGCAGTATATGAGTTTGTTATATTACAACTACTAGCTGCTATAAAGTCTTTTTTTCTACCATCTATTATTTCATGAATAATACCTTTTTTATCTTCAATATCAAATTGACACTCATCTATAGATTTATAATCATTAATATTAATATCACTAGAATTAATATAATCTAGATTAATATCTTTAATTACTGGTTCTTTAAAATTCATCATTAACTTACCAATTAATCTTTCAGTTAAAGTCCTTCTTAAAACATTAATCTCTCCCATAGGAATAAATATATCATCATCTAGTAAAACATCTATCTCATGACAATTAAATGGTGTATTACCAAGTCTCTTAACTTGACTTATTATTCTCTCTTTAGTAACTACAGCACTTTTAGCCTTCTCTACAATATTACCTTTTTCCCTTACTACAATATTATCTTTTATAAAGGTTATTTCTAATGGTTCATTAATCTTCGCAATTACTTTTATTGCAATATCAACTTTCTTAGTGATATTATCAAACTTAGTTATTAACTTATGATTAGTAGTTAAAGACACCGTATCTAAACTAGTTAGTCCTATCTTATTATCTAATATAATCTTCTGCTTAGGACTACCTTTAGATATTAATCTATCCTTCATATCATAAAGATAATTAACTATTAGTCCCTTACCACTTTCCAAGAATCTTATTCCATCTTCTTGGTTTAATTCTTTATCAAGTAAGATAGTTATCTTAGAATCATTTACATCAATCACTTTGCCAATAGGAAGTCCTATATGGTTAGGTGACTTAGTATTTACTAAATCTTTACTATTTAATAAATGACCTTTAGTATATCCTCTATAGAAAAGGCTTTGTAATGTCTCTTTATCTATATCTGTTATCTTTTCTCCATTTAATATTTTTCTATAATAGTTAGTTATAAATGACACATAGGTAGGGCTTTTCATTCTACCTTCTATTTTTAAACTATCTACATAAGGGACTAGTTTTAAAACATCATCACTTAGATTTAATTCTTTCATAGAAAGAAGATAGCCTTCTTTTAGCAGTTTATCACTTTTATATAGTTTCCATTTAAATCTACAGCATCCTGCACATTCTCCTCTATTACCACTTCTACCACCTAATACTTGGGATATTAAACATCTTCCTGAATAACTAACACAAAGTGCCCCATGGATAAATACTTCTTTCTCTATAGGAGTCTTAATAAGTTTTATTTCATCAAGACTCATCTCTCTTGGTAAAACTACCCTCTTAACTCCTAGTTTATAAAGAAAATCTATTCCTTGAAGTGATGAATTATGTGCCTGAGTTGAAGCATGTATCTCTAAGTTAGGATACTTTTTAAGGCATAAACAAATCATTCCAAAGTCTTGCATCAAAATAGCATCTACTCCATTAGAATATAAGAATTCTACTTGGGAAAGAAACTCATCTATTTCATTTTCTTTTATTAGAGTATTCATGGTTACATATATCTTAACCCCATAGATTTTTCCTATTCTAATAGCCTCTTTTAATTCTTCATTAGAAAAATTAGTAGCAAAGGCTCTTGCACCAAATTTCTTTCCTGATAGGTAAATAGCATCTGCACCACTATTTATAGCTGCTATCAAGCTTTCCTTGTTTCCTGCTGGACATAAAAGTTCCATAATATCACTTCCTATTATTAAGTTTTACTTACATTACATCGATTATTTCTAATATTGATTGAAGAAAAATTATCTTTTTGAGGATTTCTTGAATTACAAATCAAGTTATAGGTATAACTATCACCACTACTACTTCTTGTAAAGCGTACCTTACCATTACAAATATAATCGGCATCTTCAAATGATTTAATCAAATCATTTGTTAACAAGTCCTGATAAGTAATATCTACACACCCTACCCAATCAGAAACACCTAAGCTTGTAATATCTACACCCTCTTTTTGAACATATACCTTTGCAGCCTCTACTAAAGTTTTTCCATAATATTCAAACTTCTTTTTTTTATTATTGTTTTGTAAATTTACAATTGAAGGTGTAACCAGTATCATAATCATTCCCATAATAGCAATTGTAGCCAATAATTCAACTAAAGTGAATCCCTTATTCTTTTTCATTTGTCTCGCCTCTATTCTGATTCTATTTTAGCAAATAATTCTATTTAAGTAAATGTACTAAAACTTGACATAGATTCAGATTAATATATGTGACTTATTATATTATTAGATAGGAAAAAAATCAACAAAACGTTAACTATGCTAAAATATCACAGTCTAGTTTTTTATTCATACTTATCCTTCTTTCTAACGTGATATCCTCCCCCGCCTAAAGAGGTGGGGCTTCCTTTCGTACAAAAGCGAACAGTCGGTTCTCGT
>FR901071.1 GCA_000438295.1 Clostridium sp. CAG:451
ATGTCTTACGACCGCCACCGCTGGCGGATCACTCCGTCGGTAGAAAGCTTTTTCCTGTAAAACTATAACCTTGACATATCTATAACTTTACTACATTCATTTACCAATCTATCATCATGTGTAGCTAAAATGACTATTGCTCCATTTAAAGCACATTCTTTAAGTAACTTAATTACTATTTGTCTATTTTCGCTATCAAGAGAAGCCGTAGGCTCATCAGCATAAATTATAGAAGCGTTTTTCAAAATTGCTCTTGCTATACCTATTCTTTGCTTTTCTCCGCCAGATAAAACTACAGCTTGTTCATTAGCTCTACCGCTTAGCCCCACTTTTTTTAAAATTGTTTCCACTTCTGATTTACGGATTTTAGATTTATCCAGTGTTATATTATAAGCAACACTTTCATCTTCGATGATACCATAATCTTGATAAATAAATGTAGCATATTTATGCCAAAAGTTAGTTTTCTCTTTATCATTCCATTTGGTGGCATTCTTTTGGTCAATTAAAATAGTTCCACTCTCAATTGGTTGTATTAAACCTAAACAGTTTAGCAATGTCGTTTTTCCACAACCCGAAGCACCTGTTAAAGCTATCATATCGCCACTATTCATAATATAACTTAAATTTGAAAAAATTAGGTTTCCATTAATCTTAACACTAATATTACTTATTTTTATTTCCATTTTTTTACTCCGTTCTTTATGTTTTTAGTCATTTCTTGTCGCTACTCTATAAAATGCTTGTCTAGTACATATATGATATGCAATGAAACTGCTTAAACTATACAAGATTAAAATAGCTATACTTACAATAATTACTGTAATAATATCCGGTCGCCTTATAACAAACGAAATTATTGCTCCTACAAATATTGTAAGTATTGCAACACAACATTCTTTTATAAAATTAGGCATAATGATTTCCTTATATGATTTCCCAAATGTATGTAATGTGAATATGCGTTTTTTATTTTCGTTTACCCATAATTGAGCAGTAAGAATACCAGCAAAAACCATAGATATAAAAATCAATATACAAGCTACAATGTAGAATATTGCTTCTTTTTCAAATTTTTGAGCTTGTGCTAAAGCAACATCAGCAATAGTGTCGATAGATATAACAAACTCTTTTATCGGTGATTTATTCAATTCGGTTCTTAATAATTGTTCATTTGGAAAAACGACATTTCCGCTGGAACAAGCTGGCAAAGTAAAGCCTAAAATATCTAATATTTCCGATGGACTATCAATTAGAATAATCAAAGGATTGGTAGCTTGAACGGTACTTCCACCAGAGCCAACATTAGGAGGTAATCCCAAAAAATTTTTTCCTATAAATTCGTAAAACTCTACTCCTTTAGGCTGTACTTCTTGTGTTTTTGTCCACAATGGCATTTGTGCCGTTAGAAAATCTTGTAACGGTTTGTCTAACGCATTTAACTCTATTTTTGTTAATTTACCACCCTTACCGTTTTTTTCTATTCCTATGTTGAAAGAGTTTATCCAACTTCTATCTGTAATAATAATATGGTCGTATCCACCATATTCCTCTTTGTTTAATTCAATAGATTTATCAATTACTAAAGATAAAGAGAGATTATTATTTTTTTCCATAGTTTTAAAAAACTTCTCTACATGTTGTCGCATCTTTTCTGTTTCTAATGAGTCTAAATCTCCGAAAGATAAACTTACATTACTTTGCATATTTTCCCACAAAGAATATTCATGAGATAATTGTTGAAGAACGTAAGCTGATGTAATGGTACTTGGTACTATCAAAAGTGCTAATATAATTGATATAATTCTAGTGCCTACACTTAATTGTTTGAATCTTTTTAGTGGTATTATTCTTTTTGCTATATGTTCACTTTTAGGCTTCACTATAATTGACATTCCATATGTTACTACTAATGATATAACCGTCAGAACAACTAATATAATTAAACTATTTGTAACAACTAACGGAATTTGTCTAATTCCTCTTGAAACTCCTATATATAGTAAGAATATAAAAAGTGCGGTAATATAACTTGGTATAAATAATTTTGATATTGCCAACGTATCTTCTTTGTAAATTTTATTTAATTCTACTCCGCCCAATAATCTAATACTACGCCCCTTTGCTCTTAAAACAAACCACGCAATCATAGAAGAAATAAATAATAAAAATGCCGTCAAAATTACGTTTCCTACTCCGTTATGCACCAAATTATAATAAATATCTTTTAGCAGTGAGGGAGTAGCCGTCCATTCAATATCAATACCATTTTCTATCGCCCATTGTTCAATGTCATGTTTAAAATCTGCATTGTTATCTGTTGCGTATGTTCCATATAATGGACGACTTCCTATATTTTTTGATGAAATCAATTCCCCTGTCAATTTTGCGTCAAGCCAATTTATTTTATTGCCTGTAACAACTAAATCATTACTAATAGGTTTCTTACTACCAAAGTAAATAATATCTTTTTTATTTTCATAATCATTAGTTGGTGTTGCTATTTTAATCAGTGTTGCATTATTAGTATCAACTATTTTATCCAATTCTAATGCCAATTCTTCTTTAGTTATCAATGTATTTGCAATATTTATTTCAAACTGTTCATTGGTATTAAGTGGTATTTGTTCTTGATTGGATACTATATTTTGAAAAATTAAAACATAACTAAAAATTGCCAACAAAAAACTTGTTAATCTTATACTAATTTTATTCATTTTAATTTATTACCTCCCTATTTCCTCGAGTTATTATACCATATTTAATGGTACGATTTTATTAAATTTTGTCAAAGAATTATTTTTTGATATTCCATAGTATCGAGCATTGATAATTCTATATTATTTCTGCTTATGAACAGATTACTTATCAGCCTATGGTTGTAAAGAGTGCTAACGCATTGCATACGCAACAAGCTCTTGACAAACCATAGTCTAATAAGTCTTAAGATAATCAAGCAGAAATGATATAGTATGCTGTTTCAAGCGTCGATTTCTTATAACTCTGTATTTCTCTTTATAAGTCGTTACATAGGGCTCTTTCATTTGTTGTAATTTCGTTGTAAATTTCCTTATTTCCCTCTTGCTATTTTGCTGATAAACACTGTATTTATGCGGTTTTTCTTAATTTAGTATCTGTTTTTATTATAAAAACAAGATAAGACTGTTCTATCCTGTTATTAATGCATGATAAAAAGAAGTAACTAAACTATAAACCAGTTGTAAACTTGACACATTAATTGTCATCATAGACATAGTTAATCACCTTCCTCTTATCTTTAAATTAATTCTATCATATAGTAGGTGGTTATTCAACTAGTTTTCTAACTTTTATCTATCAATAAACTTATCTTTACATAAAATATAACTAAGAGGTGGTCTTATGAAATATAATGGTGGTAAACATAATTTCTTCTGTAGATGTAATTGTTGTAAACAAAAAAGAAGAAATAGTCTTCTTTACTTAGGATTATTAATTTGTTTTATCGTAATTATTTTTTATCAAGCGATACTTTTAGTCTTTCTAGTTACAAGGCTCCATGCTATTTTATTGTTAGTAGAACTTTTACTTACTGTTTTTCTTCTCTTGCTTCTCATCTAGAATAAATCTATTAAAAGTAATTAATCTATCATAAAACATTAATAAACTTTTATTAGTTTCTAAACTAGATGGATAAATATTAACCTTATCCGGAATAGCAAGTTTAACAAATAATAGTAACTTTTCCTCCGCACTATAAGGATACTTTCTCTGATACAGATTATAAGTAGTTACTAAATCAATAGTAGAAAAGTTCTTTCTAAATAAATATTCTATATCATCAGTTACACTTCCAAGATGAGCATTTTCTAAGCTTATGAAGTAACCATCATCTTTAGGTAGAAAATGATCAAGTGAACACTTACCATGAGAATACACTAATCTTTCTCTTTCCTTATTCTTTACTATACTATACCACTCTTCTAATAACTGATTAGCTAGATTAAGTTGATTATTAATAAGACTACTATTTCTTAAAAATAAGTATTCAACGGGAAGATAATACACTTTAGACTCTAGTTGTAAAATAAGGTCATGATAATAAGCATATAAATAGTTAATCTCTTTTTTCTTAGACTCATAAAACTCTTTAACTTCATCTAGATTAATAGTTCTATAAGTAGTAGTTTTATTCTGCCAAATAGCAAGATTTAAGACAAGTCTCTTACTTATCTCATCATCCGTTAAACTAGTCTTTTCTATATAAGGAAATATTAGTTCACTATTAGTTATCTCTATTGGTCTTAAATAATTATCTACTAAATGGTCATCCAAATACTTATAGACATCTTCTATATTATAACTAGTTCTTTTTTTTATAAAGAGTATTTTATCAGGATACTCTATTATTTTATTATTACCAACTAAGGTGTACTTAACTTGCTGTTGCATCTTTTTTTACTGTTGGAATAATTATTTTACTACCAACACTTAAATTATCTAAATCATTATAGTATGATAGTTCTTCTCTTGTTACCCCATAGTTTTCTATAATATTTTCAATACTATCATTTTCTCTTAATAGATAAACAGAATAAGTAGTATAAGTCTCTTCGGTATTAGCAAAAGCGGAAAAGATTGAATTCATCACTTTAGTATCAGTAGTTGTTTTAATTTCTTCTTGAGTATCATTCTTTATAACAGGTTCTTCTTTCTTATCTTCAATAACAACCTCTTCTTTCTTATCAGTATTAATTATATTATCAATTACTTTTTGACTTTCTTCTACCTCTATATCTGTTAGTAGCTCTTTATTATCATTAGTAGTATCTTCTTTTTGTTCTTCATCTATTTTAGGTTGTTCTTCTCTAACTGGTTCTATTACTTCTTTCTCATCTTCTTCAAGTTCAATTACTTCTCTACCTTTAACTAAAACATCAATATATAAGTGAAGAGTATCTTCATTTCTAATATCATAGGTAAAGTTATGAATAGTAATAGATCTATTATCTTCTTCTAACTCTTTAGTTAGCATAATATCAACAGGAATTGCATACTGAAAGTCTTCTTCTAAAGTTGAAGCTTCTGTCATCTTATAAGTACCACTAACTATAATATCACCACTAATTGTACTAGGGCCTTGGAATGATAAAGTATGTTCTAGAGAAATACTTGTCACTTCCCCTATCATCGTCTTAAAAGCTATTTCTTTTTCAAATGAAATAATTTGTTTCATAAATTCCTCCTCTAGTTAAGTCTATTCTAAGGATAATTATTTATGAAAACAAAAAAAGTCCAAAGAAGCGGGGCTTCGAACGATAAAACCTATACTTATATATAGGTGGGTGTACATAGTCTATCTTCTAGGATCCCTAGTCAGTGAAAAGGTATTCAACACAGATAAACACTCATCAGTACTCCCTTATCGCTTCTTTAGTCGGTTTTATACTGTAAGCCGTATCGTCATTCTTTAGACAATTAAATTATATCAAATATATATTTTAATAGCAAGCATGATGTCCAATACTTTACATTTTTTATCTATCTAATATTATTTTCTATCATGACTATATTTATACTTGGATTATATTAATTACGTTAATTTTTTTCACTATTTGATGTCACAATCTACTATAGAAAACTTCATTGATTTTAATTCTTGTGATTTCATTAAATTAATTTTTTGTGGCATCTAATTTCTAATAACCTGATGAATTATTTTAATTTATGTAAGATACTAAATTAGTTAAAAAATATAATCAGTATTACTTATTCTCATGACATTAAAAAATTGTCTTTTGCAATATCATGTTTTTAAATTAGTTTTTATCAGTAGATAAGTATTTTTCATCATTCACTTGCTTTTGGAGATTTTCTAGTTCACGTATATTTTTATTGTTTTGCAATACATTCATTTGTCTTTTAGCAGAACTATTTAATCTGACAAGCCTTTCACTCTGAGAAATACCATTTTCTATTAATTCTGCATTAGTATTTTGTAAATTATTTAAAATAACTAAATGTAATAAATCTGTATAATCTCTTATATTTCCTTTTTTTGCAAGTTTTGGATTATTATTTCTCCATTCCTTTGCTGTCATTCCAAATAATGCAACATTTAAAACATCCGCTTCCTCTGCATAAACGAATTTAATCTGTCTTTCAGTTAATGATGGTACTATGCATTCTTTTACAGCATTAGTATGAACTACATAATTTAATTTTGAAAGAATTCGATTAGCCTGCCAATCTATTTTTTGTTGATAGGACTCATTACTTTTTAATCTTTCAAATTCAGTAATTAAATATAATTTAAATTCTGGAGATAGCCAACTTGCAAACTCAAATGCAATATCAGGATGAGCAAAAGTTCCAATACTATATCTTCCACCTTTAGATATTATTCCTATTGCATTAGTTCTTTTAATCCATTGACTTGGTGACATTGCAAATGAATTTTTGCCATATTCATTTTTAATTTGGTCGAATTCGACCAAATTAAAATTAACATTATGTATTTCCTCCCAAAGTCCAATATAATCTATAGTTGTAATTTTTCTTAGCCAATTTTTAACTGTAAATGACGGATCTGAAGAGTTTTGATATTTTGCTAAGTCTGTCAAGGAAATATAATCAACATTATTTATTCTCAAAATTCCTACTCTATTCTCTTTAACAATTATCTCTGTTGTTACTTTTTCGTTGTTCATTGCATATGCCTCCTTATAATCAATGTCTGTTTACAACAAAAATAACACATATTTTATGTTAAATCCATAATAATATCTGTTATTTATTATTTTTAAATAAACCCCGTATGTCTTATCTATACCTTTTTAAATTCTTTTATTTTTCTCTTATCATTAGTAGTCTTTGTATAATCTAGCCACTCATTACTAGGTCCACAAGATAATGAATCAGTTAATACTTTTACTCTATCTTTATTATGAAGAATATAATCTATATTAACTTTCTTATCATTTACAAAAGCTCCTATCATAGTATTTCCTATATCAGTATGAATCTTATAAGCAAAATCAATTACTGATGAATCTTTAGGTAGCTCTATCACTTCTCCTTTAGTAGTATAAACATATATCTTAGATGAAAATAATTCTTGTTTTACTTGAAGAACAAAGTCTTTATTATCATTAAATACTTTATTTATATCTACAAGAGAATTAAAAAATTGATATTTACTTTTTAAATCCTTTTGCATCTCATCTCTTGCTCTTCCTTTATTAATATTCCAATAGCAGTAAGTCCAAATGATGCAATCTTATCCATTTCAAAAGTTCTTATTTGTGTTTGAACAAGTCTATCATCTAAACCAAAGACTGTAGTATGTAATGACTGATATCTATTAGTCTTAGGATTAGATATATAATCTTTAAATTTATTATTAATCGGATGATATTTAGAATGAACTAATCCTAAAGTATAATAACAATTAGCAATATCATCTACCATTACCTTTAATGCTAATAAATCATGTATATCAGACACTTTATGACCTTGTTCTAATCTTTTATAAATGCCATAGATATTTTTAGTTCTAACTTTTATCTCATGTGGTATTCCTTTATTAGTTAATAATTCATTAATAGTTGCTAACATCTCTTCTAGACAATACGAACTATCACTTTCTACTTTAAGTTTTGTCTCTTCTATTCTTTTATATTTATCAGGATAAAGATATTTTAAAGACAAATCTTCTAATTCTGACTTTAATCTATATGCTCCAATACAGTATGCTAAAGGTACAAATATATCCATAGTCTCCATAGAATTTTCTTTTTGTTTAAATTCACTTTTAAATTCTAGTGTTCGCATATTATGAAGTCTATCTGCTAGTTTTATAATAATTATTCTAACGTCTTCTGTTATACCAGTTATTATTTTTCTAGTATTAGCAAGATTTTGATCTTGTTTAGTAGAAAAATTTAATTTACTTATCTTAGTTACACCATCTACTAGTTTTGCTACATCTTGATTAAATAGTCTTTCTATTTCTTCCTTCGTTACATTAGTATCTTCTAAAGTATCATGTAAAAGTCCAGCACACAAAGTATCTCTATCAGCATGCATCTCTGCTAGTATATAAGCAACATTTAAAGGATGAGTTATATATGGTTCACCACTTTGTCTTATTTGTCCATCATGTAGGTAACTAGCAAAGTCATAAGTTTTTTTGACGTAGTCCACTTCTTCATTATTATATTCTTTAACAACATTTAATAAATCATCAATTGTAAGCATCTTCATACCTACAAATCAAAAAATCACCAAGTTTTTCCTTAGTGACATTATTTATATCTTAAAGAGCAGCATACGAAAGAAGTATTAGAGAATACTGTTTTTTTAAGCTTTTTTAAATAGTTTAGACAATTCTTTTTCATAGTTACTCCTCGATATTGATACTAATATAGTGTCAACTACCCATCACCTAAAGGTAATGGGCTTGTAACTGCCCAGTCGTATTAACGGCTTACGCCTCCGACCTTTAATTCATATAGATGTTGCTATCTAAAGTGGCGTTACATCAAAGGGTGGTTGACGGCACCCTTTGTAACAAAGTTTACTCTGTTACAACTGTATTAGGTACTTGGCTATCTGCAAGATAGTTTATTCCCATACGATACAGATTCATAGCTCAAATGCGGTCATCATTGGACTTATAACCACAGTTTTTACAAGTAAACAAATGTATCTTCTTGTTACAGTTAGTCTTTTCAGTATGTCCACAAATAGGACAACACTGGCTTGCATAATGAGGGTCTACCTTAATTACAGAAGACTGATTCTGCTTAGACTTGTAAATTAGTTTCTGTTCTAAATCATAAAACGACCACGATACAGAAACATAACGTTCTTTGGTTTTGACACGCTCTGTAGCATTACGAATACCCGATAATTCTTTCAATACAAAGAGAGTGTGGTTTGAGTTATTATTGACAAGTGCCTTTGACACCTGATGGTTAACATCCTACATCCAACGGTTTTCTCTTTGACCAATAGCTTTTCCACTAACAAATCCAGACTTGTGATTACTGTCATAGGTTGCCAACGAAATTAATACCTCTATCAAAATTGTAAAGCAAGAAACAACGTATTATTTATGACGCAAATATGGATTGCTTCTGTCTAAACAGTATTGAAAGAATAAGATATTTTGATCAGACGGATATTTTGCTTGTAGCATTGGAGAAGTATCGTCAGCTACCATACAAAAATATATTGAGAGTCAGGGTTAATGACTAAAGATTTACAAGACTCCTCACACCACCTGAAGGTAGTGGGTTTTCGCCCATGACAAAAGAAAGGGTTTTATTTATGAATATTTATGAATTTCAATGACTTATCAATGATATTATAATATTCTGCTTCATCTTTTGACTTTAGTTTGTTCAAATACGTTGATAAATTACACAGTTTTTCTTTTAACATAGTAATAGTATTATCAAAGCCATAATAATATAAAGATATTTTATATAAATTTCTAGTATCATCTATTATATTTTTTCTTTTAGATATAATTTTTTCAATATCTTTATTTAAAATCTCTTCATGAAACATATCTACAAATTATTTAAATTTATATAAGAATATATACTGCGGTTTCTTTGCATAAAACTTTAACCCATTCTTTGTCTCATAGAAAGAAAGCTGATTCATTATAGTTTCGTCTATCTCATCATTTGAATCTACAAAATTATAAGTTCTTTGTTCGTCTGAAATCTCATAAAATCTTTTTACCTCATCAGAGGTTAAATCAAATTTATAAGGCCTAATTGGTCTATAACAAATATCAACATCACCTTTTGGTGCTCTAACAAAATCATTAAAGAGTCTACTTAATTCTAAGGAAACATCTCTATTATCGATTTTTATCACATTTGCTAATATATTAGATAAAACAGAACCATTTAAAATCCAACTAATTTGATTATTATTAAATTGAGGAATTTCTATTAATAATCTTTTATATAAATTTTCACAAACATTTGAAATATACTCTTTATCCATAAGTCCCCCATATATTTTATTTAGAATATTTTTCTTTAACTTCTTCTAGAAAAGATGAATCCGCAAAATAATTTATGCCCATAGCTTCTTTTACTTCTTTTAGAGTCTCACTTGCTTTTTCTCTTGCTTTTATAGTTCCTTCTTTTAAAACATTATAAACATATTCTGGATTCTTTGCTAACTCCTCTCTTCTTTCTCTTATTGGTTTTAACTCTTCTTGTAAGATATCATTTAAGAATCTTTTTATCTTCATATCACCTAGTCCACCTTTTCTATAGTGTTCTTTCAACTCTTCTAGATTATTATATTCTGGTAAATATTTAGAAAATGAATCTTCTTTACAGAATGTATCTAGATAAGTAAATACAACATTACCTTCTACTTTTCCCGGATCTTCTATTTTTATATGATTAGGATCAGTATACATTGAAAATACTTTTCTTTTTATTTCCTCAGGGCTATCTTTTAGATAAATACAGTTACCTAGTGACTTACTCATCTTAGCATTACCATCTATCCCTACTAATCTTTTTTCATTTTCATTAGAAGGAAGCATTGCTGTTGGTTCTAATAAAACTTCACCATAAATAGAGTTAAACTTTCTAACTATTTCTCTTGCTTGTTCAATCATTGGTAATTGATCATCTCCTACTGGAATAACTGTCGCTTTGAAAGCAGTTATATCAGCAGTTTGACTAACTGGATAAGTAAAAAATCCTGCAGGAATACTTTCTTCAAATCCTCTTAGTTTAATTTCTTCTTTTACAGTTGGATTACGATGAAGTCTTGCTACTGTTACAAGATTCATATAGTAGAAAGTAAGCTCAGTAAGTTCCGGTACTTCTGACTGAATAAAATAATTTACTTTTTCTGGATTTATTCCACATGCTAAGTTATCTAAGGCTACTTCAAAGATGTTATCTCTTACTTTCTTTGGATTATCAAAGTTATCTGTTAAAGCTTGGGCATCTGCTGCAAACAAATACATCTCATCATAATCGCCTTCATTTTGAATTTTTACTCTACTTTTTAATGATCCAACATAGTGACCTATATGTAAAGGTCCAGTTGGTCTTTCACCTGTTAATACTATTTTTTTCTTTTCCATATTTTAACCTCTTTTCCAAAAATAAAAATCCCATCCATTATAGGATAAGATTTAATACTTATTATGCCACCTAATAATAATTTCATATACCACCATATATGATTCTTTGTTAACGAAGGAATACTCCGTACTAGCCTACTACTATTTCGGTAGTCTCTCAATCAGTCCATTCAGTATAGTTAATCTATAGTTTCACACCAACAACTACTCTCTTAAAGATTAAATTATACTTACTCTTCTGTTTCACCGATTTATGACTTGATTATAGTATTATTAATTATATTTGTCAACCACCATGCACTAAAGTCTTTTTCCGACATTAAAGACTAATTATTAGTGTCATCAAATACTGACAATAAAGAAAAGAAAATATTAATAAAGTCTGTTTTATATGATAAATCTATAGAAATAAGATTATACTTATCCGTAGTTTCTCTTAGAAAGACTCTAAAGTCTTTTAAATACACTCTATAGTTTTCTATACCTAATTTAGTTAAATTATTATTAATAGTTTTTATATCTATCTTATAATTAAGCCAATAGCACTTTATATATATATCATCTAAACTGTTTTTTATCTCTTTTTTAATCAGAAAATTATTAATCATATGAACACACAAAATATTATGACATACTTTTTAATTATTTAATTGAAATTTATTAAGTATATTATTATAATAATCATTAAAAGTGAGTGGGTATTATGAAATCATTAACATATTTTGAACAACTGGAAAAAATTATTTATAAGTCTATTTTAAAAAATAATAAAGAGATGTTGATATTTTTAAAAACAGAAGAAAAGAAGGAAATTGCTAAACTGTCTATTAATGAGTTAAATAATTTATTAGATCAGTTATTTAATTCTCATCAATTCTTACAAACAGAAAAAATTCCTACTGATACTTTAATCATTAATCAGTTTGAAAAAAATATTTGCTTGAAAAGGCTAATCAATATTATAATTGATAATATTTTATCTTATGATCAATTGGAAATATGTTTTTCTTCTTTAGAAGAACATTATTTAGCAAAAGAAGGATTACTCGAAAATTCTATTCTTGATGATTGTATAGCCTTTAGAACTGATTATATAGAAAGAGTTATTGGAAGGATATTTGAAAACAAGGATATTCCTCATAATAAAAAGCAAAAAATAATTGGAGATTTGTTCTTTGTTTATAGTAATTTAGAAGAAGATAAAGAAATACTACATAACACAGAAAGTTCTAATATTTTAGCTAAAAGATTTGATATGATTGACTATTTTTTCAATAATGAAGAAAAAAAAGAAATATATGTTAGTCTTTGCTTAGAAAATATGTTAACAAACATTGAAAGCAATACAAAAAACAGTAATAAAAATAACACTCTTGCTAATATTCAAGTAGAAAGTATGTTAGCACCATTATCTATAGACACTTTGATGGAGACTAAACAAATTTTTGATTATGACATATTTAACTGTAATATTAATATTAATAATCACACTTATTATGAAGAAGTAGAAAAAGTTTTTAAAAAACTATTAGTTAATAATATCAATAAATGATTGAGCAAAAGATAAGGTATCTTTAATCTTATCTATTCTATCCTTAGTTGTTAGTTTATAAGCCATTTTCATCTCATCTTCCATTTGGTTTAAAAATGATGGATTTCTATTCAAGTATTTGTACCAGTAAGAGTTTTCTTGTAAATATTTATAAAGATAGGGATTACTCTTTATTCTTAATTTAGTTTCTATCTGCATTAGTCCTCATAATATTTATTAATAGGTCGTTCTTGATAAGTATTTACAACTGGTTCATCCTTACTAGTTAAATCACTTAATAAACTAACCGCTTTTTCTAACCCATTAACCCCTCTTTGTAGAGTTTCTAAATCCATATTTTTAAAAATATTAACTATATCTTGAAAGTTTCCAGTCTTAGTGCTTTCTAATTGATTAGTAGAATTAAACTGATTCCAAACAGTAGAATCTTCTCCATATATATCATATAATTCATATAAACTTTGCCAAGTACTTTTTCCTTTTAAAACACTATTAGCTAGTTCTGGTTTATCTTTAATAAAACTTTTAAAACTTTCTTTTGACATATTCTTCACCTAATAAATAGTATGCTAGAAAACTAGGTTATATAACAGAAAAAGCGTCCTTGGACACTTTTTTTAATTGTTATCATTTAAAAAATCATCTATAGTCATAAGTCTAGCATCTAACTTTTCTAAATCAGGTTTTTCTACTTCTAATACTTCTATTTCTTCTTCTTGATTATTTGTATCATTTAACTCCACTACTTTAAAAGCAGTATCTACGCCACCTTTTCTTAAAGTAGAACCAGTAGAATATCTATCAGCGATAGTAAGGTCACTTCCCTTGTAGTAAGTAATCTCCCCATTCTTTAGACCTATTTCTTCTTTTGGACTTAAGAAGAATGCTGCTACTACATGATATGGATTAGTCTTAACATCTCTTATCGTAAGTAGACCTCTTCTTGCTCTAGTTGTTTTATCAAAGTCTTTTAGATGCATTCTCTTACCTGTTCCTTTATCAGTTACAATAGCTAAGTATTTATTGTCTGACTCATTAAAGTTTAGAATAGAGGTAACACTATCATCTTTTAAAGTTATAGCTTTTACGCCTCCTGCTTTAATTCCTACTACTGGTATTTCATCTTTACTAAACCATAAACCATAGCCTTTACTAGTCTCAATAAAGATTTCCTCTTTAGTATCATAGAAAGCTGCTATTAGCTTATCATTATCTTTAAGTTTCATACAGCTAGTAGCTTTAGAGTATCTTGTAAGTTTAAAGTCAGCTAGACTAGTACTTTTTATCATACCTTGACTAGTAGCTAAAATGATATTTTTCTTATCATTAAAGTCACTTACTGGTATAGCAGTTACTATTTCTTCATCTTCTTGAAGTGGTACTAAGTTACTAACATGTTTTCCAAGTTCACGCCATTTTAAGTCATTAATCGTATGAACAGGGATGTATAAATAGTTACCAAATGAAGTGAATACTAATAAAGTATCAGTAGTCTTCATCTTAAACTCACCTAGTAAGTAGTCGTTTTCTTTAAGTAGTGGTTCTTTAATATCACTAGCACTATAACTACGAATAGATGTTCTTTTAATATATCCTTCTCTACTAATAGTAACAATAGTATCCTCTTTAGGAATAAGAGCAGTTGTATCTAATTTAATTTCGGTAACTTCATCTCTAACCTCAGTGATACGTTCCTTATTATACTCACTCTTTACTTTCTTTAATTCTTCTTTCATTACCTTCTTAAGTATTTTTTCATTTTCTAAGATAGCAGTAAGAGATGCAATTATCTTTTCTAAAACAGCACATCTTTCTTCTAGTTCTACTACATCAGTATTAGTTAAACGATATAATTGCAATGTTACAATAGCTTCTGCTTGTTCATAGCTAAAAGCATATTCTTTTACAAGATTTTCTTTAGCATCACTTTTATTTTTACTTGCTCTAATAGTTTTAATAACTTCATCTAGAATAGATAAACATTTCTTTAAACCATCTAAGATATGAAGCTCTTTCTTAGCATGAGCTAAATCAAACTCACTTCTTCTTCTAACAACTTCTTGTTGATGTTCAATAAAGGCTTTTAGAGCATTCTTAAGTCCTAATAGTTTAGGTCTTTTCTTAACAATTGCTACCATATTGAAGTTATAACTTATCTGCATATCGGTATTTTTTAATAAGAAGTTTACTAAGAATTCTTTATTAACACCTTTCTTCAAGTCAATAACAATTCTAATATCTTGAGCAGACTCATCTCTTACTTCTACTATTCCATCTATCTTTTTATCTAGTCTTATATCATCTATCTTTTTAACTAGTAAAGCTTTATTAACTTCATAAGGAATTTCTGTAATTACTAAAGATGTTTTACCATTCTTCTCTTCAAATTCATATTTACTTTTAATTATTATTTTACCCTTACCTGTTTGATAAGCATCAAGTAATCCTTTTTTTCCTTCAATGATAGCACCAGTTGGGAAGTCAGGTCCTTTAACAAAGTTCATTAACTCATCAAGTGTCGCTTCACTATTATCTATTAAGTAAATAGCAGCATCTATTACTTCTCCTAAGTTATGAGGTGGTATATTAGTAGCATATCCAGCGGAAATACCTTGTGTTCCATAAACAAGAAGAGCAGGAAATCTAGCTGGTAAAACAGTAGGTTCTTTTAAACTATCATCAAAGTTAGGAGCAAACTCTACCGTATCTCTATTAATATCTCTTAACATTTCATTACTAATTTTAGAAAGTCTTGCTTCTGTATAACGATAAGCTGCTGGACTATCACCATCGATGGAACCATTATTACCATGCATATCAATGTAAGGATATCTACTCTTCCACTCTTGGCTCATTCTAACCATAGCTTCATAAATAGAACTATCACCATGTGGATGGTAATTACCAATAACATCTCCTACTGTCTTAGCACTTTTCCTATAAGGTCTATCATAGGTATTTTTTTCTTTATACATAGAATATAGAATACGTCTTTGAACTGGTTTTAATCCATCTCTAGCATCAGGTATAGCACGCTCTTGAATAATATATTTTGAATAGCTTCCAAACCTTTCTCCCATAATATCTTCAAGGGTATATTCCCTTATCTTTTCAATAATTTCTTTTGTTTTTTCCATTTATATCACCTACATCTTCTTATCTTGTTTCTTATCTAAAATACCTGCTGTATCGTAACCCCATACTTCTTTTAATGATGCTAACTTACTATCTATTTTGGGTAAAGATAAATCATTAGTTACTACTTCTAATCTTTCTAAACCTTTAGTTGATACTAAATTAGGACATCTTACATCTCCTACTACGTACTTAGGAAGAGAAATATTAAGTTCTTCATTAGTTTCACTGATATCACCATAGTAACAAATAGTATTATCTTTAATACCTTCTTTCGTAATTGCTACTTCATCTTCTTGACAATCAAAGTAGTAAGCTAAATCTTTTTGCATATTTCTCTTAGCTTTTAACTTTTCTATTCTCTCATCTTTAGAATACCCAAAGAAACCAATCTTTTCTTTTATCTCATAAAGAAACTCTATATCACTTTTACTATAGTTTTCTTTCTCCGTCAAGTAAGTTAGTCGTCTTATATTAGTTAAAATTTTATTTACCTTTTCATTATAATTATAACTAAGTAGTTTACGTTCTAATATATCTTCCATAAATGGTTCAATATTTTGACTATGTCCTATTCCTCTTACTTCTTTAATATTTTTATTACTACTAACAATAGCTAATCTTGGAATAGTTGGTATTACCTCATCATCATAAGAATAATAAATATCAATAACACCATTTTCTAATATTTCTTTAGCATCTTTTCTGTTTTCAATACACCATAAAGTACCTTTTCCAATGATATCACTTCTTAATCTTATTCTATCACTTACACCTTCGTAGTGAATCCACTCACCATTAGTAGTCTTATTTCTTTTTAGTATTTCTTCTCTTTTCATTGAAAAGTAGTAAGCATAAAGTCTAGCAAAACTTTCACTTGTAATAGCATCATCTATTAGTTCTTGATCATTTGTCTTAATAAGTGTTTTTACTTTATCAATTACATCTAGTGTTATTACAGGATCAAACATCGGAAAAGGACTAGTTGTATGCTTTGTTCTTCTTGAAAAAGCTTTTCTATCATCGTTATAGTTACCCATCGAAGTAATTCCTTTAAATACCCATAACTTTACCCACATTTCTTCATCTTCTAAACTGCCAAGAAAATCTATCCAAGTATCAAGTGAATCTTTACTAGCTGTTATCGTGTTATATATTACTTTATCACGAGAAGTAGTGGAAGAAGTCTTTTTAGCAATATAATCTTCTTTAATATCTTCTTCTTTAATGACATACTTACTATGACATAAGCTTTTAAATAAGTTCCAGTCATGCTCTTTTAAATGAGCTTTATTAACTACTCTATCAAGACGAGCTAAGTATTTATTTATTTTAGTAGTTGGACTATCACTTTTATCTGCTGTATGCATAACTATATCTGATATATGTAAATCTTTATATAGTTCATTTAAAAATTCTTCGCCACTATCATACATTATTAATCACCTAAATCTTATAATCATCTTCTAAGGAGAACTCAACGTTTTCTTCAATCCACTCTTTACGAGGTGGTACATCATCTCCCATTAATATTGATACACGTTTTTCTGCTAATTGAGCATCTTCAATTTTCACTCTAATTAAAGTTCTAGTACCTGGTTTCATCGTAGTTTCACATAACTGGTCGGCATTCATTTCACCTAGTCCTTTATATCTTTGTACTTCACATTTCTTATCTTTTGTTTTTTCTTGCATTTCTTGAATTGTATAAGCATATTCAATATTTTTACCACTTTGAATCTTAAATAGTGGTGGCAAAGCAACATAAAGTCTACCGTCTTCTATTAAGGGTTTCATATAGCGATAGAAGAATGTTAGTAATAAACACTGAATATGACCACCATCTTCATCAGCATCGCTCATGATTATTACTTTGTTATACTCACAATCGTTTATATCGAAGTTAGAACCATATCCAGCACCAATAGTATAAATCATGGTATTTATCTCTTCATTCTTTAAAATATCACTTTCTTTAGTCTTTTCCGTATTTAAAACTTTTCCACGTAAAGGTAGAATTGCTTGATAACGTCTATCTCTTCCTTGCTTAGCACTACCTCCTGCTGAATCTCCTTCTACTAAGAATAATTCTTTTTTAGTTTTATCTCTACTCTGAGCTGGAGAAAGCTTACCTGATAATGCTCTTTCTTTTGATACTTTAGTCTTACCTTTTCTTGCTTCTTCTCTTGCTTTTCTAGCTGCTTCTCTTGCTGTTTTACTCTTTAAGGATTTATTAATTATATCAGTAGCTACCATTTTATTTTCTTCTAGGAAAAACTGTAATTTCTCAGTAACTAAAGCATCTACAGCTGTTCTTGCTTGAGGAGTTCCTAGTTTTCCTTTAGTCTGTCCTTCAAACTGTAATAGTTCTTCTGGTATTTTTAAACTGATAATAGCAGTAAGTCCTTCTCTTACATCGCTTCCTTCAAAGGCTTTTTCTTTTCCTTTGATAAAACCATTATTTCTAGCATAGTCATTAAAGACACGAGTTAAGGCTGTTTTAAAACCAACTTCGTGACTTCCTCCGTCACTAGTTTTTACATTGTTAACAAAAGAGACAATATTTTCTTGATAAGTATCCGTATACTGCATAGCAATATCTATTTCCATCTTGTCTTTAATGCCTTCAAAAACTAGTGTTTTATGAAGAGTTGATTTACCTTCATTTAGATAATCAACAAACTCTTCTAGTCCTTTTTCATAATGAAAAGTAGCATGTCGATCATCTTCTAAATCATTAACCTCTATTGTTAGTCCTTTTAAAAGGAAAGCAGATTCTTGCATTCTTTCACATATAGTAGTAAAGGAGAAGTTTATAGTTGAAAAAATTGTATCATCTGGTAGGAATCTAACCATAGTACCTGTCTTATTACTAGTGCCTATCTTTTTTAAGGGTTGGGCTACTTTTCCCCCATCTTCAAATCTAATAAAGTAAATACCTTTATCACGTTCAATAGTAACTTCCATCCATTTAGATAAAGCATTAACAACACTTCCACCAACACCATGAAGTCCTCCTGATACTTTATAACCAGACTCTTCAAACTTACCACCAGCATGTAAAACAGTGTAAATAACTTCTGGAGTAGGTTTTCCTGATGAGTGCATTCCAACAGGTACACCACGTCCTTCATCTTTAACACTTATACTTTTATCTTCATGAATAGTTATTACTATTTTTTTACCATAACCATTAATTGCTTCATCTATTGCATTGTCAACTATTTCCCATACTAGATGGTGAAGTCCTTTTTTATCAGTTGATCCGATATACATACCAGGTCTTTTTCTTACAGCTTCTAAACCTTCTAGTATTTTAATTGAGTCATCATTATATATTGTTGCCATAAACTTTCCTCCTACTTACTAAAAAAAAGAGCATCTCATCTCTCGTTCCCTTTAATTCTTTCGTATTAATTTTACCAAAAATTATCGGTTAGTGCAAACGTTTCTTAAACTTTTTTAACTTATTATAGACAGAAAATAACATAATTGTTAAAATTAATTAAAAGGAGATGCCAATGAAAAAATTTATTGTACTAATTATATTTATAGGTCTTTTTATAGGTAGTTATATTTATCAAAATGAGATATATAATATTTATAAAGAAATTTTTACAAAGGAAGAAGTTACTTTAACAGAATCTAATGACTATACAAGAGATTATAGTTTTTCTTATGTATCATTAACTAATAACTTCTCACCAGAAACAGAAGAAGAAGTTAGAAACTTATATTATACAGTTTTAAACTCTGGAATAGAAAGCTTTACTTTTTATTGTAAGAAAGATACTAGTTGTTTAGATAATGTTAAGGCTTTAGCAGATGATCAAAAAACTTTATCTACTATCAATAACTTTGTTCATCCCTTTAACAGTTTCAAAAGAATAACTACTAATTATGATGAAGCTAGAAAAGTTACTATTGATATTGAACATAATTATAATGATAATGTTAAGACTCTTGTGTTAAATAAAGTTAGAGAAATTGAGTCCAGGATATGGACTGATACAATGAGTACAGCTGATAAGATAAAAGCAAGTCATGACTATATAATTAATCATAGTAGGTATGATAAGGATAGAAGTGACAATGGTGTTATTAATTACCAATCCGATATAGCATATGGTCCCCTACTACAAGGTTATAGTCTTTGTGGAGGATATACTGATGCCATGGAATTATTCTTAGAAGATTTAAAGGTCAAGAGTTACAAAATATCTAATGATAAACACGTTTGGAATGGTGTTAATCTAGGAAGTAATTGGTATCATTTAGATCTTACATGGGATGATCCTATAGCTTCTAATAATCAAGATATTTTAGAATATACTTATTTCTTAGTAGATAATAATAAACTATTAGCCGCTGGTAATGACCAACATCAATTTGATACAAATATTTATAGTGAATTTCAATAGTTAGTAAGAAAATAAACGTAACAGATAATTACGTTTATTTTGTTTTTACTTTAATCTTATTAATAGCTCGTAAACCAGTTTCTATTTGTGGTTCTAGTTCCTTTATTTCTTCTAATGAATAATAGTCTTTCACTTCATATCCTTCTATATAATCACCAGTATCAGGAAGCCATACTTGATAATTATTATCTATCAAATCTTTAAGAAAATCATTATCATCATTATAACCAATTGCTATACCATCAGAGTACTCTAACATCTCTTCTGTTACCAAATCATATAGTTCTGATGCAATTCCTAAAAATTTCTCTTCCCTATTGTATATATACTCTTTAACATCATAAGTTTCTTTATTATAAAATAACATTATATTTTGACTATTATATAGCTGTAAAGCTTCGTCATCTTTAATTACATATTTACATTATTTATCAAAATTATAATATTCTGATGGAACTTCTTCCCTAGTTATTTCATTATCATCATTATCACCACAACCACTAGTTCCCAATATAACGCCAGCCATTCCTAAAGCTAATAGACTTCTTTTTAATTTACTTAACTCTTTCTTATCCATACTTACCTTACCTCCATTTCAACAATATACTATCATAAGTTAATAAGTAAAGTAAATAATATTACAAAAAAAGATCACTTAACCATGATCTTATTCTTCAGTTGATTCTTTTTTAGCAACTACAGTTTTACCTTTATAGCTACCACACTTAGGACATGCACGGTGAGGTTTAATCATTTCCCCACATTCTTTACAAGCTACCATTCCTGGCATTGTTAAAGCATTGTGACTTCTACGCATTCTCTTACGTGTTTTTGATACCTTTCTGAAAGGTACAGCAAATAATTGAATATCTAATTTTAACATCTTCTTCACTCCTTTTCTTTTCCTTCTAGCAAATCACGGAATGGGAAATTCCCCTCTTCCTTTTCATACTCTTCTTCACTTACTAGATGCCAACCGTTCCCTTGATATTTAGAGTAATCACTTACTTCACTAAATCTAATGGGAACCTCTAGTACTATATTCTCCCATAAAACACTAAGAATATCAAGAGTATTTTCAATATTTTTTACTTTTTCTGTCACTTCTTCTTCTAATTGATTAGAAAAATGATAGGTTACATCTTCTAGTGAGATGGAATCTTTTAAAATCATATCGCCACTATATTCCCCTTCTAAGAAAAAGCTATCATCTAAATATCTCTTTAAATTACCAGTAAAGTGAACATTTTTTAGTTCTATAATATCTGTATTTTGATACCAATCTTTAGTAAAGAAAAAATCTTCATTTATCTCTAATTTATCAGTCTTACCTTGTAATAATTCTCTAATATCCATAAATTATCTCCTAAACATTACTAATAGCATCACTATTAAGTTAAAACTTAATTTCATATTCGCTTTAAGTACAAATGTTTTTTCATAAACACTTGCTATATCATCGACTAAATCTACTATCCAACTTTCTAAATATTTAGGAACTTTTTTTCCAATTGGAAACATATGTGTTTTTATAATATCTTCTTCTAGACTTGATAAATCAAAATACTTACTAGCATTTATATAAGCTATCTCTGGATGTTCTATTAATCTTACTACTTTATTATTTTCTTCTTCATTAAAGAAAAAGTCATGTAGTATAGCTCCTTTAGTAGTTTCTTTATAATTTAGATGTAGTATTTTAGTAATCTTATAAGAGTAATAAGCTACTCTTACCATATGATCATATCTATTTAAGCCATGATGTGTACAAAATTTTGTCTTTTGATATTCTTCATTTTGAACAATAGGACTAATAAGTCTATTAAATTCATCATCATTATATGAAGTTTTTGGCATAACCATAACCCACTTTCTTTTCTTCAAGCACTATAATAATAGCATAAAGTTGAGTATTTTTCAAGTTACTATTCACCTCTTTAAAAAAGATAAACTTCTATTAGAATTCAAATTTGGGAACAGCATTAACTTTCATCTAATTTATATTTAAATCCACCAGCATTTTATTCTAATACATCTCTAACATATTTTTTATTATTTAATATTTTTAATAATTTTAATATTCTTGGAGAATTTATTATTGAATCATCATTATTTTCCATCATCTTTATAACCATGTTAATGTCATACCATTTAATTTCTGATACTTCTTCCTCTTGAAGAATAAAATCTTTTTTATTAAATTTGTAATACCAGAGGCTGCAGCATTTTATTTAGCAAACGGATATAGTAGAAATTGTTTATCAGATTGTCCATTAATTAATCATATCAACGCAGCACTTGATATATTTAATGTTAGATATAATGTTGATGAATTAATGCCTGAAATAGAACTAATTTTAAAAATAAAATATAACCTTGAAATAACTAAAAATAAACCATTAGAATTAATGAAAGTTGTATAAATATAAGCACTACCTAAATTTAGATAGTGCTTTTAACTTATATTTGAGAGTAATAATATTGTCTAGCAAGCACTGAATTTGTACTCCCGTACAAAATTCATACATGGGAAAACCCAAAACTCTTATTATTTAAATATTTGATAATTTATCTTTTATAAATTCATCTAAATAATCAGAATCCTTAGAAACCCATTTATAATCCGAATGCTCTTCACTTAATTTAACATTTACCTTTGATTTATCTACATTTACAATAAAATCAATTTCTAAGTCATGAATTAATTCATTATTTTTTTCTTTCACTTCATCAAAATAATGAGTAATAATTGGATTAAAATCTTCTGTATAGCCTATTTCTTCCATAAGTTCGCGTTTTAATCCATCTTTTAATGTTTCTCCATCTTCTAAATGACCGCCTGGAAATTCCCAGGCACCAGGATACAAGTCATCATTTTCATTTCTTTTAACTATTAAAAATAAATCATTATCTCTTAATATACCTGTCAATACTATTCTTGTTTTCATATATTTGATCTCTCCTATCTTTATAAGATTATATCATATATATTTATTAGAGAATTTACCACAGATTTTAAATATTAGTTCAGAAAATTCATTAATTAATAGTCTAATTGACAAAATTAAAGAAAAATTAGCTATTTGCATTGAAAAATTTATTTTTAGTAATATTAAAAATATATATGTTAACTTAACTGTTTCATTGCAAGAATTATTTAATGATTTATCTTCTGACCTTATAAAAGAATTTATTGAAGCCGTTGATTTAGAATTTAAAAATTCAGAAAAAATAAAAGAAAGATTTTACATCAATAAATCTAATGTTAAGAGAAGCATTGTTACTATCTTTGGGGAAATCACATTTCACCGCA
>FR901072.1:0-5383 GCA_000438295.1 Clostridium sp. CAG:451
ATATGCCTTATTCAATGTTTCTCACCTTGACTTTCTATATATTTTCGTATCACTTCAATCGGTACACCACCTGTGGTAAGCAGACAAAAGCTCTGACCTCAAAAATGTTCTTTCCAAAGCTTTTGACGTATTTGTGAAAATTCTTTCTTCAAAAGTCTACTGCTCGCAATTTTGTATGTGTTTATGAATTTGCTTATCTCTGTATTCGGGTGTGCTTTGAAGAGAATATGTACATGATGCACTTTTGTATGCGTTTATGAACTTGCTTATCTCTGTATTCGGGTGTGCTTTGAAGAGAATATGTACATGATCTTTATCGTGGTTCCATTCTTGTAATGTAATATTGTATTTCGGTGATATGTACTCAAATACTTCCTTTGCTCTATCCGATATGTGGTCATCAAATACTTTTCTGCGATATTTTACAACAAGTACAAGATGATAGTGCATCGTGCATTATTGTCTAATTTCATCGCATATCACCTTTTTTTCTTTATCGACTGGCTTTATTATATCATGAATTTAGTATTCTCCAAGCATAAGTAAACGTAATTCATCCCCACCTTAGAGGTGAGGGACTTCTTACTACAAAAGGTTAAAAAGTTGCCAGCAATGGCAACTTTCTTTTTAAGCTTCCAAAAGAAATACTAGAAATTTATTTTAAAAATTTTATAACCAAATAAAAAAGTTTGCTTTGTAATAGAAAACAAACTTATTTACCGCCTAAATTAGAAATCCCCCAAAAGGCAATAACAATAATTACAGCTAATATCAATACCCAAACAATAGGATTACTACCATAAGCTTCTAAGAAAGAATTTACTGTTGTAGTTAGTTTCTCTAAAATTCCCTTAAAACTAAATAGTATCACTCTTCCTCATCTCCTTTTTTTGTTACTTCTTTAATTATCTTAGCATTCTTTGCCTTTCTATGATTTGATTTTGACTTTGTATCTTTATCATTAACTGTACTAATACTAATAGAAACTCCACTCTTTTTTAAAACAATAGTGTTACAAATGTCTAAGATAGCATACATAACCAAAAATATTCCTATAACTTTCGTAATAATAACTGCTCCTTTAAATGGATTAAATAATAATACAACTCCACAAATTAAACTTAATAAAGCTGTTACAAATGACCAAAAGAAATAACTACTATTTAAACTTTTAAGATTAAATGATTGTTGTATCTTTAATGAACTACTAATTATGATACCAATTCCCATAACAACAGGAATTATACTTCCAATAATCTCAGGCTTTTCAATAAAGAAAATTCCACTAATTATACAAATAATTCCATAGATAATATTTAACTGATTAGATATATCACTATGATTATTAGAAATAAATCTTACAATAGCAAGAACACCAATTGCAATTATTAATCCTCCAAAGATATAAGATATCCCCATCAAAGTAACTGATGACTTAAAAAATAATAATAATCCAAGCACAAGTATAACTCCCGAACTAATTAATGAGGGCCATATTGTCTTTTTAACTTCTATTTTCATTCTCATTCCTCCTATTATTTATTCTATCATATTTTTATCATCTTGCAACACTATCAAACTATAATTAATAACTGAAGATATCCGTTCATAGTTAAAGTTTTTTCTTCTGCCAAGTATATTTAAGAATAACTCATAAATAAAGTATAGATAATAACTTATCATCAACAGTTTACCAAAAATCATTAAAAATTCTAAACCATTATTTTCTAGATGTATCTTAGATAAATAACTTAGATAGTTTGGTATTCTTAAGATAAATAAATAAAGAAGCATCTGTCTAAATATTAATCTGATAGGGAAACAATCACTTTCATTAATAACGTTTAATCTTATATTAACAAGTCTTTTTCCTATAGTTTTACCATTATCTAGCAAGGGAAAAAATACTTCATATAGAAACAGAATAATACTATAAAGTATTCCAAAGGAAATTTTATTTCCAAATAATATCCAAATGGGTGTAGAAAAACAAAACACTAAAAATAAATCTATAAATAATGCTATACCTCTTCTATAAATAGATATTTTTGTTCCTTTAGTATAAGTTTTTTGGTCTAGCTCTTTCCTTGATGGTAAAAAAACAGTTAATGGTTTAGTACAAATAAAACCAAGTATTCCACCTAAAGTATTAATCAGTAAATCATCTACATCAAACAATCTATAGGCTTTGGGATAAATAAAAAATATACCAGTTAGTTGTGTCACTTCAAAAAATAAGCTTAAGCAAAAGGACATAATAAGTACTTGATACCATTTCTTTTCAAAGTAGTAATGTAGATAAACACCAAAAGGAAACAGTAAAAGCAAGTTAAAGATAACTGTATAAACAGTTGGTGTTTTAAAAAATGATAAGTATGTAATAGGATTCTTTAGATTAAGACTTGTTGTTACCATTATATCTTTAATAAAAGTAAATGGAACTAACTGGGGTAACTTAGTTGGCATTTGCAAGACTGTTCTCGTTGGTGGAAGTGGTAGTATTACTAAGAGAAATGCTACTAATAAATAAAGTATAAACGTATATATTATAATACTTCTTAATAAAGAAACAGCACCATATTTATGATATTCAATAATAAGATATGGTAAGGTTATAAGAAAAGCAATTATTGGAAATAATATTAAGGCTGTCTTGATTGGTTCAAAATATACTGCCACGAACTCTACCCTTCCTTAAATAAATAAGAATAAGTAATAAGTAGGGAATCTTTTAGTTCTTCGTTAGGAATTAAATTTATTAAAGATTGGTAAGTTTTCTTACCTTCTACAGTTGTTAATTTATCATTAATTAAGTTATTAGCTAAGGCTTCTCCATAAGAGAAATTTCTACTTTCATTACTAGTAGCAGTTAATAGCAAATCCCCTATTCCAGCAAAAGTATATAAAGTAGTTTTATTACCACCTAATAGTTCTAATAGTCTAGCTTCTTCCTTTGCAACTTTTGTAAAGAAGGCTGCTCTTGCAGAACTTGATTTTTCTTTAGTATAAAAATAACCTGTAATGATTGCTAAAACATTCTTGATACAGCCACAATACTCCACTCCTACTATATCATTAGTAGTTTCTATCTCAACCTTTGTATTTATAAATATTTCTTTTACTATATTTGAAACATTTTCTTCTTTTGTAGCCAAGGTAAAACCGATTGGTATTTCTTTTAACATATCTTTAGCAAAGGTTGGTCCGGCTAAAACTCCATAGTAATTACTTATTTCTAATTCTTCTGCTATCTCACTTGATCTTTTCATAGTATCTTTTTCTAGTCCTTTTGAGACAAAAATAAGTATTTGCTTACTAAGTTTATCTTTTAGTTTTTCTAAAACTTCTCTAATAGCATTAGAGGGAACAGCTAAAATAATAACACTAGCTTTAGCAATAGAACTATCTAAATCCATAGAAAAGTTTAATTTTTCAAAAGAAAAGTCAGCAAATATCTTCTTATGAGTATGTAATTTACTAAGTTCTTCATATTCATCTTTAAAAGAAGTCCAGACAATAATTTCATTATTTTTATTTTTTGATAATAAGGAAGCAATAGCAAGACCGAAAGCTCCACTTCCTAAAACACATATTTTCATATAATACCTCCGTCCTTATTTTAGCACAATTAGAAAAAAAAGAAAAACCACATTGTTTTAGGATTTTCTTTTCTCTTTTAATCTTTGATAGTATAAGGTATTGGCAAAGGTAAAGTAAGGTATTACATAAATGTATGCTATTCCGAATGTTATAGCACCTAAGAAATACCAACCAATAAAACTTAATTCAAAAATGAAATAATCCAGTTTATAACCATTCATCATCTCTATACTTTCCCTTATTATGTTTTTTGCTTCACTAATACTTGTTTCTTTAGAATCTGCTAATAAGTAACCTACCATTACAAGGGAAAAAGCAATCATTATACCAGGAATTATTAATAGTATATAACCAAATATAATAAATACATAACTAATAATAAGTGTAACTACAATTAATCCTATCTTTTTATAATCTTGAAATATATCAGTAAGAGATACTTCTTCTTCTCTTGTAAGACCAAGTATATAACTAATAAATCCTATATAAAGGGGTAATGCTAATAACTCTGTAATAAAAGCTAATACCCCACCAGATATTATTCCTAGGATAATTGCTAAAGCTATTGAAGAAGCAAATACTAATAAACTACTCTTCCAAAATTTTAGAATATGTTTAGAGGTTAGCTTTTTAGCTTCTTCTTTAATCTCTATAAAATTCATTACTTAATCTCCGTTCCTCCACAGAAGGAAATACAGTTAATTATTAATTTTGGTTTTGACTTATCAATATCGCTAGAGGCTTTATTTTCATTAGCTCCTAAAATAGCAGTAGAGTTACATACTACATTATAATTATCAGAAACTTTAATAGTAGCACCTCCAAAGAAAGAATAAACATTTAAAATTGTATCTTCTTTTAATTCTACATCTTTAAGATCTAGTTCTGCTCCTCCAAAGATACAGTAAACATCTGCTCCTTTAAAGTTTTTAGTTTTAATACTATCTTTAACTTCACTAAATATTCCAAAGTAGTCTTTTGAATGCTTACTAGCTTTTATCTTTGTATTCTTCTTACTCATATTAAGACTATTCATTACAATATAGCCTCCTACAAGTATCAGTACAACTGGCCAAAAAGCCTTATCATATGGTTCTGTTACTAAAGATGTATTAACTAGTAAAAACCATAACCCAATAAATAACATCATTATTTTAGTAAAGTCTAACTTTTCTTCCTTAATTATATAGTAAATAGAAATAGCTATTAATACTACTGGCCATATAATATCAAATTCCAAATGAAATCCTGGATTAAATATTTCAATTAAATATAATATACCTATCAATAAGATAATAATTCCAATTATCATTTTTTCTTCTCCTTTCTTATTACAATTATATTATAAAATTTTCTTTTTTTAAATGAATAAATATCTCTTTTTTAGGGATACTAGGTTATATAGCCACTAGTCAATTAGCTAGTTGCTTGTTAAAATTAATGTGAAAGGGCGAGTAACAAGATGGAAAAGAAACATGTGAAGATAAAAGTTGATGGTGGTACCTATATCTTTAAGCTAGAACAATTATTAGCTGATAAAGGTCTTACCAAAAGTAAATTAATTAATGATACTGGTACTGATTTTAAAGTGATTAAAAGATTAGCAACTGGAGAAATTGTGAGAATTGATATCTATGTATTAGCAAGACTTTGCAATTACTTGAATTGTAATGTTTCTGACATCGTTGAATTTAAAAGAGGCAGCTAATGTCTTTTTTTATTGCTTTTAACGTCATTTCGAATTAAAATAAGATATATGAAAAGAGGTGGATATTATATGAAA
>FR901072.1:5465-37234 GCA_000438295.1 Clostridium sp. CAG:451
AAAGTACCTTATTCAATAAAATCGCTGGTGGAAAAATTGCTATTATTGAAGATATAGCTGGTGTAACAAGAGATAGACTTTATCAAGATGTTAGTTGGAATAACAAAAACTTCACTATAATAGATACTGGTGGTATTGAAGATGAGAAAGAAAATTTTCAAAAAGAAATAAGAATTCAAGCAGAATTTGCTATTAGTGAAGCTTCTATTATTTTATTTGTAGTAGATGGAAAACTAGGACTTACTAAGGATGACTTAATTATTAGAGATATTTTAAGAAGAAGTGGAAAAAAAGTAATTGTAGCTATTAATAAGATTGATACTAAGGAAGCTAATGATAATCTTTATGATTTTTATGAACTAGGATTTGATACTTATCTTCCAATTAGTGCTATCCATAATACTGGTTATTATGAATTATTGGATGAAATTACTAAAGATATCGTAGAAGAAGAAGAAATACCTGATGAAAGATTAAAGTTTTGTGTTATTGGTAGACCTAATGTTGGAAAAAGTAGCTTAATCAATGCCTTACTAAATGAAGAAAGAGTTGTAGTATCAAATGTTGCTGGTACGACAAGAGATTCTATTGATACTGTTTTAAAATATCATGGTGAAGAATATGTCTTAATTGATACAGCAGGTATGCGTAAAAAAGGAAAAGTCTTTGAAAGTATCGAAAAATATAGTCTTGTTAGAAGTATGCGAGCTATTGATAGAAGTGATTTATGTCTTTTAGTTATTAATGCCGAAGAAGGGATTAAGGAACATGATAAACATATCGCCTCTTATGCTTTAGAAAAAGGAAAAGGAATAATTATAGTTGTTAATAAATGGGATACGGTAAAAGAAACTAGTATTAATGATTATAAAAAATTAGTAAGAAGTGAATTTCAGTTTATCACTTATGCCCCTATCGTTTTCTTATCTGCCCTTACTAAAAAAAGAATTTCTACTTTAATGCCTGAAGTTTTAAAAGTTAAAGAAAATATTAACAGAGAAATTAAAACTAGTGTTTTAAATGATGTTATACAAGATGCCTATGATAGAAATCCTGCTCCTAGTTATAAAGCGAAAAGATTAAAGATTTATTTTGTTAGTCAAACTGGTACTAAACCACCTAAGTTTACTTTTAGAGTTAATAACAAAGGATTAGTGCATTTCTCTTATGAAAGATATTTAGAAAATCAATTAAGAGAAAACTTTGATTTAGAAGGTACACCTATTGTGTTACAATTCAAGAATAGAAATGGGGACGACTTATGATAATAGGAAGGAATAACTCTTTTAATAATAAAAGGTTTGAAAAAACTAACTTTTCTGATTTACATAAAGAAACAGAAAGAAAGAATATCTTTACTAATGATGTTTCCGCTTACCGTTATGCTAATCCACTAGATAGTGAAAGAATGCACGAAAAGTCACTTGCTATGTTACAAGATAGACTTGATAAAGGCTTAATTTCAATGGAAGAATTTAATGCTCAACTAAAGAGAATCACTAGAAATAAATAGAACTTAATTTTTCTAGTTTCATATAATGAACTAGGAGGTTCTATAATGTTTGGAGATAGTTTTTTTAAAAAGGTTGAGAAAAAGACTAATGTTAGTAAAGATACAATTTTATCTCTTGCTAATAAATTACAAGATGGAAATATGAAAGATGAGAAGACTTTAAGTGAAGTGGTTGATGAAATAGCAACTATGACTGGTAAAAATATTTCTAAAGAAAAGAAAGAAAAAATTATAAATACAATTATGAAAGATAAAGTACCTGATAACGTTGATAAGATGTTTTAGGAAACAACATCTTTCTTTTTTTAATAAAATGTGATATAATATGGGGCAAATAAGGGGTGGTATAATGAAAAAAATTGATATTACTAGTATTAATTTTGATAAAGTAGTTAAAATTAATGATGACATATCTAGTGAAAGTACTATTTATCATGATAATAAAATGGTATATAAAATCTATAAGAACTTTAGTATTTATGAACTAATAGAAAGAGAAGCTCATGTTGAAGAAGCTAGTAAGATTACTAATTTAAGAGTTGCTACTCCACTTGCTAAGCTATATAATGGCTATTCTTTTTGTGGATGTACAATGGCATATAAAAAAGGAATTACACTGAGCGAGTATGAAAAGACTCATTCTATAGAAGAATTAAAAGATAAACTTATTGATGTTTCTTTAGAACTAGAAGAAATACATCGTAATAGGAAAAAGATTGTACTAGGTGACATTAATTACAACAATGTTATGATTGATGAAGAAAATAATGATTTTTCTTTTATAGACTTTGATGGTGTTGGTATTAAAAGAATGGAACCAATGACTATTTCAACTCCTTTATTTGAGTACTTAGAAAATAGAGGTATAGATTATCAAGGAAAACAAAATTATGATAGACTAGCTTATCTATTAGCCTTTTACCAGACTGTTTTTCATAAGAGTATTGATGAGGTTAGTGAAGATGAGTTTGAGATGAAAACAGACGAATTACCTTTTCTTAATAGATCAAGATATGACTTTAAAGTATTAAAAAAGAAAAATAAGACTGTCAAAGACATGCCCTATTTCCATGAAGTTTTTTCAAAGTAAGAATGGTAAATTTTTAATAATGAAGACTACTAATACTTTAATTGTATCCCAAAGACATTTCTTTATTTTATCATCTAAAGATTCCATTGATTTTATAATTGGTGGAATTTTTTTATACCAGTTTTTTGATAAATCTTTAAGTGTTTTAATATCTGCCCTATCAAAGATAGTAAATAAAGCCTTAACAAATTCTTCTTTTTCTTTTTTTGTTAGATTGTTTATGGTATCTTTTAGTACCTTATTGGTATAAATAGATGTTTTAGTTAATCTTTTTAAATAGATAAAACTGTTATCATTTACTAACCAGGAGAATGGGTCATGTTGCATTATTCCACTTTCATTACTTCTTACTACGGTATAATCTTCACTATTACAAAGTAACATACCTATTATTGAACTTTCTGGTACTGTTTTATAAAGTAGTGGTTCAGTATTTTTAAATTCTTTACTAGTAACTACTTTCTCTTGAAAACCAGGACCATCATGAGAGAATACTTTTTTTATTCTTCTTTTGTCTTTTAGATATATAGCAGCATAAAATGCTAAGTTTCCCCCTTTAGAGTGTCCACCAATATAAGAGTAATTATTAGTTAAAGACAAGACTGTTTCTAAATACTTTAAAGCTTCTACTTGGGCTGGTACTGGTGATAAAAATGACATATTAAAATCTTCTTTCCAGCCATTAACTGTTCCATCAGTACCACGATATGCGATATAGATATCCCCTGTTTCTAAGAAAAAGGTTACAGCAGAAAATTGTTTATTCTCTACTAAGTTATCTTTACTGATATAGTAATTAACTATTATATTAGAAAATCTTTTAGAGGAACAAACTTTTTCTAATAGGTTTAAGTTATTTAAATCATCCCTATCAGTACCTAATAAATCATAAAAATAATTAGTCAAATCACTTATCTTACAAGGTAGTGCTACTTTTTCATAGTAAAGATATGAAAGTTGTGATAAAACTAAGCTATCTACTTCGTTAAGTGGTGAGTCTTTCATTGTAAGATTATTCTTACTAACATAATCAATTATATTCATAATGTATTATATGATAAGAAAAAAATAAGTATAAATTTTTATGCCCACTTTAATATTAGGATATGATTTTTTGAAAAAACTAGTATAATAGATTTGGAGGTAGTAGTATGTCTAGTAAAAAGAATCTGATTTCTATTATTATATTTCTTATATCTATAATTATTTTAATTTTTGTTTATAATGATGATTTCTTATATTCCAAGCAAATTGTTAAAATAACAAAAATTGATACAATTAGTGAAGAAACATCTCAAAACTCATTAGGATTAGAAGAAAAATACTATATGCGAAAGATAACAGGTATAATAACCAATGGTAAGCAAAAAGGAAAAGAAAAAACCATCTCTTATGATGAATCTTATTCATCTGTTGTTACAGATAAATACAAAGTTAATGACAAAATAATATTAGATGCGAGTGATATTGAATTAAAAAGAGATTTCTATCTAACTTTAATGATAGTGATATTTTTAAATTTACTTTATATAGTTGGTTCTTATAAAGGACTGTTATCTGTATTAAGCGTTGTTTTGAATTTAGTAATTTTTTATATAGGTTTAGCTTTATATTTTAAAGGTATCAATTTATTATTTTTATGTGTAATAGAAATGATTATTTTTTCTATTATTTCTTTGATATTAGCAAGTGGATTTAACAAGAAAACATTATCGGCAATCATTTCTGTAATTATATCAACATTAGTAATGCTTATTACAATTGTAATTATTATAAATTTTACTGGTTATAAAGGGATAAATTTCAATGAATTATCATTTTTAACTGTTCCTATTGAAGATATCATATTACCAGAACTATTAATCGGATCAACAGGGGCAATTATGGATGTAGCAATTACAATTTCAGCTTCTATATCGGAACTGATTCAAAAAGACAATAATATATCTGTCAAAAATTTGAAAAAATCTGCTAGAGAAATAGGTAAAGATATAATGAGTACAATGAGTAATGTTTTGTTTTTTACTTATTTATGTTCAGGTCTTCCTATTTTTGTGTTAGCATTACGCAATGGATTTTCAATGTATAATTATATTTCAAGTAATTTTACATTAGAATTAACCAGATTCTTAATTGGTAGCATTGGTATTGTTTTAACTATTCCTGTATCAGCACATATATCAATTAAATTTATGAAAAGAGGGGTAAAATGAATATAATATTAATTATTTTATTATTTTTATTAATGATTTATATTGATATAAAAAGAGGAATAAAATTATTTTTATCTATAATATTTAATTTTATTATTTTAATGATTATTTTTTACTTAATTGCTCTTGGACTAAATCCTATAATATGTTCTTTAATAGGCTGTTTTATAATAAGTTATATAATATTATATTATGTAAATGAAAAAAACATAAAAACAGAATCTAGTTTAAAATCAGTTATTATTGTATTAATTATATTATCCTTTCTCATATTTTTTGTAACAAAGATATCAAGAATTGCTGGTTTTGGATATGAGTCTTATGAAGAGATAAATATGTTTTCTTATAATGTAAAAATAGATTTTACTAACATTGCAATTTCTATGATATTAATTAGTTTAATTGGAGCAACGGTTGATTCTTCAATAGCAATTTCCTCTGCATTATACGAAGTTTATGATAATAATAAAAACTTATCAAAAAAAGAGTTATTTCTATCGGGAATGAACATAGGAAGAGATATATTGTGTACGACGAATAATACCTTAATGTTTGCTTTTTTAGGTGAATTTATGACATTATTGATTTGGTTTTATAAAGGAGGTTATTCATCTTTAGAAATTGTAAATGCAAAGACATTTGTTTCAGAAATGATTAAAATATTATTTAGTGCACTAGGCTGTATTATAGTTATACCTATAACTGCATATATTACAACGGAAACACTAAAAAAAGATAGCAAAAATAATTAAATAAAAATTATCATATGATTTCATGTGGTAATTTTTTTATTGTCGAAAATGAAATTTTAGCAATTATAGTTTTAATGTTCTTTGCCTACTTAATATCACTTTGTTCAACATCCGATCCATTTGTTGGTAAATATCTCCTTAATTCCTTTGGAGTTGTTCCCATCATTAGTTATCTCCTTTTAGGGCCTATGATAGATATTAAAAATATTATTGTATTATTTGGTAATTACAAGAAAAGTTTAGTAGTCACTTTGATTTCATCAATATTTATAGTTTATTTTGTATATACAGCATTAATTTTATACATAAAAATCAGTAATAATCTAGGAAATTATTTAGCACCACAAATGCAAAAATATATATTGTGGTTTGTTCCAATTTTATTTTCAATTGGTTTAGTGATGTGTTTTAATAATCACATACATTATAAATTCAAGTTTAGTGATTTAATTTTATTACTTCCAATACTAATAGCAACTAATCGAAACAATTTTTATAATAGTTCTAAATCAAAAACTAATAATGAAAAAAACAAGTCAAAGTGAAAATAGTAATCAAGATATAGAAATAACAAAATCAATATGCTTATTCATGTTACACTACTGATGATGGTCTGGATAATTATGATTTAGGTAAATGAAATGAATATTAAAATAAGTTAAATCACTTATTCATAGTAAATATATGAAAGTCCTGACAAAACTAAGCTATCCGCTTCATTAAGTTGTGAGCCTTTCATTGTAAGATTATTCTTACTAACATAATCAATTATACTCATAATGTATTTGATAAGAAAAAAATAAGTATAAGTTTTTAAGCCTATACATGTTTTTTATTTGGTTGATTATTATTGACTAACTTACTATTTATATCATTTATAATTGATGCTGTAACTATATTTAATCTAGTATCATCTTTATCCATTACTAAACCATAAATAAAATCATTATCATAATTATTAAATAATTCTTTACCAATAGAATATACTGCTCCATAACCATCTATACTATCAAAACTTGTTTGTAACTCTTCTAATGTAAATGGTGTTTTAATATCATGTTGACATTCTGGATTACCAAGATTTGTGGCTAACACTTCATAAAACCAACCTGGATTAGTAGAACCAATTTTAGTTTGACAAACATGAGTAAATTCATGAATGGTATTATAACAAAATTCGTCTTCAGTATAATTTTCAAAGGTATTTATTTGTCTAACTAAATCTAATGATAACATATTAATATTACCATCTTCGGTATTAGCAATCATCCAGTCTTGATATTCTCTATAGCCATAGTTTTTCTTAAAAGATTCCATTATATTTTCTTTATATTCAAAAATATTATCATATAGTTTTATAACTGGTTTAACGTTTTCTAATTTAAAGAAATCTAAAATATTTTGTCTTTTATCTTCAAAAACATTAACCATTTTTGCTAAATATCTTTTATCACAATCATTATAATATACTGTAAAGTTTTCAGTATCATATTTTAAACTCATTATTCACAAACCTCCATATTCTCTATTTCAATCAATTCTCCATCTTTAAATAATAGCTTAACTGTCTCACAATTCCTACAACCATTTTCAAGAATAACCTTATCTTTATATAATAGATATTTATTATCACTTATACTACACCATTTCTTAAGAAGAAATATTATAGCTGTATGATGTGATACTATTAAAATAGTTTTTCCTTCATTATTGTTAACCACTTCTAATAAGCCTTTACTCATTCTTTCTCTTACTTCTTTTTGACTTTCACCTTGCCCTATCTTATAGTCATCTTCATTTAGCTGTCTTTCATAAAAGTCAGTTGGGATATCTTTATAATCATCTATTCCAAACTCTCTTTCTCCAAAATCTTCTACTATATTTAGTTTATCATCTTTAGTAAAGTATTTTGCTGTAGCCATAGCTCTTACATAATTACTAGATATAACCATATCAATATCAGAAAAGATTTCATTATTACTAACTTTTCTTGCTAATTCTTCCCCTTCAATAGTTAAAATTTGTTTTTGATTTCTAACAAGTAAACTATCATTATCTTTTAAATAGTTTACTCTTTCGGTTATAGAATGTCTCATTAAATAAATAGTAGTAACCATATTTACATCTCCAATCTTCTTATAGAATTTAATGCTTTCTTCTGCATATCTTTTTTATTAAGTAACTCATCATGTGATAATTCTAATGCATCTGCTATATCATATATTAAAAATTCATTAGCATATCCTCTATTTCCTCTTAAAATACTAAAAAGATAGTTAATAGCTTCAGTTGTTGATAGCAAATATTTTTCTTCTACTCTTTCTAGTAATCCTCTAACAAACAAATATGATGATATATATGATAGTCTAAAGGAACAAGTCATATTTGATAAAACAGCATCATTACCATAAGAACCATCTCTTTGTTTATTTAATAATTCTTTAAGAGAATAAATATTATTTTCTTCTAAAGTAGCAATAACTTGTTTATGTTTTTCAAACTTTTCTTCTAATCTTAAACAGTATAGTGGTAATGTTTCTGCAATACCTTCTGAAATAACTTGATTACCAAGTAAAAACTGACTAATTACAATGTGTGATAACTCATGTAATTCATTTTCTAAATCAGCTATTTCTAAATTATTAGTTTCTTTATTTTCTAAACAATTTTGACTTAGTCCATAAGCAAGAGAAAAACCATCCAAATCATAGCAAGTAACAGGCTTTCCACCACTCTTTTTATCTTTAGAAAATAAAGTAGGCATTTGTAATAGGAAGGTAAAGTTATCATCTGGTACTACATAAATATAGAGTATTGGTTTTGCATTTGCTGGGTATTTAATCTTTAATTTATCTAGCATCTTCATTTCATTTTCAATTCTTGTTAAAAAATTAGTATAAACTCCCAAATCATATTTTATGGCTAGTTCACTAGATAACCTTACTTTTATTCTATCATTAAATTCTCTTAATTCTGATTCTTTTATATAATTTCTTAAATAATCTTCTTGATACATTTTCCCTCCAATTTATTTGTTTCTAATGGTTGTTTTTTTAATTTTATATATTCAATTGCTCTTTCTAATTGTGAATCTTTATTACTTATAATATCATCAACAGTATTATAAACATATTCATCTGGTTCAATAATTTTAGGTTTCAATAATTCCTTCTTATCCTTAAAATAAGAATAAAAATTATCTTTTGTAAATCCTTGACACCTCAAATTTTCATCATAATACCAATAAGTATTACTTCTCTTAACAATTAAATCTAATTTTTCCACTTCTAAACCACCAGGTACATTTCCAAAGGCATTTAGTGATGTACTAATATTTGTACCTATAACATAACTACCAATTTTTTTTAAATCAACAAGCATCATTCTTCCTGATGAAAACACTGTTTCATTTATAAGAGTAACTATACTTTTACCTGTTAGAAAGTCAATTAATATATGGTTGATATTGGAAAATCCACCACTATTATTTCTTATATCCACTATGTAATAATTGATATCCTTTTCTATAGCCTTAAGTTTTTCAACTAACTTTTCCATCTTTTCTATATCTTTACAAGAGTTATAATGAATAATTAAAATATCATCCACTTTTTCATAAGTATAATTTTCTTTAACAGTCGATTCTAATTTATCATACCTTTCTGTTTTCTTAAAACTAACATCTATTACCTTTCCATCACAGTTTATTTGATATGTAATTTTATCTGTATTATTGTTAATACTTGGTAATGATCTTAAAATATATAACTGTTTTATATCACTAGTCAACATTATATTTTTATATTCTTCTGTTGAATAATTAATTATCTGTTCTAGTTCATAGACTATTTTTTCCACAGGTATATTATTAATTGAAACTAGTTTTCCACCTACTACATCTTTATATTCATCTATTATGTTAACAATATAGAAATCGTTACCTTGAATTTTAAAACTTATAGGGAAATAGATACTATTTTTAAAGTAAAGTTTAGTATGTGAATCATACTTATCAAGTAAAAACTTTATTAGCTTTTCTACTATGTAATAAATATCATATCTATCATAAGATTCTTTATCTAAACATTTATCCAACATAATAGCAAATTCTTCTTTAGTATGAAAGAAATATAATCCTGGATGACCATAAAAATCTCCAAAGGAAGTTTTTTCTACACCGTTTTCTATATAATTAAATATTTTAGATATTGTTGCTCTAGTTTCTTTTGTATTCATAATAACCCCTTCTTTTTAAATTTAAGTATACTATACAATAAAAATATCGTCACATCAACATTAACATAATATTTCTATTCATAAAGACATATATTTCTACATAAAGTTAAAATGAATAAAAGAAAAAGGTGAATATATGGAAAAATATGAAATCATTAAAAATATTGCACAAAGGACAGGGGGTGACATTTATCTAGGAGTTGTTGGAGCGGTTAGAACTGGTAAGAGTACTTTTATTAAGAAGATGGTTGAAACTTTAGTGGTACCATATATTGAAGATGAGTACGAGAAAAAAAGAACACTTGATGAAATTCCTCAAAGTGCTGCTGGTAAAACTATTATGACAACAGAACCTAAATTCATTCCTAATAGAGCTGCTAAAGTGAAGATTGATGACTTTGATTGTAACATTAGATTAGTAGATTGTGTCGGATTTGTTATTGATAATGCTAAGGGTGCTACTGATGAGAATGGTCCAAGAATGGTTAAAACACCTTGGTATGATGAAGAAATACCTTTTACAGAAGCAGCAGAAATTGGAACTGAGAAGGTTATTAAGGACCATTCAACTATTGGAATTGTAGTAACTACTGATGGTTCTATTGGTGAATTTAACCGTAGTGATTATTTAGAAGCTGAAAATAGAGTTATTGAAGAATTAAAAGATATTGGAAAACCTTTCATTGTCTTATTAAATACAACCCATCCTACTCTACCTGAGACTGAACGTCTAGCAGAAAGCCTAAGAGAAGAATATAGCGTTCCTGTCTTACCTATCAATATTGATGCAATGAATGAAAGAGAAATGACTACTATTTTAAGAGAAGCTTTATATGAATTTCCAATTCTTGAAGTACAAGTTAATATGCCTGAATGGATTGCTATCCTAAATCATGATAATCCTATCAAGAAAGTTTATATTGAAGCTATAAAAAATAGTGTTGTGGAAGTTGATAAGTTAAGAGATATTGAACACATAACTGACCATTTCAAAGATTATGAAGAAATAGAAAAAGCCTATTTATCTAATGTAGACCCTGCTACTGGTATTGTTACTATTAATCTTGAAGCTCCTAATGATTTATATAATCAAGCATTAAAAGAAATTGTTAAGATAGATGTTACTAGTAAAGCTAGTTTATTATCATTATTCCAAGAATATGAAGAAGCAAAAAGAGAATACGATCAAATTAAATACGCTTTAAAAATGGTTAAACAAACAGGATATGGTGTAGCTACTCCTTCTCTTAATGATATGAAACTAGAAACACCTGAAATTATCAAACAAGGTCCAAGATATGGTGTTAAACTTAAAGCTATCGCTCCTTCTATTCATATGATTAGGGTAGATGTTAATTCTACTTTTGAACCAATAATTGGTAGTGAAACACAAAGTAAAGAATTAATTGATTATCTAATGCGAGATTATGAACATAATCCTAGTGAGATTTGGAAGAGTGAAATCTTTGGTAGAAGTTTAGATAATATTGTTCAAGAAGGAATCCAATCTAAAATAGCAATGATGCCTGATAATATTAGATATAAATTACAACAAACTCTTACTAAAGTAGTTAATAAAGGTTCTAGTAATATGATTGCTATAGTTCTATAAGACCAATATAGGTCTTTTTTATTATCAAAAAGAAAAATAGAGAATGAATCTCTACTTAAATACTTAGTAACGTTCCTTTGCTTAAAACCTCGTCTATTTTATTAGAAAAAACATATTCACCTTGTTCAATAAGAGTATAAAAATATTTCTTAATAAGTTTATCATCGAACAAGTAATATTTATCTTGATAAAAATACACTTTATCAAGAGGAATGATATCATCTTCAAAAGAAAATCCTATATCCACCTCATTCATAATAGTAATTCTAAGATCAATGTGATCTTCTCCAAAGATAAAATCTTCTTCTTTCTTTATTATAAAAATTGTTCCTATTAGTTTATTATATCCGACACTAACTTCGTAAAATCCAGTCTTCAGAAAAGAAAAATAATTATTATATGTTAATAAGAAGTTCTTTAACTCTCTTATCATTTTATCTTTCTCTTCTAAATAAAGATTCTTTGGAGTTATCAGGATAAATCCATCACTAATAGAAACAATCTTCATTATCTATCACCTAGTGTATGTTATGCATAACAGTCTAAATGGTGTCTACTAACAATTCGTCTATTTTCTTTAATACTTCGTCTTTTCCTTCTTTAGTAACACTTGAGAAGATGATAACGTTATCTCCTACTACTAAGTCTAAAGTTTCAAGTAGAAGTTTCTTACTTTTCTCTCGTTTACTAGCTCCTACTTTATCAGCTTTAGTTGCTACTATCGTAACAGGTATTTGATAATACTTTAGAAAGTTATACATCATTACATCATCTTCTGTTGGTTTATGACGAAGGTCTACTAACATAAAAACTCTTTGTAACTCATCTCTTTTTTCTAGATATTCTTCCATCATCTTACCAAACTTAGCTTGAATGTTTTTGCTTACTTCTGCATAGCCATAACCTGGTACATCAATTAGATAAAATTCATTATTGATATGATAAAAATTTAGAGTTTGTGTTTTACCTGGATGAGATGAGGTATGTGCTAAATTTTTTCTATTTAATAAAGTATTTATGAAACTACTCTTACCAACATTACTACGTCCTACTAATAAAAATTCTTTTTGATGATTAGTTGGATACTGACTTCTTCTAGTAACAATCATTTCTAATTCTACATTATTTATCTTCATCATTAGTCTCACTTTCTATATATTCTTTAGTTGCTTGGTCTAAATCATTAATTAATTCTTTAGCTATATCAAAGTTTTCAAGCCTTGCTCCACTAGCATAGGCATGTCCTCCTCCATTATACTTTTCTGCTACTTTATTAATAACTGGACCACGTGACCTAATATTTACTCTGATATTATTATTCTTAACATCTTCAGTTGCTATAACCCAGACAAGCACTTCATCTATATAATTGAAAAAGTTAATCATGTTACCAGATGAGGCACTATCAGCTTTAAATTTAGTTATAATGTCATCAGTTATTAAAATAGATGCTACTTTATTTTCTGATACAGTCATATTCTCTTTAATATATCCTTCTAGTCTTATTTCTTTTAAAGGTCTAATATAGAGTTTTTTATAAACATCTGATAAAGTAAATTTATACTTTTTTAGATAGTAACTAACTAGGGCAAAAGTTTTATAACTAGAAGTATCAAATAAGAATCTATTAGAGTCACTTACTAATCCACAATATAATCTTGTAGCTATTTCTTTATTACACATAAGTTTTGAAGCTTTGAAAAACTCCATTAGTATTTCTGAAGTACTAGAAGCTTCTGTATCAATATGTTCAATTCCTCCAAAGTCATCAATGAAAGGATGATGATCTATTTTTATTACTTCACTTGCTTTATCAAAATATTTAAAGTCGATTCTTTTTTTATCCGGTGTATCTAAAACTATTAGAAGAAAATTATCTAGCTCATCATAATGATCAAGTCTACCAAGATAGGAAAATTTGGTACTACCATTCCCTACTGCTAATACTTTTTTATTAGGAAATGTTAAAAGTATTGATTCTTTCAAAGATATTTGACTAGCTAAAGCGTCAGGATCGGCTCCAATATGTCTAGCAATAACTATGTTATCGTATTTTTTTATTTTATGATAAATTTGATTCCACATAATTATTATCCATTCTGATGTAGGAAGAATAAAGTATCTCTAGCTATCATTAATTCTTCATCGGTTGGAAGAACATAAACCATACTACTAGAGTCATCAGTACTAATCTTAGCCATTTCTCCCATTACATTGTTTTTATCATCATCTATTTTAATACCAAGACATTTTAAGTTTTCACAAACTGCTTTTCTTACTGGAATACTATTTTCTCCTACTCCAGCAGTGAAACAGATAACATCAGCTCCATTTAATAAAACATAGTATTTAGCAATGTAATCTGTTATTGTTCTTACATATTTATTAAAGGCAAGTTTTGCTTGTTCATCACCTTCATTAACAGAAGCAATTATATCACGCATATCACTACTTTTCTCACTAAGTCCCAAAAGTCCTGATTTTTTATTTAAAGCATTTACTACTTCACTAGCATTTAATCCTTCTTGTTCCATAACATAAGGGATAATTGATGGATCAACATCACCAGATCTAGTTCCCATCATTATACCAGCAAGTGGGGTGAATCCCATTGATGTATCTACACATTTTCCATCTTTTACAGCTGTTATTGAACCACCATTTCCAATATGACAGCTTATTATCTTTAAGTCTTTTCTTCCTAACTCTTTAGTAAGAGTTTCAGTTATATAACGATGACTTGTTCCATGAAATCCATATTTACGTACTCCATATTTTGTATACCATTCATAAGGTACTGGATATAAATATGTTTCTTTATCCATAGTTTGATGGAAAGCTGTATCAAAGACACCAACCATTAATACATTAGGAAGTACTTCACGAAAAGCTTCTATTCCTAGTACATTGGCAGGATTATGAAGTGGAGCAAAATCTTTAAATGCTAATAAATCATTTACTACTTCATCGGTAATAACAACACTAGATGCATATTTATCTTTTCCATGTACTAAACGATGTCCAACACCATCTATTTCATCAAGTGATTTAATAATTTCAAGTGATATTAATTTTTCTAATAATATTTTAACAGCATCAGTATGATTCTTTAATTCTACTTCTTCTTTAATCTTTTGACCTTGATATTTAATAGTATAAACTCCATCAAGACCAATTCGTTCAAATAGTCCACTAGCAATTACTTCTTCATTATTCATTTCAAATAAACTGAATTTTAGTGAACTACTTCCTGTATTAATTGATAAAATTTTCATAATATTCCTCTTTTCTAAAACAACATTATTATATCTAAAAAAGATAGAAATGTAAATCTTTCTATCTCTGTCTTGTACTATAATATCCATCTGCTTGGTTTAAGTTATAACAATTTACTGGTTTAAGAGTGTTATTATCCCTAACATAAACATTAGTAAAACGGTAAAAATTTTCACTTATATTATCATAGAATAAGAAGTTAATATCACCTGTGCTTGTAACTAAGCAGCTGGTTAATTCAACTTGTTTATTTCTAAATACAGAATTATTCTGATTCATCTCTATATACGAAGCAAAGTCACCAAGTGAAAAATTCTGATGGAACTCACTTATTGATGGATGGGAATGACCATGACAAACCACAAAGCCGGTATTTAAATTAATATTAACTCTTCTTTCTAAATCATCAATCATCACTTGATTAAAAACTGCTTCTGTACTTTGTCTATTATTTCTATTACTATTTGTAAAAAAATCATCAAATTCAATTACATTATTTGCTGTTTCCCTCCCATATAGAAAGAATGGTACTTCTTTTTTTTCTTCATTAGTAACATCTTGAATAGCTTGAAGAGAACCATATACATTTTCACTTAATATGATTGTAGCACTTGGCATATTAGTAATAGTATCAGAATTAATTGGTGTATTTTCTCCATAATTATAGGTATCAAAATTATACTTATGATATATACCATACGAATTTTTATTTATCATTATATCTTTTGCTTTTTGAACGCACTGTTCTCTTGTCATAATTTTCTTCCAATCTTTATTCTTCTACTGATAAGTCATAAGTATCTCTTGCAATCATTAACTCTTCATCAGTTGCTAATACATAAACTGGTATTTTAGACTCATTACTAGAAATAATTCCTTCAACACCTTTTCTAACGATTGTTTCTTTATTTTTTTCTTCATCTAAATATATACCTAATGGATAAAGCTTATTGATAGCTTCTTTTCTAATAATATCATCATTTTCTCCACCACCAGCGGTAAAGCAAATAGCATCAACTTCTCCTCCTAGTTTTACATAGTATTTAGCTACATAATCGACTATCTTATCGGTATACATATCAAGTGCTAACAAGGCTTTAGCATCACGCGCTTCATAGGCTCTATCTATATCTCTTAAATCACTCATACCAGCAATTCCTTCAAGACCACTTTGCTTATTTAATTGACTATCCATCCAATCTAGATTTCTTTCTTCTTTCTTCATAATATATGATAGGATAGAATAATCTATATCACCTGACCTTGTTCCCATCATTATACCGGCATTTGGGGTAAATCCCATAGAAGTGTCAATAGATTTTCCATCTTTTACAGCTGTTATTGATGCCCCATTTCCAATATGACAGATAATTAGATTAGGATTTTTACCTAACATTTCTTTCATCTTTTCTGTTATAAACTTATGACTTAATCCATGAAAACCATACTTTCTAACATCATACTTAACATACCATTCATAAGGTACTGGATAAAGATATGTTTTTTCTTTCATTGTTTGATGAAAAGCAGTATCAAAACAAGCTACTAATTTAGCATTAGGAATATTTTTCTTAAAGGCATATATTCCTTTTAGAGCAGCTGGATTATGAAGTGGTGCTAAATCACTTATCTCTTCAATTTCCATTAATACTCTATCGGTTATCTCTACTGATTTTGAGTATTTATTACCACCATGAACTACTCTATTTCCCACAGCTTCAATTTCATCTAGTGAAGATATTACTCTATTATTTATTAATTCATCTAATAAAATCTTAACTGCTTCATTATGATCTTTTAGTGGTACATCTTTGCTAATTTTTTCATCACCAATTCTAATACTATAGCAACTACCAAAAAGACCAATTCGCTCAAACATTCCTTTCATTAAAAGTTTCTCTTCTGGCATCTCGTATAAACGAAACTTTAAAGAACTACTCCCAGCGTTAACTGATAATAATTTCATTTTTTTGCATCTCCTTTCCCCTATTGTACCAAAACATATTTAAAAATTCCAACTATTTTTATTTTATGTGATAACCATTAGAGTTTAGTCCAATATTTTTTAAAGTTTTCACCTTATTTTCAACATTCATATCTTCTATTTCTGGAATAGCTTCTTTTATTTTATCTGCATCAGTATAAGATAATACTCTTTCAACAATAGAATCATTGTCTTCAAAATTCTTTGATGGTGATTTAAAAGGTAAAAACTCTTCTTCATCATATGTCGACCAAAGATAACTATCATTATTAATATATAAAACACTACATAATTCTTTTTTATTCATTATTAAAAATAACTTATCCTTTATACCTTCTCTTTTTCTCCTTAAAAATTCAAGATTTGTGCTTATAAATAAAAGGGCTGTTTTATAATCTAAATTACTTTCTCCAAATACTTCTATTACTTCATTAAATTCTTTTACTACTTTCTCCTGCATTATTTTTACTACCTCCTTGATATTCCATATCCATAACAGTTGCTAGTTTTTTCTGATGATAACTAAAAACATTATAAATATAGCCTAATAAATCATCACTCATTTCTATACCATTTTCTAGAGAAACTTTTTCAATCATATTTTCTAAATTCAGTTCATTGATTTCTCTAAAAAATGGTTCAATATATTTTATAGATTCACTTCCTGTTTTTCTTATAAAATCCCTAAATACGTCTAATGACGATTCTTTTTCACCATTTTTTATATTGTCACTTGATAAGGTGAAACTTGGTCTTGTTAAATAAACGATTTTATCTATCTGTTCATAATCCCTTGAAAATCTAGCATACATAAAAGCATTTTTAAAGTTAGTTACAACTTTATCCATAAATGGAAAACCAAGACCAAATGATGTACTATTGTCAAATAATGGACTTGCTCTATAAGTGTCACCTTTTTTTATTAATCCCCAATTATTAGGATGTCTGTCACCTTGCAAAGTAAATATATCAAATAGTAACATATTAACATAACTATTAATTATATTAGGAACTTCCTCAGATTTTAAATCTTTTCTTTCTGCTAGAATATCCCATACTTGATCTAGTGTATTAAGTCTACTAAAAACAGGGTTGCTCTGTGTTAGAGAATTATAATTTCTAATTTCTTCAGGTATTAAGTAACTATCATATTTTTTCTTTAAAGTTTCTTTTAATGTTCCTTTTTTTGTTTCACTAGTAAAGAAGTCTTGAAACACCTCATATCCTAAAATTAATGTTTCATCTTCTTTTAACATTTGTTTAGAAAGTACGCCTTTTTTATCCCGAAAATAAGCAGCATGATACTCAGCACATGGTAAACCTAGTTTTTTGGCAAACTCTTGTGATAGTAGTTCACCCCAAACATTATTTTTAAAATCAGGAAAATGTTTAAATAAATAACTATTTCCTCGATATTTTATCCAACATAAAGCATTAGTACCTTCCCCTTCTAATTCAATAAATGGTTGACTATATAAATCTCTTAAATCACCATTAAACGTATAATTATATTCATTTTTTAAAACTTCCTCTATATCAATAAAACCTTTATAGTCATCAAACATTTTAATCATCACCTACTATTTAAGTATACAAAAAATATTATAAAAAAGATAGGCTTTTTCGGCCTATCGACTAAGTTATCTATAATTACTTGTTAGTATAACTTCCGCTTACTTGATTAAGTCCGTTTTGAACTAAACGTTTTGTGATTTCACCACCAACTGATCCGTTGGCACGAGAAGTAGCATCTGGTCCTAAATTAACACCGAATTCATTAGCTATTTCGTATTTCATTTTATCGATTGCTTGTTTAGCACCAGGAACACGCATTTTCATTGAACTGTTGTTACTTGAGTTATTCATTGTTTCACCTCCTACATTAGTAGAATGTGAATTTTTTAAGATTTAATACATTTTTTTTGATGGTAATTTTTGCCTAAAGAAATTCTTTTAAATTTTCTTCTTGTTCATTTTTAATTTTTAAAGTAAAAGTATTTTTTACAGTATCCATAAGAATCTCTTGATAAGCTATTTTTTTTTCTTGTTTAATACATTCGTCTAAACTTGGATTAATTACTGGATGCTTTGGTACAAAGACTGTACAGCAATCTTCATAAGGTAAAATACTAGTTTCATAAGTATCTATTTTTTTAGCTATATCTATTATTTCTAATTTATCAAAACAAGCAACTGGTCTAATAACTGGATAATTAGTTACATTATTAATAACATGCATACTGTGTAATGTCTGACTGGCTACTTGACCAATACTTTCTCCATTGATAATAGCATAAGCTTTATTTTTTTTAGCTAGCATTTCCATAATACGATACATCATTCTTCGCATTATAGTAATAACATAGTCTTCTTTAACATTTTTATAAATTTCTTCTTGAATTTTAGTAAATGGTACAATATGTACTTTTACTTCAGTTTGATATTTAGCAAGTTTCTTAGCAAGAGTTAAAACTTTTTCTCTAGCTTCTAAACTAGTATGCGGTATTGCTTCAAAGTAAACAGCTTCTACTTTTATACCACGTTTCATAGCAAGATATCCAGCTACTGGTGAATCAATTCCACCACTTAACATTAATAATCCTTTAGGTTGAGTTCCTATTGGGTAACCACCAAGACCTTTAAAAGCATTATAATATAGTAGTGTTTTTTCTTTTAGTATTTCTATATTAATAAGTACTTCTGGATTATGAACATCTACTTTTATATTGTTTTTATTTTTTAAAACCATTCCACCAAAATATGGTGCTAACTCTTCACTTGTTTCCCTAAATGTTTTATCACTTCGTTTAACTTTTACTTTAAAAGTTTTAAAATTAACTTTAGAGACTGTTTCTATTAGTAATTTACTAATTGCTTCTTTATTTGATTCACAGGTATATATCATATGATAAGAATGTATTCCAAAAGTAGTATTTATGGCTTCTATTATTTCTTTTTCTACTAGAGAGTCATAACTTATATACATTCTAGCTAAATCCATAGTAATACTAGCATCATATTTTTTTATTTTAGCTTCTAAATTGTTTTTTAAAGTCTTAACAAAGAAATTTCTGTTTCCTTTTTTAGTAGTTAATTCTCCATACTTAATTAATATCATTTTCTCCATTATAGTATCTCCTCCTTTAAAACTTTTATGAATGTATCTATTTCTTCTTTAGTATTATCTTTTGATAGACTAACTCTTAAAGAACTTTTACTTATATCCATGTTATTAGTTAAGGCATAAAGTGTTTTTGAATAATCTTCTTTTGATGAACAAGCGGTTTTACTTGATATATATATGTCAAAAAGTTCAAAAGTATGTAAAACTGTCTCTGGTTTCTTACCTATTATACTAAAGTTTAGAATATAAGGTGAGGAGTCTTTTGGTGAATTAATAACTACATCTAAGTTAGTTAGTTGGTTTCTTAAGTATTTATTAAGTTCTACTACTTTTAGAGTATTTTCATCTTCCTCTTCCAATATTAAACGAAGAGCTTTAGCAAGTGAGGCAATTAAAGGTACAGATGGTGTACCAGCCCTGTAGACGGTTTGACTATCTCCTCCAGATATCAATGGTAAAAGATTGATATTTTCTTTTTTGATTAAGCAAGCAATACCTTTTATACCAAAAAACTTATGAGCACTAAAACTAAATAAGTCTACATTATCTAGGTTTACAGGTATTTTACCAACACTTTGTGTTCCATCTACATGAAAAATTGTCTTAGGATATTTCTTTATAAGTTTACCAATTTCCTCTATATCTTGAATAATACCCGTCTCACTATTAACATGATGAATAGTAACAAGGACTGGTTCTTCTTGTAAAAGGGCATTAAGATTATCTAGGTCTATATGTCCAAATTTATCAAGTTTTACATATTTGACACTTATATCTTCTCCTAATTGTTGTAAAGTCTCACTAATAGAAGCATGTTCTAACTCGGTAGTAATTACTAGTTTATTGCGATATTTATAGTAATCTATCACTCCTTTTATAGCCATATTATTAGATTCACTAGAGCTAGATGTAAAAATAACCTCATCACTCTTTACACCCATAAGAGTTGCTACTTGACTTTCTGCCTCTCTCATTAATTTTTTACTTTTTAGTCCTAATTTATGTAGAGAATTAGGGTTAGCAAAAAATTCTTCACTAACTTTATAAAATGTATCAAGGACTTCTTTCCTAGTTTTAGTAGTTGCACTGTTATCAAAATAAATCATAAGATACCTCCTTTTTATAGCAAGCCTATTATAACAAATTTATTTAAAAATAAAAAGGAGAAAATTACTTCTCCCCAATATATTTCCAATGAGCATAATAAGTTGTATCAGTATTTGGTACTATAGTGTTTTCATCTATCTTTTCTCCATTAACTGGATCAGTATACCATCCCAATAACTGATAATTATCCCTTTTAAGATATGGAAATGTATAAAGATTAGTTCCTTTCATTTTAACTATCTCTGCTACACTTAATCCCCCTTCTTGTATTTGGAGATTTCTTATTTCTATGGTTCTATCATTTGTATCAGTCCAGTCATAAAAAATAAAAGCACTATATTTATTACTATCAGCTTTAAAAGTTCTAGTATATCTTTTATATTCTGATGTTAAACTATATTTTATATTACCAATCTGTCCAGCAGTTCCTTCTTGTTCGCTTCCAATAATAGCAGTTAAATCTACATTTGCTTTAGCTTCAAAACTATAGGTATATGTTTTATTTGCAGCTAACACATTGTTACTAGGAAAATACCAACCGCGATTAGCTTTATTTTTATTTGCAGTAACAAAGAAGACTCTACCAACATCATCATAATAAGTTTCATATTTAGTTAAAGAAATAGCTGTTTCACAACATGGATTAAAAATATTAGTATTATAATATTCATCAAACACATCATTTACTAAATAGTTATAATCATATGTGATAGTTGTTGCTTGTTCATTTGATACTTCTTGATTAGCTTCTATTCTTATTTTAGCTTTAAATGCTTGTCCACCTATATCTCCATTAACATCTTTATTTAACCAGACCCTTAAAATAATATTATCTTTTCCATCTTTATTTAATATACCATTATATATTTTTCTATCCTTTAGTTCTAAAGGACTATATTTATTACCATTTATTTCTAGACTATACTTAATAAATTTATCATCTAATCTAGTAGTTCCCGTTGGAATAGTATCATCATCTAGATAAATACTGTAACTGCCATATCCGACTCCAATATTTTCTACACTAAACTTAAATCCATCTTGATTCATTCCTTTATCATCAGACATAAACTCTCCTGACTCTAGGGTAAGAGAGTTCTCCTCAGTTAGACTAAATCTAAAGTTTCCTACTCTAATTGAATGAATCTTATCTCCATTAATTGTTTGTATTAACCAAGCATAGGTTATTCCTAATCCTAATATTACTATTAACATAAAAGTTACTATTATAGCTATTTTCTTTTTATCCATTATCTACTACTCCTTTTATTTTTAATATGCACAAAAAAGAGAGAGCTATACTATATAGTCCTATCTTTGGTACACAATAAAAGAAAGCAGTCTTAGTACTTAATGCCCCCCTGTTAACTTGTTGTAAACTTAAGATACTCATGAAGGGTCACCTCTGCTTTCTTTTTTATTTGTTGTTGATTTGCGAATTAAAATGTACACTTTAACTCTTTTCTCATAATTCAATGTTATTAAATTTTTAATTGCTTTTCAATTAAATTATTTGTTAATAAGAATTCTTTTGCTACTTCTTCTGGATTCTTACCTACTTCATCTACTTGATAATTCATCTCTTGCATTACTTCATCAGTTAAATAAGGTCCAAGCTTAGACATTAGAGTTTCTACTTCTGGGTACTTTTCTAAAGTCTTTTGTTTTAATAATGGAACAGCATAGTATGGTGGAAAGAAATTCTTATCATCTTCTAATACTGTTAGATTAAATTTTCTTAGTAAACCATCAGTAGTAAAGGCATCTATTACTTGACTATTATTATTTAAAAGAGCAGTATATCTAGGACTACCATCCATAGCAATAGTATTTTTAAATTCTAGATTATAAGTCTTTAATAATCCAGGTAAACCATCATTTCTATTAACAAACTCCAAAGTTGGAGAAATTGTTAAATCTTTAGATACTTTTGCTAAATCACTAATAGTTTTTAAATTATATTTACTTGCTAAATCTTTAGTAACTGCTAGTGAATAAGTATTATTAAAGCTCATTGGTGAAAGTACTGCTATTTGATACTTACTTGCAAATTCATCTTTAACTGTTTGATAAACTTTATCAACATTAGAAATTGGTTCATATTTTAAGATATCAGTATAATCAGTTCCTAAATAATCTATATAAAAATCTATATCATCTCTTTCTAACGCTTGAAAAACTACTTGTGCACCACCTAAATTACATTGTTTATTTATCTTTATATTAGTATTATTAGCAAGATAAATACTTGATAGTTCACAAAGAATATTCTGTTCTGTAAAATCTTTACTTGCTACTGTTAAGGTATCAGTTGATTCTTTATGAAAGTCTATTTTACTAATTAGGAAGATAGCAAATAGAATAACAAATACTATTAATATTACTTTATCTTTTCGTCTTGCTTTTAATACTTTTTCTTTATTTTTACCTTTTAATTGTAAAGCTACTGGGGTTACTAGTCTTTCTACTATAGAGAATAAGTAGTCTACAAAAAGTGCTAAAAGACAAGCTGGTATGGCTCCTGCTAAGATTTGATTATTATTAACTGTTCTAATACCAGAGAAAATTAAATAACCAAGTCCTCCTCCACCAATAAAGGCAGCCATAGTCATTAGTCCTACAGCAGAAACAGCAGATATTCTAACTCCTGCCATAATAATAGGTAATGCTTGTGGAATTTGAATTTTGAATAATATTTGTAAATTAGTTAAGCCTATTCCCTTAGCTGACTCTATCATTGTATCAGAGATACCAGAAATTCCGGTTGCTGTATTCTTAATTATAGGTAGAAGTGAATATAAAACTACTACTACAATAGCTGGAACTCTTCCTATTCCTAAGAATGGTATCATAAATCCAAGTAGGGCCATACTAGGTATTGCTTGGAAGACACTAGCTAGTCCTAATATAGGTTTATTTAATTTCTTTATATAACTTATTAAGATACCAATTGGTATTCCAATAATTATAGCTAAAGCTACAGCAAAGAAAGTTAATTCAATATGTTCAAGGAGTAAAGACCAAATCTGTGCTCTATTTTCAAAAAAATATGTTACCATTATTCATCCTCCTCAAGAAATTGCTGTGATAAGGCTGTTACTAAACTACTTCTTGTAATTAATCCTGCTAATGTTCCATCTATATTAACAACAGGAATATTAGCTAATCTATTTTCTTTAACTATTTTCACTAACTCTATAATTGATTCTTCTTTTCTAACAGTTATAACATCACTTATCATAAAGTCCTTAGCTTTTTTCTTACTAGCTTTAGCTCCAACTAAACTTTCTGCATATAAGCACCCTAAAAATATGCCTTTCTCATCAACAATCATTAAACTATCTATTTTCATCATCTTCATTTTGTTCAAACAATAAAATATTGAATATTCAGGTGAACCAGTTATTGGATGCTCTATCATCAAGTCAGCTACTTTTATTAAGGATGGTTGACTCCAAATTCTTTTCTTCCCAACAAAGTTTTCTACAAATTGATTAGCTGGATGTTTTAAAATATTTTCCGGGTTATCATACTGAACTAATTTTCCTTGCTCCATAATTGCTATTTTATCTGCTAATTTAATAGCTTCATCCATATCATGTGTTACAAATACTATAGTCTTATGTAACTTACTTTGAATTTTTAATAATTCTTCTTGTAAACTCGCTCTTGATATAGGATCAAGTGCCGAAAATGGTTCATCCATTAAAATAATTTTAGGATCAGTCATAAAAGCTCTTGCTATACCTATTCTTTGTTGTTGCCCACCTGATAATTCACTAGGATAACGATCTAGCATTTCTTCTTTTAAACCAACCATTCTTAATACTTCTTTTATTCTCTTATAAATTTTTTCTTTAGAATATTTTTCTGTTTTAGCAATTATTTCAATATTCTCTTTGATAGTCATATGGGGAAATAGTCCTGTTTGTTGAATTACATACCCCATATTTCTTCTTAAATCTATATCATTTAAGTCTTTAATATTTTTACCATCTATATATATTTCTCCACTAGTAGGTGTAATTAGTTTATTAAGCATTTTTAAAGTAGTAGTTTTTCCACAACCAGATTCACCGATAAGTGTTATTAGTTTTCCATCTTCTATAGTTAAAGAAACATCATCTAGAATAGTATTATTTTTATATTTCTTACTTACTTCTCTTAACTCTATCATTTTTCTATCCTTTCTATAATAATTATACACGCTAAATAAAAAAATGTATTAGAAAATACACTTTAATTAACTTATTTATACAAATTTTGTCATATTTTAGTTCTTATAATCAGTACATAACTCTTTTAAAGGACAAGATGAACAATCTGGTTTTACAGCTTTACAATAATATCTTCCAAATAATACTAGCTGTAAGTGTCTCTTAGCCCACTCATCTTTTGGGAAAAATTTTTGAAGTTTTTCTTCTACTTCTAGTACTGTAGCTTTCTTACTTGCTATTCTTAATCTTTTACTTATTCTTTCTACATGAGTATCTACTGCTATAGCTGGATAGTTATAGTATTCACTAAGAAATACGTTGATTGTCTTTCTCCCTACTCCTTTTAACTTTTCTAGTTTTTCTCTATCAGTAGGAACAACTCCTTGATATTTGGTAGTTAGATTATAAGCGATATCTTTAACATATATTGCTTTCTTCCTAAAAGAGCCGATTGGTTTTAATATCTCTTCTAATGAATCTATTTTGGCCTCACTTAATTTTTCTAAGGTAGGATATTTACTAAAAAGAATTGGTGTTACCATATTTACTCTTTTATCAGTAGTTTGGGCACTTAAGACTATGGCAATTAGCAGTTCATAATCATTATGATAAATTAGTTCACATTTAGGATTAGGAAAAAGCTCATCTAAGTATTTAGAAATTATCTTTCTTTTCTCACTCTTCGTCATCTTCATCAAACCAGTCATAATCAAAGACCTCTACAGGTTCTTTTTCTTCTTGTTTCTTTAAATTTAAGAAATGTTCTACATCTTCTTTTTTCTTGATTCCTTTTCTATCCCACTCATAAAGTATTTTATCAATATAGCGAATACTAGAAACACCATTAAGAGTGGCTTCTTTAACTGCTTCTAAAATAACATCTTTATCAAAGGTATCAAGCCATGCTTTAATAAATTCTAGTTCGTTAGGACTAAGAGTTCTACCAAATTCTCTTTCTATTTCTTCAAATAGAGTTTTAGGTACTTCTTTATCTTCTTTTTCTACAGTACTATCGATAAATAATGACAAGTATTTTTTATAAAAAGGGGTTAAATCTAACATTTCTTCTAAAACTCCACTGTCATTTTTTGTAGTTTCTAGAGTTATCAATTTCTTATCAGTAAGATTAAATATTAACTGCATCACTTTCATTTTATCAAACCCTGTGTCTTCTTCCATTTCTATAGGATTAAAAACAAATCTTTCACCTTTATCTTTTAAATACATTAGAAACAAAAACTCTTCTATACTTAGTGCTAAGGAACCAATATTTTGTAATAGAAATAAGGGAATAGTAATTGCTTTTTGGGATAAAAATTTTTGTAACTTATCTTGACTCATTATATTCCTCCTCTACATAGTATTTACATATCTTTAAAATTTGTTCTTTATTATTTTCTATTTTCTTTGTTAGTACTGCTTTTATTAAATAATCATAAAGTGGTTTTAGAAAACAACCTGCTTCTTTTTCTAGATAGTTAAGTATTTCCTCGGTTGTTACATCTAAATCACTTTGTTTATGAATAGGTAGTTCTAAATAGGCTTCATTTATTTCTTTATTAGAGTATCCCATCAACTCTCCTGCTACTACAGAAGGATATAGTCCACATTCATATAGTGTTAAAGGATCTAGTGGTGATGAGTTTAATACTTTTCTAATATTTTCCATCAAGTCTTTTTCATTATTACTAAACGGATAAATATTATCAACATCTAGTTGGGTCCATATTCCAATCAACTGGCTACAAGGTTTAACCTTAGAAAGATTATTTAATTTTAAGATACTATCTAGTTCTAATTCTTTTAAAAGATTTATCCCTTTAATTGCATTAGAACTACTGAATATCTTATCTAATTCTTGTTTTTTTCTCTCCATTGATAGTGTGTCAAGAAGATATTTGTTCTCTATTATAGCATTTTTTTCTAAAGAACCAATAGTAAAATCTAGGGTTGTGGCAAATCTTACCGCTCTTAATATTCTTAAAACATCGTCATTAAAAACCGTATCAGCATCTTTTATCGTATGGATTTCTTTTCTTTCTAAATCTTGTCTTCCATTTAATGGATCAATTATTTTTTTATCTTTATCCATACATATTGCATTGATGGTAAAGTCTCTTCTTAAAAGGTCTTCATTAAGATTCTTTATATAGATTATTTCTTCTGGATGACGATTATCCTTATAAGTTTGTTCTTTTCTGAAGGTTGTTATTTCAAAACGTGTATTATTATACATAACGGTTACTGAACCATACTCATTAGTAGGTAGGCATGCGTCATTAAAGATTTCCATTAGTTCTTTAGGGGTAGCTGAAGTGGTAACATCAATATCACTAGACTTTATGTCAAGTAGGTAATCTCTTACAAAGCCTCCTACTAAGTATGCTTCATAGCCATTATCAGTTATTTTATTTAGTAATTTTATTGCAGTATCTAACAAATCAATACACTTCCTTGTCTATAAATGATATTACTTTACATACTAATTATAGCATATTTTCTTCTCTTTTACACTAAGTTGACAAAGAAAAAAGGACTTAATCCTTTAGTTTGCTGGTACAATTAACTCTTGCCCAATAGTTAGTAAGTTAGTTGATAAGTTGTTTAGTAATTTCAAATTATCTACTGTTGTATTATATTTATTAGCTATTAACCAAAGACTATCTCCTCTTTTGACTACGTAGGTAGTTGTATTAGTAGAATCTGATGGAACTGAAACAGGAATAATTAGTTCTTGTCCGATAGTTAACATGTTATTGGTGATACCATTGGCATTTTTTAATTTGTCTACTGCTATACCATAGTTGTTTGCTATACTCCATAGACTGTCTCCATTTTTAACTACATAAGTAGTTTCATATCCAACGTTATTATCAGGTGGAGTTGGTATTTCACTTGATGATGTAGGAATAACTAAGACTTGACCAACACTTAATGTATTACTAGTTAAGTTATTAGCTTTTTTAAGTTCATCTACTGTTATGTTATTTTTATTAGCAATAGTCCAAAGACTATCTCCTCTTGCTACTATATAGGTGTTCGTTGTAGTACTATCATTATTATCTTCTGTACTAGGTATAACTAGTAATTGCCCTGGTGTTAGAGTATCAGTGTTTAATGAATTAGCTCTTCTTAAGTCTGCTACTGGTACACCTAACTTTCTTGAAATACTATACAAAGTATCCCCTTTTTGTACTTGATATAAATCTCCAGATACATCACTTTGTGGAATAGTTAATTTTTGTCCAACTGTCAATGTTTCACCAGTCAAGTTATTACTAGATTTAAGTTCATTTACAGTAATACCAAATTGTCTAGCTATACTATATAAGCTATCACCTTTCTTTACAGTATAAGTTGTTGAATCAAACGGTGGTGTATATTTAAATCCTAGATATTCAGTCACAGCTTTAACTACCGCTTCTACATAACTTAATAAATCATTTTGTAGTTTAACTTGATCTTTTGCATTATCTATAAAACCATATTCTACTAAAAGTGACTGCATTGGTGATGTTTCTCTTATAATATAGTAATAATCTTTATTAGGGTTCTCTGGTAAACGTCTTTGGTAATACTTTCTCATAATTTGCCCAGCTTCTCCAATAGATGTAAGTACATCTTTAGCTAGTGTAGAATTATTACGCAGGGCATAAACTACTTCGGCACCTTCTCCTCCTGGTGATGGTCAATGTGTAACTAACTGTTGTTTTTTTCTTCTTTTGCTTTAATATATTTATCTAATTCTTCTTTAGATACATTAATTACTACTATTTCTAATAGATGATTTTCTATGGCAGGTTCAAATATATTTGACATTTTTTCTTTCATTATAGTAAATCTATCACTATTCATATTAAATAATATTTTTTCTAATTCTCCTTCAAATTTAGGTAAAACTAAAACCAATTTACAAGGTATCTTAGTGAATTCCTTATATAATTCAAGAGTTCTTAACATGTAGTGAAGTTGATAAGAAAAATCTAACATGAATGGTGTAATTTTAACTTCATAAAAGATATTTTCATTTAAATTCGATTTTAATGCGTCAAATCTTGCTTCATTCTTCATTATATTATCATCTACGAGCTTGTTGTTAATTAGCTTAATATCGTATTGAATGTCATAACTCGAAATATTGTTATCAGTGTCTAATGCTTTCTTTAACATGAATATTTCTAAATTACGTCTATATTTATAACGTTCTGATGCAGGCACTTTATAATCTTTATTAACAACTTTAGTCTCAAAATCTCCTGATTCTAAATTATCAACATTTTTATTAATATCATCTATATTTGAGGAACTAATAGTACTAAAAGAATTTGGCAAAAATATATTTTGACTATTTGAATTCTTAATATTAGTAATTTGTTCCAATAATTTTATATTAGCATCTTTTAAATCTTCATTTTCTTTTTTTACTTCTTTCACGTTTTTAGACAAAGATATTACTTTCGGTATACTAAGATTATCAAACATCTCTGACAACGCTAAGATAACTAATAAACTTAAACAAATTATTATCTCAAAGGTAATTTCATATTTAGTATTCGAAAATATAAAATTAACTATTATCAAGGCTGTAATAAATATTATTAAAGCTATAATTATTTTTTTATTATTTTTACTGCTTTCCATATAATATCTCCTATTTCATTTCAATTTCTTTTTCTTCAATATATTCGTAGTTTAATGCATTATTACTAGTAACTACGCTCTCACCAAGTTCATTTTCTAAATCTTTTCTTGCATTACCAGCAATTTTCCCACCGCGCCTTGCTACATCAATATTTTCATTTAAACCTTTTGGATTTTTCTTTTTAGCAATTTCTCTAGTTGCTATTTCACCTAAATCAGCAAGTGCTACTTCAACATCAGTCATATTATCTCTTAATGATTCTTTCCTAAGTCCTTTAAATGATTTATATTGTTTTGCAGTCATGCCAGACCATTCTTTATAAATTTCATTTGTTAGGATTGCATATTCTTTAGATTCAGTTATTCCACCATCTTTCCATACATCAGTAAGTTGTTTTCTGTCTTGAATACCCTTAATTCTTTTTGCAATCCATTTTTCATCATAACCTTTGGCTCTATATAAGTCTATCGCTCTTTGTGCTGCTAGTGATGGGTCAAATGTCTCATCTATTCTTTCGCTTCCTAATTTTGCTAACCATTGCTTAATTGGTTCTGCATTCTTACTTGGAACTGATTCAATAATTCTAAACATTCCTTCAATATCAACAACATCAGTCATACGATATTTACCATCTTGAGCTTTTAATTTCAACTGTCTAGTAATACTAGACGTTTCAAAATTTTCTTCCTTTTTTAGTTTATTTTTTAACCAGTTCCAATATTTTCTGGGTTCACTACTATCAGCGAGTACTCCAACAATATCCACGACACTTATAAAGTATTTTTCTTGTTCCTTATCCCAAATAGTTCTAATTGTTTCATTATTAAATATTTTATTTACTAAATGCATTTTATCTTGATTCATTGATTACCTCCTTGCTAAATTTATTTTAATTCTACTTTATCAAAATTGATTAATTCACTTACTACATCTTCATTATTTATTTTGCTTTGTTTACCTTTATATATGGTTAATTCATTATTCTTAATTTTACAATCTAATGTTAAATAATAATCATTGGTTGTATATACTATAACCTTATCATTGCCAATTATTCTATATGACTTGTTCATTACAATATTAGAACCATAACTTAATATCAAAGAAAAAAGTAATAAAACTATATAAAATGGTACTATTTTTATAGTATTTGACAAATCAATTAAATCATATTTTTTATTTTTTTCTCTTTTATCAATTTTAAAGAAAATAACTGACATAATTATTTCTATTGCAATTAATGCCAAAAAGTTAAATATTAACTGACATAATGAATACTTATAATTTAATGAAAATACAACAATTATATTTGAAACTATAATTAATAAAATATTAAAAACAATAGTTCTTAATTTAACATTCATTTCTTTCTTATTAAATAATTGCATATAGCAATACATTAATGATCCAAAACATAATAATATTAAAATAGAAAAACCAAAATTATATAGAAATCCTAATTCGTTATTATTGAATAGTTCATATGAAATACCATAATAATCAAAATAAAAATTAGAATAAATATATTTTATAAATCTTAATACAAATGATGTTGTAACTGTTAATCCAGTTAGTAATGCTACTATCCAGCCATAATTTTTTTGTAAAAAATCAAATATTTTATCTTTATTTTTCATAATATCACCCCCCAATAGTTTCTTCGTATAAGTAGTTTATCATTTTTTTATGTACACCTCGTCGCAAGTTGCGACAAAGTTCTAATTATTTAATATACTAAATTTATAGATAATTTCTATATTTTTATCTTTATCTATAATAATTTTATCAATTAAGGATTGTATTAACTCTCTTGATGGATTATCAATATCAATTAATTCTCTAATTTTATTTTCATAATCTTTTATTTCAGACTTATTAATTTGCTTTTCTTCTTTTGCATCTTGTAGACTTTGAATCTTTTCTCTTATTCTAACTAGAGAATTTTCTGTTTCTCTAGAAATTCTTAAATACATTTCTTCAGATACTATGCCATTAAATTTATC
>FR901073.1:0-26526 GCA_000438295.1 Clostridium sp. CAG:451
TTAAGGATTTAATAGAATTTACTAATAGAACTAACAACGAAAAAATGTTAGTTGAAATCGCGAACTTATATCATTATCCATCATTCGAAGAATTATATAAACATTTTGATAAGGTAGCAATGGGATATGATGAAGATGATATAGCTGATCCGAAAGATATGGAAGAATATTATTCACCAGAAGAACAATCTAAATATGGTGTATTAGGTATTAAAATTAAAAAAATGTAATTTTATTAAAAATAGTAAAATATGCCAATCAGGTTTAAATCTGAAAAAGTTATTTGGAGATGATTTTAAATTGTATACAAGCCAAGCACCAAAAAAGAAAACTTTAACTGACATATCATTTGCAGAAATAGAAGAGGCAATAAGGATAAAAAAAGAATACGAAGAAAACGGAATCGAGGATACTAATGAAGAAATTAGATTTTATTAGTGGTATGAAGAAGTTGAGCAGTTTTTATCTTAAAGAATTTACAAATGAACAATTATGACTTTGGTATGAAATATTTGAGGAGATACCGGAAGATATATTTAATCAAGCTATTAAAGAGATCTCCAAAGAGAATAAATATATGCCTAATGCAAGTGAGTTATATGATAAGTGTTCTTCCTTAAATAAGAATAATCTAATGAATATAGCTAACTACATGTACCAAGATGGTTATTTTCATCGTGGAGTAAAAAGATTATCTGATGAACAAGTTTTAAGGAATCTTGATAAGACAATAATGTGGCTTGAAAAAGGAATATACCATCATTTCTAAAAGAGGATATGCAAGAGTATATGAAGAAATATAAACAATCGCAAATACAGAATAAAGAAATGTTAAAGATAGAACGTTAAGGTCATGTGCTGTATGTGGTGGAATACACCAAGAAGATCAAATGTGTAAAAGAAAATACAAGAAAGATAGCAGAGCATATCATTTTAGAAATAGTAATAAATGGATATTAAAACGAGAAGAAATAAAGAAGAGAGATAAATACTTATGCCAAGTATGTTTAAAGCATGGTAGATTTATTTATCAAGATGTTCAGGTACACCATATCATACCAATAAATATAGATTAAACATATCAGAAGCTGAATTATAGTGCTGTAAAAAAGATGCTTCCCACATAGCATTTCTATAAAAAGAACTAGCTATATAAAAAGCGATAACTTCAGGCATTACATATTCTTCTACATAATCGTGATAGTTGTCATAAAAAGGATTTATTATAGTTTCTAATTCTTCATCACTAATATCTTCATCAGTCGATTTTCTTAACATAGACACCTCCGTGTTGTATTAATCACTCTAAATGCAACTTATTACAAGTTAATATGAAAAATAATTAAATAATGTCTACTTTTGTAGGAAAAAATATGATTTAATGGTATAATTATATTATAAGAAAAAAGTAGAAAGCAGGTGAGTATATGGAAAAGTCATTTATTAAATGGGCTGGTGGAAAAGAAAAAGAATTGCCAATTATTTTATCTAACCTGCCAAAAAAGTATAATAGATATATAGAGCCATTTGTAGGTGGTGGATCTGTATACTTAAATATAAATTGTAAAGATTCGATAATTAATGATAAATCCGATGAATTAATAATGCTTTACAACATGATTAAAAATAATAATAAAGAATGTATTAAAAAATTAAAAGAGATTAATCATAATTGGGTTTTACTTGATAATATTGTAACAGATAATTCAAAAGAATTATTGAATTTGTATAATGGATACGTTTTGTCAAAGAAAAAAAACACAAATAATAAAAAAATAAAAACTGATTATAGTGATAAAATTTACGAATTTGTATTAGCTCATGCAGAAGAGTTTAATGGACTTATGACAGAACATTTTAATATTAGAATAGATAATTTTTTATCTGAAATTAAAAAGAACATGATATCTAAAATTGAAAGAATGAGTAAAATTGAAGATACTCGTGGAAAAATGACAGATGATAATATTTTAGAGAATATTGAATGTGCATTAAAGAGTGCATTCTATATGCATTTTAGATATTTATATAATAATAGATCTGAATTAGAAATAAGTGATGAGTTCTATTGTGCAATATTTTACTTCATAAGAGAGTATTGTTATGCCTCAATGTTTAGATATAATGCTAGTGGTAAATTTAATGTCCCCTATGGTGGAATTAGTTATAATAGAAAAGATTTTGCCAAAAAGATTAAAAATCTAAATTCAACTAAATTGAGAAATTATATGGCCCACACTACAATTTATAACATGGACTTTGAAGATTTTTGCAATAGCATAGAAATAAAGGAAACAGATTTCATGTTTTTAGATCCACCATACGATACAGAGTTTTCAACATATGCTGGTAATGAATTTGGAAAGAAAGATCAAATTAGATTAAGAGATTATTTAAAAAATACAAAAGCAAAATTTATGTTGATAATTAAAAATACAGATTTTATATACAACCTATATAATCAAGATGGATTTTTTATAAAATCATTTGATAAGAAGTATTTAGTTAGTATAAAAAATAGAAACGATAAAGATGTAGAACATTTAATAATTACTAATTATGAGATATAAGGGGGGGTTAAAATGAGCAGTTGGTGGTGGAGAACAAAACCAAGAAGTATTATAAAAACCGTTCAATGGTTTAAAGAGTTTGGAAAACTTGATGGTAAGAATTGGAATGAATGTGATGATAGTTTTACAAGCAGAATTAATGATAAAAATGTTCATCCAGTAAGAAGAGAATATATTTATAATGCTCATAGAGATGAGGACTCTTTTCTTGGTGGATTAACATTTTCACAATATGTTAGTGGAAATCATGATGAAAAAGAAACAGAAAGTAATGGTAGAAATGATAAAACAACATACGAATTTTTTGGATTTGCTTATGTAGACAAAAATGGAATTATTCATGTTACTGATGTTGGTAAGTTAATTATCAACGATACCTTTGATGATGAAGATTTCTTAAAACAATTATTAAAATTATATTTTCCTAATCAAGTATCAAATAAATCTGATATGGATTATAATGATGGTGTATTTCCAATGGAATTACTACTTAAAGCAATAGATAAATACGAATATTTAAATAGGAGTGAAATTACATTTTTATTTGGTTGCTCTAGCAGTTCAATGATTGATAATATGTTGGATGCTATTGGAAAATTTAGAAGTGAATATGAGAACTTATCAAATAAAAATGACATTAATTCTGTTAAAAATTTATGCGAGAAGATATTTGTAGATGCCTATGGAAGTATAGATAATCAAATAGCATCATATTATGATTATGCTGAAGCATTTTGTAGAATTTTATCATACACAGGTTTATTTAAGTTATCAGGAAGGAGTATTGCAACTAAAGTAAGATGTGCTGGCTATTCAGTTGCCAAAGTAAAATTGTTGTTGCAAAAATACAAATTTGAAACTCCTTCATTTAATGATGTAGATGAGTATATGAGTTGGTATGGAGATCCTGATGCAACTATATTACCTTGGGATAATGCTGAGTCTAGAAGAGAATTATTAAAGAGTAAATTAGAATACTTAAAGAATATAGATTTAGCAGATAACATAGAAGATACATATGGAATTTCTATTAGAAATAGTATAGATGATAAAATTACAAAAGTTACCAATCGTTTAATGAATTTAAGCAATGATGGAGAACTAAAAGTAATTGAAAAAGATGTTGTTAATTACATAACAGGATTAAATGAAAGAAAATATATAGAAACACTAGCAACAACAGATAAATCCAGAAAAGAGATTTTGGAAAAATATGATGATATACTTGATAATGATGACATGAGTGCTTTGTGGTTAGAGGTTAATACATGGAAATCACTATTAGCAATTGATGGTAATAAAGTTGTTAAAAGAAATTTCAATATAGAAGAAGATTTAACCCCAAAAAGTTTTGCACCTGGTGTTGGTAATACTCCTGATATGGAATTATATTTAAATGATTATATCATTCTTCCAGAGGTATCACTAATGTCTGGAGTTAGACAATGGGAACATGAAGCATCAAGTGTAATAGATCATGTATTAAGTTTTATAGATGCGTATAAAGAAAAGAAAGTTCTTGGGCTATTTATTTCAACAAGTATTAATATAAGAACAAATTGGCAATTCTTTATTCTTAATAGAGAAAGTTGGGTTGGAAGTTCTGTACCTGTTGTCCCATTAACTATAAAACAATATTGTCATTTAATTGAGAATATCTACGATAAGAATATTAATATAATTGATTTTATTAAATTACTTTTTGATATACATAACGTAGCATTGCAATCTGACAATTTTAATGTATGGAATGAAAAAGCTAATGAAAGAATAACAGAATGGATTAATTGTTATTAAAAAAGAGCTCACCAATTTGGTGGGCTTTAATGCTTATCAGACAAAAAGAACAATTTAGTAGCATATAATAATATATTTTTTCTATTATCACTTGATATATAACCTTTAATAGCTATTGTTTCATCATTAAGATAAAAAGGAGCTAATCTTTCCTGAATACCTTTATTGATAACAATTTTAATAATTTCATTATTATCAGTTTTAAGATAAAAAAATACATTATTTCTATGGCTTTCTAATTTTAAGAACTTTCCAATAATAGTAAATTGATTAACGTCATACATTAATCGTTCTTATACTTTCGATAACTTTTAAAGTTTAAGTAGTCTACTATTTGTTCTTCAATCTTATGCTTAAATTTCATCATTACTTCAAGATCTTGTGGCTTCTTAGCAGATAGTACTATATCAATATTCCTAATGATAAAGAAGCCATGATAGTCACCATTTCTGATTATACACTCGATACGATTCTTAGGCTTAACAATATATTTCACAATACACCTCCAAATAGAATGTAATATTAATCACTCTTAATTGGAAATAATTCAAGTTGTATGGACTTATAAACGATTAAATGGTATATTGTAGTTGAAGATCAGAGATAAAAAGATGTGGAAAAATTGTAATTCTGGAGCCACATTTAGAGCCACTCTGCTAGACGTTAGCTGGAATATACTAAAACATAAAGGTAATAAAAACCCTGTTTTTAAAGGAAATTAACGAGTGGACAGTGGTAAAAAACCTTAAAAATGTTAGTCTTGTGGTTCAGGGAAAAAATATAAACAATGTTGTGGAAAGTAGTATAAAACAAGAAAAAGTTGAAATTGAAAAATACTAATTTGACTATTGCTTTATAGTTTACTTAAGAAATATTAAAAAAAATAAGTGAAAAAGGATGAGGAAAACGTTTTAAATGTAGACATCCTTTTTTCGATAATTAATTTTAAAATATATTTAGGAGTTGATAATATGCTAAGTCCAAAATTAGAAACAGAAAGATTAATATTAAGAAGATATGAAGAAACTGATATTGATATGCAATATGAAGTATTAACAGATAACAGATTAGCAGAATATATAAAGTTTCCTAATTTAACAAAAGAAGAAGAACTAGAATGCATTAAAGATTGGATTAAAAATGCAGATGATTCAAAATATGAAAAATGGGTAATTACTTTAAAAAGTGATAATACTCCTATTGGGAATATATCTGTAAATGGAATTGAAAAAAGACATAACTATTGTAACGTTGGTTATGTAATATTGTATGCTTATTGGGGAAAAGGTTATGCATCAGAAGCATTAAAGGTTGTATCGGATTATTTGTTAGAAAGTGGATATTATTTAGTTGAGTGTTCTTGCAATGAATTAAATAAACAATCATCTAGAGTAATGGAAAAAGCCGGTTTTAAAAAAGATGGTTATATTGCTAATAGGAGACTTAATAAAGATGGAACATATTCTGGAGTAGAATATTATAGTAAGATAAAATAGTAAAAATATATTTGTTGAATGTTCTATTGATTATGATAAAAATAGTGATACTGCAATAATTTTTTATAAAACTATTCAAAATAAATTTCATTATGCAATTACTGGAAACACTGCTGCTGAAATAGTTTATAAAAGAGTGGATTCTAAAAAAGAAAATATGGGACTTACTACCTGGGAAAATTCACCTGATGGTAAGATTTTGAAATCTGATGTAATTATTGCCAAGAACTATTTAAATGAACAAGAAATTAAAAATTTAAATAATTTAGTAAACTTATTTTGGGATATTGCTGAAAATAATGCAGAGAGAAATATAATAATGTACATGGAAGATTGGAAAAATGAAGTAGAAAATGCACTAAAAGTTTTCCATTATGAAGTTTTAGAAGGAAAAGGAAAAATCTCACATAAACAAGCAACTCAAAAAGCAGAAAATGAATATGAAAAATATAAAGTTATACAGGATAAGAATTATGTGTCAGATTTTGATAGACTATTAAGTGAAACAAAGCAAATTGAAAATAAATAAATTACACATTGGATAAAAAAGCAAAAATTGATTTAGTCATATTAGATGAACGGATGTGGACAATGTACACAAGAAGTCCACATTAGAGAAATACTTATAGTACAGATAATATCATAAATACAAATAATATAGATGTTACTTAGTCTGATAAATAAGGAAATTCGAATAATACTATAAGTATAAATAATACTGATAATATGGGAGCATCCACTACATGTGGTTCAGGAAAAAAATATAAAAATTGTTGTGGTAAATAAGCTCGTAAACTCGCATAAAATAAGGAATTGTGGGTTTTTCTGTGATTACAATATTTAGATAATTTTGCATCAAAAAAGTGAGAAATAAATAACAAGTGTTATTTTTATGTTGACAAATCAAAAATATGATGTATACTATTAAATAACAAATGTTATTTATACATTTGTGAGGTGATGGCTATGGCAAGAACAATTAAGTATTCTAAAGAAGATATATTAGAGAAAAGTGTTGATTTTATAAAGGCGTATGGTTATTCAAAACTAACAGTTAGAGAACTTGCTAATTATATAGGATGTTCGACACAACCAATATTTAAAAATTATGCTAATTTTGATATGTATAAGGATGAACTTAAATTGTATTTAAGAAAAGATTATTCAGCTTTTATTCATAAATATGTAGATATAAAAGATTATTTATACACAATAAGTTATGCATATGCTTTCTATGCAAAGAAAGAACCAAACATATTCTTCACTTTGTTTATGACTGACTTTGCTGGTTCTAGAACAGTAGAAGAAGTATTAAATACTGATAGAAATATTGAAACAATCAATGCAATGGTAAAGCAATACAAAATATCTTTAGAAGATGCAAAAAAAGTATATCGTGAAGTGAGATTCTATACTCATGGTATAGCAACACAATTATGTGTTAATAGTATTAAATTAAACGATAGTGAAATCAAAGATTTAATTAAAAATAATATAGAAATAAATTTAAGGGGGATTAATTATGAATTTATATGAAAGAAATCAAAAACAAAGAACATTCTTTAATGAGAAAATAGATTCATATGATGATGTACATAGTACTTATATGGAAACTAAAAAAACATTAGGGGATAGTTTAGACAAAGAAACTAAAAAAATATTAGACTTAGGAGCAGGTACAGGATTAGAATTAATTCACATATTTGAATTATTTCCAAGTGCTGAAGTTACAGTCATAGATATTACCGAAAACATGCTTGAAGAATTAAGGAAAAGAAGCTTTGCAGAACATGTGATTACAATATGTGGAGATTTCTTTGAAGTTGAATTTGGAGGCAAATATGATGCAGTTATATCTACATCAGCTCTTCATCATTTTAAAAAGGAAGAGAAAATTAAACTATATAAGAAAATTTACGATTGTTTAAAAGAACATGGTCAATTCATTAATTGTGATAAAATTGCCTTAACTCAGGAAATAGAAGATGAACAGTTATATGAATTAGAGCATAATATAGAAAGTCATAAACATATAGATACACCACTTACTGTTGAACATGAAATAGAAGCATTAAAAGGGGTTGGTTTTGAAGATATAACTTCAAGCAATGTTGATAAAGATGATTATACTCTTATTAAGGCTAGAAAAATCAAACGATTTTAGTAGAGTTGTGAAAAAAGTTTATAATACTTGAATAAAAAATTACTCAAAAATTATTGGCTTGAGGTTTATAAAATAAGGAATGCTATTACAAAAAATGTGATAACATTTTTCTTTTGAAGATAGAATTATAAAATTTAAAGAAAATAATACTTATGAATAAAGAAAAATAAATTTTACAACTTATAGAAGATAATAATGGAGTTATTACAACTAAAGAAAATGCTTAAAATGATATTAACAGAGTACTTTGACTTGTGTTTATTTCAAAACTTGTTCACAAAAATTAAAATTATGTAGTAAAATAAAGGTGTGAACATAATTATATTTGTTAATATCTTTTAAAATCTAAGTAGGAATGAGAAAAAAGATTGAAAAAAGATTTAGTAACAGCAGAAATAATAGTTAAAGAAAATAAAGTAGGAATACTAAGAGTTAGAAATGTTAATTATATTTCTTTAACTGATTTGCTTCATTTAGTTATATTAAACAATCTACAAAACACAAATGCAGAACTAATTAAAGAAAAAATTCCACAAGGTGAAAGATTAATAAGACTTAATAATTCGGCAAGAAGACAATTGAAAGTCTTAAAAGATAACAAAAATATGAAAGATTTAGAGTTATTACAAAAACAAGTTAATAAAGAAAATAATTTAAAATTATTATAAGAAAAGAGGAAAAAATATGTGTACAGCTGCAACTTATAAAACAAAAGATTTCTATTTTGGTAGAACATTAGATTATGAATACTCGTATAATGAAGAAGTTACTATAACACCAAGAAATTATGAATTTAAATTTAGAAGAGTTAAGAACTTAAATAGTCATTATGCAATAATAGGTATGGCATATATAATGAATGATTATCCTTTATATTATGATGCTGTAAATGAAAAAGGTTTAGCAATAGCAGGATTAAATTTTGTTGGTAATGCCCATTATAATGAAGAACAAAAAGAAAAAGAAAATGTAGCTCAATTTGAATTAATTCCTTACTTATTAAGTCAGTGTTCTTCTGTAAAAGAAGCTAGAATGTTATTACAAAAAATAAATATTACCAATGATAAATTTAATAGTGACCTACCACTTGCTCAATTACATTGGATTATATCTGATAAAGAAGAATCTATTACTTTGGAGTCAGTAAAAGAAGGAATTAAAATATATGATAATCCAGTAGGTGTGTTAACCAATAATCCCACATTTGATAAGCAGTTATTCAATTTAAACAATTATAGTCAATTATCTACAGAAAATAAAGAAAATACTTTTAATAGTAAACTAACCTTTGATACATACAGTAGAGGAATGGGAGGATTGGGTTTACCTGGTGATTTATCAAGTATGTCACGATTTGTTAGAGTAGCATTTGTTAAAATGAATTCTTTATCAAAAGAAGATGAATGTGAAAGCGTAAGTCAATTCTTTCATATTTTAAATTCGGTTGATCAACAAAGAGGCTGTTGTAATTTAGGAAAAAATAAATTTGAGATTACTATATATACTTCTTGTTGCAATACTAGTAAAGGTATCTATTATTATACAACCTATAATAATCATCAAATTAGTGCTGTAGATATGCATAAAGAAGAACTTAATAGCAATTTATTAATTCATTACCCCTTGATAACAGGTGAACAAATTAAGTTCCAAAACTAAAGGGGAAAGAGAAAAATGAAAGTTCAAAAAATAATATATAATGGATATTTGGAGGTATAGAAATGAAAACAATAGCACTTGATTTGGATGGAGTTGTATTTGATTCTGAAAATTTATATAGAGTATATACAGAAATATATGATGTAGAAAAGAATGGAAAAGATAATATTATAGATAATACTCAGAGAATATTTCAAAAGAGATATAATTGGACTGAAGAAGAGTTTAAGGAGTTTTATAATACTAATGTAGAGAAAATATTAACTACAGCAAATTTCATGACTGGTGTTGCTATAGTATTAAATAAACTAAAAAATCATTTTAAATTTATTGTAGTAACATCTAGAAATGACTTTGAGACTGAAATAGCAAGAGAAAAATTAAAAACTATTGGATTTGAAAATATTAAAATCTTTAATAATGAACATCATAAAATAGAGAAGTTATTAGAGGAACATGTTGATTATATAATTGACGATGACGATAATATTTGTATAAACGCAGCTGATAATGGAATATGTGCGTTGTATTTTAAAAATAATGCATCAAATAAAGTTGATAAAGAAAAAGTTATAAATGTAAATAACTGGGGAGAGATATATAAATACCTAATGTTAAATGAAGGAGAGTAGTATGAAATTAAAAAATATGAGAGAATATACTCATGAAGAATTTGTTAATCTAGTTTTAAGTTTAAGTGAAGATGAATTATTAAATTTAAGTAAAAATTATGGAGGATATCCAGTATTATTTAGGATGGCTTTAGATAGTAGAATCTGTCATATACCTTTTATACAAACTGGAGCTGCCATTGTTATTGAAAATGATAAAGGTGAAATACTACTTCAAGAAAGAACGGATAGAAATAAATGGGGACTACCAGGAGGATGTCAAGAGCTTGGAGAAGATTTAAGAGAAACTGCAGTAAGAGAAGCTTATGAAGAAACAGGATTAAAAATAGAGGCAAATCGTATTATTCTAATAGATACATTATCTGGCAAATCGAGAAAGAATAGTTATCCAAATGGAGATATAGTTTATAACAATACATCACTTTATTTAGCAAAAGTATCTAATATTGACGTTAATAATTTAAAAGGTGATTCTGAAACTAAAAGATTAAAATTCTTTAAACCAGAGGATGTACCTGAAAATTTAATGGATAAAGATTTAATTAATTTCTACTTAAATTATTTAAATAAAGGAGAACAAATTAAATTTCAAAACTAAAGGGGAAGAGAAAAATGAAAGTTCAAAAATTAATCAAAATGGCTTATAAAGAAAATAAAAGAAGTTCTCTAGCTATATATTTAATATTGAGATTTTTAGTTATATTATGTATGGTGCTTCAACTTATAAGAGGAGATTTAAATAATGCTTTATTATGTTTATTATCATTAATACTATTATTTGCACCATTATTTATTCAAAATAAATTTGAAATAACTTTGCCAGATGGATTAGAAATAGCTATATACTTATTTATATTTTCTGCTGAAATATTAGGTGAAATTAATAATTTCTATGGAATAATTCCTTATTGGGATACAATGTTACATACAATTAATGGATTTTTAGCGACAGCTGTTGGTTTTTCCTTAGTAAATTTATTAAACAATAATAGTACACATATTAATTTATCACCATTTTATTTGTGCTTAGTAGCTTTTTGTTTTTCTATGACAATAGGAGTATTATGGGAATTTTTTGAATATGGAAGCGATAAAATTTTAAAACTCGATATGCAAAAAGATACGATTGTACAAGAAATATCATCAGTAGCATTAAATCCTGATGGTAAAAATAAGCCAGTCATAATTGATAATATTGGAAAAACAGTTATTTATGATACTAAGGGAAATATAATCCAAACAATAGATAATGGTTACTTAGATATAGGTATAAACGATACTATGAAAGATTTATTTGTTAACTTTGTTGGTGCTTTAGTATTTAGTTTCTTTGCTTACTTTGGTTTGAAACATAATGAAGATAATTTATTTATAAATAATTTTGTTCCAACAAAAGGTAAAAGAAAAATGGCAAAATCTGTAGCAAAATTTTTATCAAAATGATATTTATAATAGACTATTCAAAGGAATAGTTTTTTTCTTTAACAGTAGAATTATTATTATTTTTGTATATTATACTAATAGGAGGTTGTTATGTACAATAATGATACTTTTTAAAAGTAAAAAAAAGAATAGATAAATGTGGAAATAACAAATCCTCAAGCTCCACTTAGAAACTTTACATTAATGGATGCTAGTTATCCAAATATACCAATTATGGATGGACAAATAATACTTCAAGATAATTAATAAAAGGCTATAGAAAGGCCTTTTTCTTTAACACTAGCATCATCTGCTTAACTTAAAAGTTCAAAAAAATAATAAGGGATATAATGCTAGAAAATATATTGAAAAGAACAATTAAATTATATATAATCAAGTTATGGGGGACTTATTATATGGAAAAAATTAATTCTGAAATTTTAATATCAACACTATTTCTCATAGGCTTTGATAGAGTTGATTCTTTATTATTTAAATACGCTTTAGGAAAACTATCTATTGATAATATAGAAAAAAAAGAGTTTATATTTAAAGATGAGGAACTTAGTGGAACATTTAACAAGTATGTTGATTTTAATGGAAATTTCTATAGTTTGAAAAATAATTATAGTTTAGATACTAATGTTCCATTAGTATCAGGTTCAAGTAAAATTTTACCATTAAGAAAAGTTATAAACATTAATGATAAATTACTAAAGTATTTTAGTTCTATAGATTTTACAACAATTATTTCTAGAAAAGTTAATGATATTGGATGTGATAACTTGAACGATTTTGATTATTTATTTAGTGAAAAAGAAAAACAAATACTATTTAATAAGTCAGAAGATACTACATATTTAAAGCTTTCAAAAGTATTAAGTAAAACTAATAAACAGTAATTAAAATAACAATATTTAAGAATAATCATTATATAGTAAAGGAGATAAATATGGACTATATTATAAGAAAAATGAATAAAAATGATTGCTTTTCTGTAGCAAGAATAGTAACAACTGCATGGAATGAAACTTATAGAGGTATAGTAAACGATGAATTTTTAGATAATCTTTATTTAAATGAACAAGAAAGAGCAAATAATTTCTATAAAGAGTTTGATGAGAATATTAACCACCAATATGTTCTTGAAATAAATAATGAAATAGTAGGTTTCATTAATGTAGATGTGTCTGACGATTCTCAATATAATGATTGTGGAGAGTTGTATGCTTTATACTTGATAAATGATTATAAAGGACATGGTTATGGTAGAAAGCTATTTGCTATGGCAATTAAAGAATTAAAAAATATGGGATTTACAAAGATGATAGTAGGTTGTTTAGCAGCTAATCCTACAAATGAATTTTATAAACATATGGGTGGAAAATTAATAAAACAAAGAGTGTTTGAAAAACTAAAATCACCTGAAAATGTATATTTGTTTGAAAAAATATAATTATAGAAATGATACATAGCTTATGAAATATGTATCGTTTTTGCTTTTTTTCTAAGATAAAATAAAAAATAACTTGTGATAAAAAAGAAAATATTATATAATTATTATGCCATTTATACATATAAATGGTTCTTTTAAAGTATACTAGTGTATTGAGTTACTTTTTATACAGATTTATAGATTGGGGGAATAAAATGGAACAAGAAATTTTAGAAAATTTAAGATTAGATATAGAAGATATAAAAGAAATAATTAGATCAAACTTTGAGGAAATAAAGGAACTAGAAAAAAATCCTAAAGTTAAAAGATATATTCATTTATTGCATTTAAAAGAAGAGTTAGAAAATGGTTTAAATTTAAACAATGATAAAGAAATTGCAATTCATGAACTTGGAAAATATACGCAAGGTGTTATACAAGAAACTAATGATATTTGGTTTTTAATTGGTAAATATACTTTAGAAGAATATTTAGATACTTTTGGTACTACTCCTAGTGTAAAAGATAATTTCTTATTATATGTCAATTTAGAAAATGAAAAAATGCATAACTGTATTATGCCATCAAGTCAATTAGATTTTGAAAGTGAACATACTGTTATAAAAACTAATAAAAGAAATGATTGGCATGGATATTATAAAATGAGAAATAAGTTCTTTGTTGATTGTGTAAAAGAAGGAGAAACTACGGCATACCAAAAAGTATTAACAAAAACTAATGGCTAGTTCAACAACTGGTCATTTTTTTGATAATATAATTAATAATTAGCTAAATATGTGTTATAGTATTTCTAGTAATATTTTGGAGGTTTAAAGTGTTAAAAGAAGTAGAAGAAAAATTAAAGAATATGGGATATGATGTTAAGTTATCTAAAGAGGATATGTTAGTAATAACATTACTTAGTGAAACTACTGATAAAAAACAGATAGAAAGAATCTTAGAATTAATGTCAGTTAGTACTATACAGGAAGGAAAATTTACTAAAGAAGAATTAAAAGACTTAATAACAAATAGATACTCTAAAGGTTTAAGAAAACTATTATGTTATTCATTCTTATCAAAAGAAGAAATTTTAGATTATTCCTTTATCTTATCAAGAACAAATGATGATGTATTACTTAATTGTATGAGAGATGTTATGTGTAGTTCTAGTATTCATAAGAATAATGAGGTAGAAGAGTCACTAATAATACTAAAAAAGTCAAAAGAAAGTTATCAAAGAATAGCAGAACGAAATATCTTATTAAATAGTGAAGCGATAAAAGAAGATATATCATTAGAACTAGCTAGTAAAGTTTTAAATAGTAAAGAAGAGTATCAAGCTAGAGGGATAAATGAATTATTATATGATCAAGAAGAATTAAATAAAGAACAATTATTAACGGCAGCTGATTCTATTAATAGTTCTAAAAGTGAAAGACAAGTGAAGTTTATTGAAAAACTTGCTAAAGATGAATATTATAAAAGTACAGGACTATTACTACCTGCCCTAAGAATAATTGATGAAGTAAAAGAAGACTTTCAGCTAGACTATTTAAAAAGAACAGTAGGAATTTGTAAAGAACCAATTATATTATTACCTTCTCTAAAACTTTATACACAAACAGAAACTAGAGAAGAATGTGATTTATTACAAAAAAGATTAGCATCATTAAAAAAAGAAGATATAATAGCATCTCTTGGTAGTGATTTATCACTAGTATCAGCTACTGAGAAAGCTAAAATAAAAGAAAAAACAATCTAATCGCTTTGATTACATTGTTTTTTTGATACTTAATAGTATCATCTATATATAATGGGAATCTTCACTAAATTCGTGAACCCTTCCCACTAATATATTATGCAGTAATTACTAATTTATACACATAATTGATTAATAAAAAATAATTTGTTAAAATGTGAATAGAAAGAAGGATTATTATGGAACTAGCAGAATTAAAAAGAAATTATGAAAAGATTGATAAAAAATTAGCAGAACTTTGGAGGTTACTTTGACTGTGATAAGAAAGTAAAAGAAAAAGAAGAATTAGAAAAGAAACAGTTAGAAGAAGGATTCTGGGATAATAAAGAATTAAGAGAAAGCGTTTTCTCTAAACTTAGCAACATAAATGCAATTTTAGAGAATATAATTTCATATAAAGGAGATACTAAGAATGCTCTAGATTTGATAGAACTATTATCCCTAGAACCAGATAATGAATTAGAAGAGACATTAATAAAAGATTATGATAAATTAAAAGAAGAAGTAGAACAATTTGAAATATACTTACTATTTGATAATGAATATGATGCTAATTCTTGTACTATTGATATTCATTCAGGAGCTGGTGGAACAGAAGCTTGTGACTGGGCAGAAATGTTATATAGAATGTATTTAAGATACTGTGAAAGACAAGGTTATAAAGTAACATTATATAATTATCAAGCAGGAGAAGAAGCTGGTATTAAAAGTGTTTCTTTCAAAGTAGATGGTAGTTATGCCTATGGCTATTTAAAAGAAGAAAAAGGTGTTCATCGTTTAGTTAGGTTATCTCCATTTGATTCTTCCAATAGACGTCATACATCCTTTGCAAGTGTTGATGTTACTCCAGAAATAGATAAAAATATAGATATAAATATAGATGAAAAGGACATAAGAATAGATGTATATCGTTCAACTGGAGCAGGAGGACAAGGAGTAAATACCACGGATAGTGCCGTAAGAGTAACTCATCTTCCTACTGGCATAGTAGTAACTTGTCAGAACGAAAGAAGTCAAATTCAAAATAAAGAAACAGCTCTACAGGTTCTAAAGTCTAAGCTTTATGTATTAGAACAACAGAAAAAAGAACAAGAACTAGCAAAAGAAAAAGGAGAACAAATGAATATAGAGTTTGGTTCACAAATAAGAAGTTATGTAATGCATCCATATTCAATGGTAAAAGATCATAGAACATCATATGAGACAAGTAACGTAACTAAAGTTTTAGATGGTGACTTAACTCCATTTATGGAAGCATATTTGAAAGGAGCAAAAAATGAATCCCAAGGCAATTGTTAATAATATTTATCAGCATAGTAAAATAAAAAGATATACACAATTTATCTTTGGTTGTTTACTAGTAGCTCTTGCATTTAATTTATTTTATTCACCTAATAACATAGTAGCAGGAGGCGTAAGTGGTCTATCAATCGTCTTAAACTATTTCTTTAAATTTAATCAATCTTATGTAATATTAATAGCTAACATATTTTTATTAATTCTATCCTATATATTCTTAGGCAAAGAAAAAACAAAATTAAGTATTTTAGGTTCAATCTTATTTCCTATTTTTGTAAATCTAACTAGTTTTTTATCTAAATATGTTAGTTTTAATCAAAGTGAAATGCTTTTAGTAGCAATTTTTGGAGGACTCCTTCAAGGTGTTGGAGCAGGACTTATTTTTAAAGCTGGATTTTCTACTGGAGGAACAGATATTTTAAATATGATTATATCTAAAAAACTAAAAATTGGAATGGGCCAAGCAATGATATTTACTGACGGAACAATAGTTTTACTAGGATTCTTTGCTTTTGGATTTAATAAATTAATGTATGCCTTGATAGTTTTATATCTAGTTACTTGGGCAATGGATAGAGTGCTACTAGGAATTAGTGATGCAAAAGCATTTTATATAATAACTAAAAAAGATAAGGAAGTTAAAGAGTATATCTTAAAAGAAATGAAACATGGAGTTACTAAATTTGAAGCAACAGGTGGTTATAAAGACAAAGATCAAAATGTCTTAATGAGTGTTATACCAACTAAAGAGTATTATAGATTCAAAGAAGGAATTCATCTAATAGATCCAGATGCTTTCTTTGTAGTAACAGATGCTTATCAAGTATTTGGAGGAGAATAGATGAAGAATATTCTATATCGTTATGGAGTATTGATAATCTGTCTCTTTTTTTCTAGTATTGTTTTTAACCTATTTTTATATCCAATTAAATTAGTAACTGGGGGAATGAATGGTATAGCAATTATTGTTAATCATCTAATAAAAGTATCACCATCCATAGTTATTTTTATAGGAAGTAGTATTTGTCTTTTATTAAGTACAATCCTTTTATCTAAAGAACAAACTATAGCAAGCCTACTAGCAACATTTATTTATCCATTTTTTGTATCAATAACATCAGCTGTTACTAAAATTATTACCATAGATACCTCTGACTTACTTCTAAGTTGTCTAATAATTGGTATATCCTTAGGAATAAGTAATGGTTTTATGTATAAAGTAGGATTCAGTAATGGGGGAATCAATATCATTAGTCAAATATTTTATAAGTACTTTAAAATTCCTCTTAGTAATACCACATTAATTATTAATATGATAATAGTAGTACTTGGTGGAGTATACTTTACTTTTACTAAAGTTTTATATGCTAGTTTTATTCTAATAATAAGTAAAATAGTAATGGATAGAATACTAAGAAAAGATAAATGTCTATGTATAATTACTAATTAAGAGTGTCAAAATTAAAGATTTTGATGCTTTTTTGTGCATGGTAATAATTAACTCTATCAAAAAATGTCTAATTATGCTAAAATGTTAAGTGAATACGAAGGTGGGATAAGATGGAATTAATTAGAATAAAAAATGTAACCAAACAATACAAAAATGGTGTAACAGCTATTTATGACTTATCTCTTTCAATAAAAAAAGGATCTTTTGTCTTTGTAATAGGTGGAAGTGGAAGTGGAAAGAGTACATTTATAAAGATGTTATATCGTGAAGAGAAACCAACAAAAGGAGAAATAATTGTTGGTGGACTTAATGTTTTAAAACTTAGAAATAAAAAAGTATATAAACTAAGAAGAAAATTAGGAATAGTATTTCAAGATTACCGTTTATTACCTAAGTCTACAGTTTATGAAAATGTTGCTTTTACTATGGAAGTTTTAGGAGCTAAACGTGATGAAATCAGAAAGAAAACACTAAAAGCAATAGAATTAGTTGGATTAAAACATAAGATTCATAACTATCCAGATCAATTATCAGGTGGAGAACAACAACGTGTTGCTATAGCAAGAGCCATTGTAAATGAACCTAAACTTTTACTTTGTGATGAGCCTACTGGTAACTTAGACCCTGATATGAGTATGGAAATTATGCAAGTACTAGAAGAAATTAACAAGTCCTGTGGAACAACTATTATTATGGCAACTCATGATAAAGATATTGTTAACAGAATGAAAAAAGAAGTAATAGTCTTAAAAGATGGACACTTAGTAAAACATGTAGAGAAAGGGGAGTATGAAGAATGAAATTCTTTAGAATGTTAGGTAGAAGTATTAGAGATGCCTTTAAATCAGTCTTTCGTAACTTTTCTCTATCACTAGCTTCTATCTCTTGTATTATAATAACATTACTTATAGTAGCAGTTGCTATCATCTTGACATTTAATGTAGAAAGTTTTACTAAAGAGATGGAAAAAGACTTAACAATAGTTGTTTTCCTAAATAATAATGCTACAGAAGAGCAGGTAAAAGATGTACAAAATAAACTAGAAAAAATGGATAATGTTGAAAGTTTAACTTATCAAAGTAAAAATGCTGTCAAAGAAGAAATGCGAAAAGAAAATGAAGTGTTTAATGAGGTAATGTCTACTTGGAAAGACAATGATAATCCTTTAAAGGATACATTTCAAGTAAAAGTAAAAGATGTAGAGAAGATTAAAACTACAGCTGAAAAAATTAAGAAAATGGAACAAGTAAGTGTTGTTAATTATGGTGAAGCTTGGGTTGATAAGATGATTAGTATGTTTAGTGTAGTAGAAAAAGGAGCTTATGGTGTAGTTATTGCCTTAATTTTAGTAACAGTTTTTCTAATTGTTAACACTATTAAACTAACAATCTTCTCAAGAAAAAGAGAAATATCAATTATGCGACTTGTTGGAGCTAGTAATGTAGCTATTAAAACACCATTTATTGTAGAAGGAATGATACTAGGTTGTCTTGGAGCAATATTACCAATATTAGGAGTATGCTTTGGTTATGTAGCCCTTTATAATCACTTACATGGTTACTTATATACAGAAATTATTAGATTAGTAGAACCAGAACCATTTATTTATATGGTATCAGGAATAATACTTGTAATAGGAATATTAGTAGGTATGATAGGTTCATCTTCAGCTGTAAGAAAGTATTTAAAGGTGTAGTATGAATAGAAGAAAAATAACTATCTTATTATTAATATCTCTTTGCTTACTACCATTTAAAGTAGATGCTAAAACCATAAAAGAATTTGAAAATGAGGTAAATTCTTATGCAAAACAATTAGAAGAGAAGGAAGCAAAGATTGCAAAAAATGATCAAGAAGTAGCAGAAATTAAGAAAAATATAGCTAATTATGAAAAACAAATAAGTGATTTAGAAGTATCTATGAAAAGCCTACAAGATGAGATAGATAAATCTAATGCTGAAATAGAAAAGAAAACTGAAGAAAGTAAACAGTTATTTCAGTATTTACAAGTAAGTAATGGTAATAATGCTTATATGGAATATGTCTTTGGAGCAGAAAGTGTTACAGAAATGGTTTATAGATTAAGTGTAGTAGAACAATTAACAGAATATAATCAAAAAGTAATGAATGAATTAGATGAGTTAATTAAAACAAATAAGGCTAAGTCAGCTGAGTTAGCTACTAAGAAAGAAGAATTAAAATCACTTAAAGCCAAGCTTGAAAGTGAAAAAGAAAGAATTAATGCTGATACTAAATCTATTAGAGAATCTATGCCATCAGTTCAAGAACAGTTAAAAGCTGCTAAAGCCAATCTAGCTTACTATAAAAAGTTAGGTTGTGGACCAAGTGAAGATATTTATGCTTGTCAATATAGATATGATAGAGCTCATAGAGGTAGTAGTGCTGGTGGAAGTAATATTCCTGTTCCTCCATCAGTAAATGGTTTCTTTAGACCAATGACTAGTGGTTATGTTACGCAAAACTGGGGTGGCTATGGGGGACACTTAGGAATTGATTTATCTAATTCAAATGATAGAACTATTCCGATTTATCCAATAGCAGATGGTGTTATCTTTAAAATATATAGTGATTCATGTACTAGTGGTAACTGGTGTCCTTATGGTTGTAACGGAAATGCTAAAGTTGTTAAAATAAGACACTTAGTAAATGGTAGATATATTTATTCAACCTATGCACACTTAAGTAGCTATGGAAATATCCGTGAAGGAATGCAAGTTAATACTGGTACGATGATTGGTAGAATGGGTAATAGCGGTTGTTCAACTGCAGCCCACTTACACTTAGAAGTTACAAGTTGTGATTGGAATGTTGGAGGAGGATGTAGTAGTTACTATGCTTATGAAAAAAGTACTATTAATCCAAGACAATATATTGGTTTCCCATCTGCTCTTAGGGCTTGGTGGACAGAAAGATAAGAAAATTCTTGTCTTTTTTCTTTTCCTTATTTATAATAACTAACAAAGTGGGGGATTTTTATGACAGAAAATCAGGAATTATTATTAAGACTTATAAAAGAAGGTAGAACTTGTAATGATATAAGTAAAGAATTAAATATTTCTAATAAGCAATTATATAATAGATTACTTACGCTTAAGAATAAAGGAATAATCGTCGAAAAGAAGTATTATAGTAATGGTCAAATAACATATAAAAAACCATCTTCATCCGCTGTTATACATAATAGATTTAGTGATAACTATAAAAATATACTATCTTTACATGAAGAAACTGATATGAAAATGTTAGTAATATCTGATTTACACTTTGGTAATAAATTAGAACGATTAGATTTAGTTGATAATGCCTTTAATTATTGTGTGAAGAATGGTATAAACATAATTTTATGTGCGGGTGATATGATTGATTCATTATCTAATAGATGTAAGGGTGAATATAATACTATTGAAAAACAACTAGAACATTTTGTTAAAGATTATCCACATGATAAGAATATTTTAACTTTTGCTGTTGGTGGTAATCACGATTTCTATGCTTTTTATAAAGAATCAAAATCAATTATTGATTATACTAACAGTTATAGGCATGATATCATAATTGGTAATTTCTTACTTAATACTATTAATATTAAAAATGAAAGTGTAGATTTATATCATCATATAGATAATTTTAGTAAAGAACCAACCGATTCTATAATAAGATTACATGGTCATGCCCATAAATATAGTACACAAATTGACTCGAAAAATAAATTACAGATAGTAGTACCTTCGCTTTCTGATATTAATCAAACGCTACCTACTGCTTTAGAAATGAATTTACACTTTAAGAAAGGCTTTATTGAAACAGTTGATTTAAAGCAAATATATTTCCTTTATCGTGATATGGTTTTAAGTGAAACTAGTTATAATCTAATGAAAAATAGAAATATTGTTAATAAACCGATAAAAAATGAAATATGTAGTGGAGATTCAGATATTAGACAAAAAGTTTATTCATTAATAAAATAAGTTAAAATTAGACAAAATTTTACATTTTAAATCTAAAAATATTAGTAAATTCTATAGATTGTGTTAAACTTAATACTAAGGAGGATACAATATGGAATTTAATTTTAAAGGAAAAAAAGCTCTTGTTACAGGAGGAGGAAGTGGTCTAGGTAGAGAGTGTGCTTTACTATTTGCTAAAAATGGAGCAGATGTATTAGTAGCAGACTTAATACCTGAAAGATGTGAAGAAGTAGCAACAGAGATTAGAAAATATGGTGTTAATGCTATTAGCTATCAAGTAGATGTTACTGATTATGAACAAGTTGCTTCAATGTATAAAAAAATAATTGATGAATGGGGAACAGTTGATATAGTTGTTAACTCAGCTGGTGTTTGTTTAACTGGTGAATTAACTGAAGAAAGTTTAGAAAATATTGATAAGACAATTGATATTAATATTAAAGGAACAATCTATTCTTGTAGAGAAGCTTTAAATATTATGAGAGCTAATAAATATGGCAAGATTGTTAACATGTCATCAATAGCAGCTAAGGCATGTTCTGCTGGATTTAGTGTTTATAGTTGTACTAAGTCTGCAGTATTGGCATTAACCGCTAGTTTAGGAAGAGAAGCTGCAAAAGATAATGTTAATGTTAACTGTGTATGTCCAGGAATTATTAGAACAAGTATGTGGGAAGATATCCTTGATCAAATGGCTGGAAGTGAAGATGCTACTCGTGAAAAAGTATGGAATGCTTGTAACAATGTAACACCTAATGGAAAACCACAAGAACCAATAGACATAGCATATATGACAGCTTTCTTATGTACTGATGAAGCAAGATATATCACCTCTCAAAATATTGGCGTTGATGGCGGATATACTTTCTAGTAATAATTATAAAATAGAGCTATTATTTAGCTCTTTTTTAGTGACAATTTATTCTAGGCTTGATAAACTCTTATTAAGAGGGGAAATAAGATGAAAAATGTAGTGATTATAGGAGCAGGACCAGCAGGACTTTCTTGCGCTTATGAAATATTAAAGAATAATAAAAATATTAAGGTAACAATTTTTGAAGAAGAAGAAATGGTTGGTGGTATTAGTAAAACAGTAAATTATAAAGGTAATAGAATAGATATAGGAGGGCATCGTTTCTTTACTAAGAATGAAGAGGTGAAAAAACTTTGGTTAGAATTATTACCACTTCAAAATAAACCGGCTTATGATGATAAAATCTTAAATATAGAAAAAAAGTTTCCTAAGAAAGGAAAAAATCCAGAAAAAGACGATTCAGTCATGCTTATTAGAAATAGAGTAAGTAGAATTTATTACAATCATAAATTTTTTGATTACCCAGTTAATTTTAATTTTAAAACTATTAAAAATATGGGATTTGCTACTACTTGTTCTTGTGGTGTAAGTTATTTAAAATCAATTATTCATAAATTAGATGAATTTAACTTAGAAAACTTTTATATTAATCGTTTTGGAAAGAAATTATATTCCATGTTTTTTGAAGGATATACTACTAAAGTTTGGGGCAAGACACCTTGTGAAATAGACTCTAGTTGGGGTAGTCAACGAGTAAAAGGAATTTCTATTAGTAAAGTTATGGTTGATTATTTTAAACGAATCTTTCATTTTGAAAATAATAATAAAGAGACATCTTTGATAGAATCATTTTATTATCCTAAATATGGACCAGGCCAGTTATATGAAACGTTGGCAGAAGAAGTTAAAAAGCTAGGTGGTAAAATCATCAAAAATGCAAAAGTTGTAAAAGTAAAGAAGAATAATGAAAAGATAACTTCTATTATATATTTAAAAGATAATAGATATATAAATTATCGATGTAATATTTTAGTTAGTTCTATGCCTTTGAAAGATTTAATATTAAATATGAATGATGTCCCTAAAAAAATTACTAAGATAAGTAGTAATTTACCATATCGTGACTTTGTAACAGTTGGCTTGTTAGTACCTAGTTTTAAAGTAGAGGATAGTAATACTATTCATGGTAGTGTTAATGATAACTGGATTTATGTTCAAGATAAAAATGTAAAGTTAGGAAGAATACAAATATTTAATAACTGGTCACCATATATGGTTAAAGATCCAGTTAATAATATCTGGATGGGCCTTGAATATTTTTGTCAAGAAAATGATGAGTTCTGGACTATGAGAGATAAAGATATAGTTAATATGGCTAAAGAAGAATTAAAGTCTATGCAGTTTTATGAAGGGAAGATATTAGATAGTATTGTAATAAGAGTAAAGAAAGCTTATCCTGCTTATTTTGATAGTTATAAAAATATAGATGAAGTAAGAAAGTATATAAATAATATAGATAATTTATATTGTATTGGAAGAAATGGTACTCATTCCTATAATAATATGGACCACTCAATTTATAGTGGATTGTTATGCGGTAGAATGATTAATAATGAAGAACATGACTTGGATAAATTATGGAATATTAATGTGGATAAGTCATATCATGAGGAAAAGTAATGAAATATAAACCTAATAAATATACTAGTTATTTATACTTTATTATTCCTCTTCTTCTTTCAACTACTATAAAGATAAGTAAAGAAAGGGATATTTGGTTTATTCTTTCATACGGTAAATATATACTAAAAAATGGTTTACCTCATCATGATATACTATCTATGCATAATAATTTTTCTTTAGTAGTTCAACAATGGTTATCAGACATAATTTACTACTTATCCTATAAATTATTAGGAGGAGTTGGAATATACATATTAGTATTCTTACTAAATTCTTTAATACTTTACTTTCTTTATAAATTAAGTATGGTTATAAGTAATAAAAAAGTATTTAGTTCAGTTATCACTAGTTCTATTATAGATATCCTTTTAATGACTTACTTTGTAACACCAAGACCACAGATGTTTACTTTTCTAATATTTATAATATTACTTTATATCTTAGAAAAATATTTGCAAAAAGAATCAAAATTTATTTGGTTAATTCCAGTCCTTTCTTTGTTACTAGTTAATCTTCATGCTTCTATGTGGCCTTGTTTATTTATACTTATGTTGCCTTATTTAGTTGAATTTAGTTATAGCTACTTAAAGAAGAAAGATAAAAAAGTGTTTAAATTATTACAAGTTGTTTTCTTCTCTATTATAGCAGGCTTTCTAAATCCTTATGGATTAAAAGCAATGACTTATTCTCTAACTAGTTATGGAGTAGATACTATAAATAAAATGGTTATGGAAATGTCACCATTCACTTTAAAAGGTGTATTAGCTCCTACTAATTATATAGTGTTAAGCTTATTCTTTGGCTTATTAGCTTGTATATTTATCAAAAAGAAATATTCAGTCCATCAAGTATTATTAATGTTTGGAATATTTTATATGGTATTATGTAATTTTCGAAATGTAACTTTATTCTATATTTGTGTTTTACCATTTTTTAGTATCTATCTACCTTTTAGTGATGGAAAAAGTAAGTTTATACCTAAAAAACTTTACATAGTAGTTATAATTTGTCTTTTAATATTAATTGGTTATAATACTCTGGATGGAAAGTATAATCTAGTAAATCCTAATAAGAAAATAATAGAATACTTAGATAAAAATGTCAAAAAAGATATAAAATTATATGCTAATAATGATAATGGTTCTTACTATGAGCTTAGTGGTTATCATCCTTATATGGATGGAAGAGTAGAAGTATTTGTAAAAGCTAATAATCATAAAGAAGATATTATGTTAGAGTATTATAATATGTCATTTGGAATATTGGATGTGGAAAAGTTTTTAGATAAGTATAAATTTACACATTTAGTTGTTAATAGAAATGAAATGTTATATAACTATTTAAAAAACAATAAAAACTATCAAAAAGTAGTAACAGTTGATGAGACTTATCTCTATATTAGAAAGTAGGTATTAAAATGTTTAAAAAATATAAACCAAGTAAGTGGCTTAGTTATCTATATTTTATATTTCCTCTTTTTTTAGTAACAAAAATAAATATTGGAAAGGAAAGCGATATCTGGTTCTTATTATCATATGGTAAAAAAATAATAACAAGTGGTTTTCCCAAATATGATTTCTTATCAATGCATGAAAACTTTTCTTTTGTAATGCAACAGTGGTTGTCAGCTTTATCTTTTTATCAAGTTTATAAATTACTAGGAGGGGTAGGATTATTTTTATTAGTATTTATTATAAATGCTTTAATTATCTTCTTCTTATATAAACTATGTATGTTATTAAATGATAATAAAGTATTTTCTTCTGTAATAACCACTTGTATAATAGATATTTTATTACAAATTTTTTTTATAATACCAAGACCACAGATTTATAGTTTACTATTATTTATAATAACTATATATATACTAGAATTATATCTTAAAAAGAATAGTAAATTTATTTATTTATTACCTTTGATATCACTATTACTGATTAATTTTCATGCTTCTATGTGGTTATGTTTATTTATACTTACTATGCCTTTTATCTTTGAATTTACTTTATTATTTATTAGGAAGAAGGATAAGAGAATAGTTAAATTATCACTTATGGTTTTATTATCATTCTTAGTTGGCATCTTAAATCCATATGGTATAAAGAATATGTTTTATTCACTAACTAGCTATGGAGTTGATTTGATAAATAGAGAAGTTATTGAAATGCATTCCTTTACTACAATGAAACCTTTAACACTTGTTAATTATTGTTTTATTGGAACATTTTTTATCCTTTTAATTGGAATTATCTATCATAAGAATAGAAAAGTAGAAGCTAGTCAGTTATTATTAATATTAGGTACTACTTATATGGCACTTTGTAATTTTAGAAATATTAGTATATTTTATGTGTGTG
>FR901073.1:26575-77132 GCA_000438295.1 Clostridium sp. CAG:451
CCTTAGTATTTATTTACCATTTCAGGATGGAAAAGAAGAAAAAATACCTGTTAAGTTATATATCTTATTTATAGCTATGATAGTTTTAACTATCTCTATGAACACTTATAATGGTAGTTATATCTTAAAAAATACTAATCAAAAGTATATTAATTATCTTGATAAAAATGCTAATAAACAGATAAAGCTATATGCTGGTTATAATGATGGATCTTATTTTGAATTTAGTGGTTATCATCCCTATATAGATGGAAGAGCAGAAATATTTTTAAAGAGTAATAATAAAAAAGAAGATATATTAGATGAATATTTTAGTGTTTATTATGGAAAAACTGATATAGCTAAATTCTTAGAAAAATATGATTTTGATTACTTAGTAGTTGGAAAAGATAGTTATTTCTTGTATAATTATCTGAAGACTGATAAAAATTACCAAGTGGTAGTTAAGTCTAAAAATAAAAAAATGTATAAAAGAATTAGGAAGTGATAGATATGTATAGAAAAGATTATATCTCATGGGATAGTTATTTTATGAGTATTGCTAAATTATCAGCTTTAAGAAGTAAAGATCCATCAACACAGGTAGGTGCTTGTATTGTAAGTAATGATAATAGAATTTTATCAATTGGTTATAACGGGGCACCTAATGGATTTCATGATAGTGATTTTCCTTGGGAAAGAGATGGAAAACCAGTAGATACTAAATATATGTATGTTTGTCATGCAGAATTAAATGCTATTTTAAATTTTCGGGGAAACAAAAGAGACTTAGAAGGTTCCAAACTTTATGCTTCACTTTTTCCTTGTAATGAATGCGCTAAGTCAATAATTCAATCTGGTATAAAAGAAATTATTTATTTAGACAATAAATATAAAGATACTGATAGTTGTATAGCTTCTAGAAGATTGTTTGATGAATGTGGAGTTACCTATAGAGAATTCAATCCAGATATTGATTCTATTACTATTGAGCTAAAGTAAAGCATATAATTAAGGGGGATTGATATTATGTTAGAAAATACAAAGGTTGGTCAAAAAGTTAATTGTTCTGATTTCCTTTTTGAGAATAAAGATATAGTAGAAAATGATGATGTATATAAAAGAATAAATTGTAAGAGTTATCAAAAGAATGATGATATTTCTTTGAGTGATTTAACTTATATAAAAATGTTACATTATAATTATGATGATGATGTAGTAGTAGGGGAAATGATAGTTAATAAAGTTATTCTTGATGAAGTAAGAGAAGTATTTTCTTCATTATTTATGTTAAAATATCAGATTAATTCTATGCAGTTAATAGATGACTTTTGGGTAGGGGAAGCTCTTGCTACTGATAGAAATAGTGTTTCTCATAATAATAGTAGTTGTTTTTGTTATAGAAGAATAACTAATCAAACTAACTTGTCAAAGCATGCTTTAGGACTTGCTATTGATATCAATCCACTAGATAATCCTTATACTCCAAGAAATAAGAATGGTAGTTTTGATGATAGTTTATTGACAGACTATGAAAAAGATTTGCTTATTGATAGAGAAGAAAAAGCTAAGCATAATCCCCATATAATTACTCTAGGTGACACAATCTGTAAGGTGTTTGCATCGGTTGGTTATGAGTGTGGTGGTATTTGGCCATTGCAGAGTGATGAATTTTCTTGCGACTGGCAACATTTTGAACCAAATGAAGCTAAGATGAAAGAAATTAATGAAAGAATAAATACTAGTAAGAAAGAAAAGAGAATTTAGTGATTTTCTTTTTCTTTTGCAAAAAAACATTGACGAACGTATATTTGGTAATTATAATAGAGATAATTAAAAACAAGTGAAAAAAATTTGATTAATTGTTTATAATAAAAATATACGATATAAATGAGCGGAGGTAAAAATGTTTGAATTAGTTAGTAAATATAAACCAAGTGGAGATCAACCAGAAGCAATTGAAAAGTTAGTTGATGGTATAGAAAAAGGCAAAAAAGAACAGGTATTATTAGGAGCAACTGGTACAGGTAAAACCTTTACTATGGCAAATGTTATTAAAAGAACTAATAAACCAACTTTGATACTTGCTCATAATAAGACTTTAGCTGGTCAATTATATGCTGAAATGAAGGAGTTATTTCCTAATAATCATGTTTGTTACTTTGTTTCATATTATGATTATTACCAACCGGAAGCATATGTTCCAAGTACTGATACTTATATAGAAAAAGATTCATCTATAAATGATGAAATAGATGAGTTAAGACATGAGGCAACATCTTCTCTTTTAACTTATCGAGATACAATAGTAGTAGCATCAGTATCATGTATATATGGTATTGGAGAAGTAGAAGAATATAAAAATAAAATGTTAACTCTTAGTGTAACTGATGAACTAGAAAGAGATAAGGTACTTGCTAAACTTGTAGAGATGCAATTTGAAAGAAATGACTATGATTTTCATCGAGGAACTTTTAGAGTTAGAGGTGATATAGTAGAGATAATTCCTGTTAATCAAGATAAAACTGGTTACCGAATCGAGTTTTTTGGTAACGAAATAGATAGAATCAGTGAAATAGATGTTTTAACAGGAGCTGTTATTACCAATAAAAAAACGATAAGTATATTTCCAGCTAGTCACTTTGTAGTTAGTGATGATAAATTGAAAGCAGCAGTTAAGAGAATAAAAAGTGAGCTTGCAGAACGATTAACCGAATTAAAAGCAGAAAATAAATTATTAGCTGCTGAAAGATTAGAACAAAGAACTAATTATGATATTGAAATGTTAGAAGAGACTGGTTTTTGTCATGGAATTGAAAACTATTCTGCTCCTATGGCTGGTAGAAATAAAGGAGAAACACCAACTACTTTAATGGACTTCTTTCCAGATGATTATTTACTAATGGTAGATGAGTCGCATGTAACCCTACCACAAGTAAGAGGAATGTATAATGGAGATAGGGCTAGAAAAATGAATCTTGTTGATTATGGTTTTCGTTTGCCTAGTGCTTTAGATAATAGACCATTAAAATATGAAGAGTTTGAAAAGAAAATTAATCAAGCTATTTATGTATCAGCTACACCAGGTGATTATGAACTTTCTAAGACAAACGGTGAGTATGTAGAACAAATCATTAGACCTACTGGTTTACTAGATCCTACTATTGAAGTAAGAGGACAAGAAGGACAAATAGATAATTTAATAGAAGAAATAAGAATCCGTAAAGAAAAAAATGAAAGAGTATTAATTACTACCTTGACAATAAGAATGGCAGAAGAATTAACTAATTATTTAAAAGATGTTGATATAAAAGTAGCTTATCTTCATACTGAGATTAAAACTTTAGAAAGATTACAAATTATTCATGACTTAAGAGTAGGTAAATATGATGTAGTAGTTGGTATTAACCTTTTAAGAGAAGGTATAGATATTCCTGAAGTATCACTAATAGCAATTCTAGATGCTGATAAAGAAGGATTCTTACGAAGTGAAAGAAGTTTGATTCAAACAATAGGTCGTTGTGCTAGAAATAAAGACGGACATGTTATCATGTATGCAGATAAGATAACTGATAGTATGCAAAAAGCTATAGATGAAACAGCAAGAAGAAGAACTATACAAGATAAATATAATAAAGACCATGGAATATTACCTAAAACAATAATTAAAGAGATTAGAGAAGTAGTAAGTAATATAGACAATAAGACAAGTAGCAAGAAAGTTAAGAGATTAACTAAGCAAGAAAAATTAAATGAAATAGAAAGAATTGAAACGGAAATGATGAAAGCTGCTAAAGAGTTGGATTTTGAAAGAGCAATGGAATTAAGAAATATTTTATTTGAGATGAAAGTAGATAGTCAAAAATAATTATTAAAATTTATATTAGTGTGGTAAAATAAAGATATAGTGAGGTAATGATATGAAAGATAGAATATTAGAAATACTAAAAAAATCAGAAAAAAGCTTAACTGTTTTTGAATTAGAAGAACAACTAGGTACTAGTAATTTAGAAGAACTTTTACATATCTTAAATGAAATGGAAGTAGAAACAAGTATATACCATACTAATAAAGATAAATATATGTTGTTTTCTGATAGTCATTTATTAAAAGGATATTTACATTCTAATAAAAAAGGATTTGGTTTTGTTGATGTAGATTCTTTAAGTGATGATGTATATGTAAGTGCTGATAATATGAATGGAGCACTTCATGGGGATTATGTTATTGTAGAATTGACTTCTAAAAAAGACTTAGGTAGATTAGAAGGACGAATAATTAGAGTTTTAAAACATCAAACTAATACGTTTGTTGGTGAGATTAACTTCTTTAATAATATAGGAAAAGTGAAATTAGATGAAGATAAAGTTAACTTAGAAATAATCGTTAAAAAAGAAAACTCTTTAAATGCTGTTGATGGACATAAAGTAGTTGTAGAAATTATCAAAAGAATTAGTAATCATCAAGCGGAAGGAAAAGTATTAAGAATAATAGGACATAAAAATGATCCAGGGGTTGATATTTTATCAATTGTAGAAAAGTATCATATAAATAGTAGTTTTCCAGAAGATGTAGTAGAAGAGGTTAAGACCTTACCTATGGAAGTAAGAGAAGAAGATTTAAAAGGAAGAAGAGATTTACGCGATAAAGTAATATTTACTATTGATGGTGATGACACTAGAGATATCGATGATGCTATTAGTATTGATAAAAAAGAAAATGGTAATTATGTTTTAGGAGTTCATATCGCTGATGTTTCTTATTACGTTAAAGAAGGTAGCCCACTAGATAAAGAAGCCATGGATAGAGGAACTTCTGTTTACCTTGTTGATAGAGTAATTCCTATGCTTCCTCATGAATTATCTAATGGTATTTGTTCACTAAATCCTAATGTTGATCGTTTAGCTATAAGCTGTGTAATGGAATATACTAATGAAGGTAAATTAGTTGATTATGATATCTTTGAAAGTGTTATTAAATCTAGAAAACAAATGACTTACAAGAAAGTTAATAGTATTTTAGAAAAGAATATTGTTCCAGAAGGTTATGAAGAATTTGCTGATGATTTAAGAGAAATGGAAGAGCTAGCAACAATTTTAAGAAAAGCTAAAACTAAAAGAGGTTATATAGACTTTGATGTGGATGAACCTAAAATATTAGTAGATGAAAATTGTAAACCAACTGATATAGTTCTAAGAGAAAGAGGTTTAGGAGAAAACTTAATTGAAGACTTTATGATAGCAGCTAATGAATGTGTAGCAACTCATATTTTCTATATGAATTTACCATTTATTTATCGTGTACATGAATATCCTAAGCAGGAAAGAATTCAAAACTTTTTAGCATTTGTTAGTAATTTAGGTTATCACGTAACTGGAAATATTAAGGATAATAAACCTACAACTGTTCAACATATTTTAAATTGTTTGAAAGATAAAAAAGAGTTTCCTATACTATCAAGTCTATTATTAAGAAGTATGCAAAAAGCTGTATACTTACCACAAAACTTAGGACATTATGGTCTGGCAAGTCCATGTTATACGCACTTTACATCGCCTATTAGAAGATATCCTGATACAACAGTTCATAGACTATTAAGAACTTATTTATTTAATCATGATATGTCTCCTCAAACTCTTCATCATTGGGAGGAAAAACTAATCTTTGTAGCAGATCACTCTTCTGCTATGGAAAGAGCTTCTATTGATTGTGAAAGAGAAGTAGAAGATATGAAAATGGCAGAATATATGGAAGAACATATTGGTGAAGAATATATAGGTATGATATCTTCTGTTATGAGTTTTGGGATGTTTGTTCAACTAGATAACTTAGTTGAAGGATTAGTACCACTTCGTTTATTAGATGACTATTTTATCTATGATGAAGAAAGAATGACTCTAACTGGTGAAAAATCAAATATAAGATATACTATTGGTGACAGAGTAAAAATTAAAGTAGTAGCTGCTAATAAACAAGCTAAAACAATTGACTTTAAAATTATTAAAAAAATGTAGGTGATTACAATGCGTAGTAAGAAGAAAAAGAAAAGATGTAATTTAACTATTTTTGGAAAAGTAATAGTCATATTTTTCTTCCTTCTTACGACCTTTTTCGTTTTTAAAAGTATCCCTAAACAAGAAATAAAAGAGAATAAGAGTATCAAAAAAGTTTTAAAAAAAGAAACTAAAAAGGAAATGAAAGCTTCCTTGCTTATGGTAGGAGATGCCCTTATTCATAGTACTCTATATCAAGATGCTAAGACTAATGATGGTTATGACTTTAAACCAATGCTAGAAAGAATAAAACCAATAGCTAGTAAATATGATTTAGAGTACTATAATCAAGAGACTATACTAGGTGGTGAAGAATTAGGACTTTCTAACTATCCAAGATTTAATTCACCTTATGAAGTAGGAGATGCCTTTATAGATGCCGGATTTAATCTTGTTTCCCTTGCTACTAATCATACTATGGATAAAGGAGAGCAAGGAGTTTTAAATTCTCTAGCATATTGGAATAAACAGAAAAATATTTTAACTGCTGGTAGCTATAGTTCATTTGAAGATAGAGATAAAAAGATAATTAAAGAAATAAATGGAATAAAGTATGCTTTTTTCTCTTACACAACTTGGACAAATGGTTTATCTACGCCAACTGGTAAAGAATATTTAAATAATGTTTATAATGAAGAATTAGTTAAAGCTGATATAGAAAGAGTAAAGGAAGAAGCAGATGTTATAATAGTAGCCATGCATTGGGGAACAGAATACTCAACCGGAATAAGTGATACTCAAGTAGAAATAGCTAATTATTTAGCAAATCTTGGGGTTGATATCATTATAGGAAGTCATCCGCATGTAGTAGAACCGATTGAGTTTATTGGAAAGACTATGGTAATATATTCATTAGGAAACTTTATCTCTGATCAAGTTGGAGTTGAATGTTTAACTGGTCTAATGGTAAGTGTAGATATTAAAAAAACTGTGGAAAAAGATAATACCACTATAAGTTTAGAGAATCAGGCAGCAGAATTAATATATACTTACTCTAATAGTTATCCACAGAAAAGAGATTTTAAAGTATATCCTTATAGTGAACTAAATGATAACTTGTTACCGGGATATAGAGACTACTATAATAAATATAAAGATATAGTTTTATCAAAAACAGATGTAGTTAAAATGAAAGATATATAGGGAGGCATTATGGAAATACTAAATAGAAAAGCAAAACACGATTACTTTATAGATGAAGCTTTAGAATGTGGAATAGTACTAAAAGGCACAGAAATTAAATCTATCAGAAAAGGTAGTGCTAATTTAAAAGATTGTTATGCTAGAATTAAAGATGGAGAAGTATTCTTAGTTAACATGTATATTGCACCTTATGAAGAAGGAAATCTATTCAATCATGAAGAAACAAGAAGTAGAAAGCTTCTCTTACATAAAAAACAAATAAAGAAATTAGCCGTTAAAGTAGAACAGGAAGGTTATACCTTAATACCTCTAAAAGTATACTTTGTAAGAGGAAGAGCAAAGGTTGAATTGGGAGTTTGCCGTGGAAAGAAAAACTATGATAAGAGAGAAACAATAAAAGAAAGAGATATTAACAGGGATATAGCTAAACAAATAAAGTATCACTAATAGACAATTAGAGTCTAGTGTGTTATAATATAGCTACTTGGGGATGTCTTGGTTTCGACAGGAATAGTAGAGCATAGATAGCAAGTCGAATTATCTACGTCACAGATTAAACCAGAATAACTGGAAACAAAATTAAAAATGTACTTGCAAGACTTAGTGGTGACACTGAGTTTGCATTTGCCTAAGAATAGGCTTGTACGCTGTCTTTCTTAATTTCTTACGTTAAGAATGTACGGTTCAATTTAGTAAGATATAATTATTTATTGTCTTAGTAAATAATTGAATATTATAAGACTAGAATTATAGTTTGGTTGATTATTTCTTTACTATAATTCGAATTTAATAAATAATCTAAACTTGTAGAAGTTTATGTAGCTCTATTTTTGGACAGGGGTTCGATACCCCTCATCTCCACCATAATGTAAGTAAACGTACACCTTAAGATGTACGATTTTATATAATTGAAAGAGGATAAAATGAATCAAGGGAAAATAATAGTTATCGAAGGAGCATGTGATGGTATAGGTAAAACTACTCAATATGAGTTGTTACATAATAGACTTATTCAAGAGGGATATAATGTTACAACACATCACTTTCCAAGTTATAATACTTATCAAGGAAAACCAGTAGAAGAATATTTAAGTGGTAAATATGGAAAACCTAGTGATTTATCACCATACTTTGTGAGTAACTTATATGCTAATGATAGAGCAGTTACATGGCATACAGTTTTAGAAAAAGCATTTAATCATGGAGATATCCTATTATTTGATAGATATACTACTTCTAATTTAATTTATCAGTCTGCACTTATTGATGATATAGAAGAAAAAAAGAAATTTATCGATTATATAAGTGATCTTGAATATAACAAATTAGGTATTAGAAAACCAGATAAAGTTATTTTTTTAACTGCACCTTTTGATATAGTTACAAATCTTAGAAAACAAAGACCAGATAATGAAGGTATAATAAATGATGTCTATGAAAGAGACTTAGAGTTTATGAAGAAAATTTATGATAACGCCTTATTTGTAGCAGATTATCTTTCATGGGAAAAAGTAGAGTGTAGTGATAATGGTAAAATGAAGGATATAAATACTATTCATGAAAAAATATATAACTTAGTCAAAAATTAGTCTATTATAGATTAATTTTTTTTATGCCTTTCTTTCGACAAATCTTATGTTAGTAAACTGCTATATTGGAAAAAAGGAGGGAAGATGAGAAAAAAGATAGCAGTTGTCAGTATAATAATATGTCTTTTAATAATTATGATTCCTAGTAAGGAAGAAAAACAGATAGTAGATAATAAGCAACAAGAGATAAAAAGTGAAGAAATAACAACAACTCCAGTAGTAAATCAAGAAAATAAAGATCAAAAGTTCACTCTATCAATTAATAACTTAATAACAAAAGAACCAGTAATGCAAACTACTGATAATGAGTTCTATATGAATCATAATAATAAAAAAGAGGAGTTTATTGGTGGAAGTCTCTTTGTTGATTATCGAGTTAATCTAAATAGTACTAGAAAAATAATTATTTATGGACATAGTTCTTCTACAGTAGATATACCATTTACTAAACTGTTGGGGTATAAAAAGCAAGACTTTTTTTTAAAACATCAAGATATAGAACTTAACTACAAAGACAAGAAAGAAATATATCAAGTGTTTACTGTTATGCTATTAAAAGAAGATTATTTTTATACTAGATTAGAGTTTACTGATGAAACATTTATAAAGCACTTAGAGGAACTTAAGGAAAAATCTATATATGATACAGGTATAAATATAGATAAAACTAATAAACTATTAATACTACAGACTTGTTCCCAAGATGAAGATGGACTTTATCTGGTAATAGGGGCAAAATTAAAGGAGAAATTATGAAAAGAAAATTATTTTTAATTATGGTAATAGCACTTCTATTACTAATAAGTAGTATACCAGTGTCTGCTAAAAACTTAAGCAAATATCAAACAGTAAAGATAAAAGAAAAAACTTTATCCACAGGTATTGTGGAAAAAATAGATGTGAATATAACTAAGAGAGTAATAGATAGTGTTACAGCAACCTATACAATTCCTGAAAATTATAATGAAGATACCATTGATATAGTGCCAACTATTTTTAAAGCAATTAGCGAAAGTGATGGCTATGTACCAGGAGATGGAATTAAAGTTAATATTCAAATAATTAATAAATCAAATAATAAATACTTATATAAAGATAAAAGCTTTATCTTATCTACAATGGATATTAGTAATTATGAAGAAAGATTAGAAAACAGTAAAGGTTTTGATGGACAAGTAATAGCAGGAACTTTTGGACCTAATAGAACAGCAAATACAGCAATAAGAACATTATATGGAAAAAGTATAAAAAAAGATATGATGCTTGATGAAACTTTAGGGAAAAAACTAGAAGAAACGGGTTATAAAGGAATAGAAGAATTAAATAAATATTATTTAGATTTCTATAATAAAAAGTATAATTTAGAGTGTAAAAATCTAGAAGATTTACCAGCAAATGTAATAAGTGAAATATTTAATGGAAATAATTATCCTATTAAAGAAAGTAATTTAGAAATAGCAGAACTTGGTTATAACTATTGGTATAATGTCCTATTTAGTGTCTTATTTGGTGATGAAAAATATGATTATAAAACAAGTAACTTATCAGCAATCGGTAGTTATATGCGAAATAAAGAACTAGGTAATGACTACTTTACTAAAGATTTAGGAATAATTAATCCATTAAGTGAAAACATTTTAACAACAATGAATTTTTATATAAATGGACCATATACAACAAACGCATATATGAATTATGAATTTGGAGCATATATGGAATTTCAACTAACAAAAGAAAAAACCAAAGAAATAGAAACTATTAATATAGATGAAAATAAAAACGATGAAATAGTTCCACCTAAAACAGGTGTATAGTATCAGTTAATTATAATTGATACTTTTTTGTATAAAAGTTAAAAAACTATTAATAATAATATTGGAGGATGATAAAAATGAATTATGAACAAGTACCAGATATTATTTCTAACAAAGATTTAGATTATTTAGTAGATATGTTTGATTGGAATTATCTAGCCTATAAAAAAATAGTCAATTATATAGATATGGTAAATAATCTAGAAATAGAAGAGATAATGGAAAAAGCAGGTAATACCTTTAATGAAAATATGCAAGAGATATTAGATATCTTAAAACAAGGAGGTAACAATGAATAAAGAAATTTCTAATCAAAAGATAGAAGTAGAAGAAGGTATAGAATTAAATGATAAAGATTATATAAATGATTTGTTAACAACTCTAAAAGCTATAGTTAAAGATTATACAGTAGCACTTACGGAAGTAAGTAATGAGACATTATTTAGTAAATATAAGAAAATGTATGATGACTTATTACAATTACAAAGAGAAACATTTGAAACTATGTTTAGATGTGGATTTTATAAATTAGAAGAAGCAGATGCTACTAAAATAACAGAAAAGTGTCAAACATTATCACAAGAAAAAGAAAAAATAGAAGGAGAATAGAATGAAAGAGACAAATGAATTATTAGAACATATTTATAAAGATGCTTCCATGGGAAGTTATACAATGGAACACTTATTAGAAGATTTGAAAGATAGAGATAATAAGATTAAAGGACTAGCTGAAGATATCTTAAAAGAATATCAAGAATTTAAAAGTAAAGCTAAAGAACAACTAAAAAAAGAAAATGTTAAACTTGAAGAAGAAGGACTAATTGCAAAAATGATGTCAACGATGGGAATTACTAAAGAAGTAAAGAAAGATAATAGTGATGCTGCTATTGCTGATATGTTAATTAAAGGTGTATCAATGGGCTCTATTGAAATGGAAAAGAAAATAAAAGACTTTGCAAAAGAAGCAGAGAAAGAAGATAAAAAGTTAGCAGAAGACTTTTTAAAGTTTCAACAGAAAACTGTGGATAAATTAAAAGAATATCTATAAAACTGTGGAAAACAGTTTTTTTCTTGACAAAAATTTAATATAAGATATTATTAAAATAGAGGTATGCAGTATGAGAAAAAAAGTGTTAGTAATATTAGGTGTCTTATTGTTGATTATTAGTATTTCTCTTTTTGTAACTGCTAAAATAATTAGTGATAAGAATGAGCTTCAGTATAAGAAAACATATCAAGCTTATACACTCTTATATAAAGATGTGGATAAAAAAATTCCAGTAGATGGCATTACTTTAAAATCAGTGGAAAAAGTAGAGAAATCAGTGGATTTAGTTGTTTATAAAGAAAAAAAGAAGAGCTTAATGACAAATCTGCAGGAATTAAATAAATATATTAAACTTAGGGATGATATTAATAATTACTATGAAAATAATATAGTTAAATCTAGTATTACTATTGAAATGGTAAACGAACTATTAGAAAGAAGTAATAAATTAATAAAGACACATCAAGAACTACTTCTTCCTAGGATTAATACTATTAAAGAACAAATTGATAATATTAACACTTATAAAACATCAATAGCATTATTATTTACTGATAATACATATCAAACAGTAAGAAGTGATATAACAAGAGAAAATTTAAATCAAGTTCTTGCTCTAAAAAACAATATATTACAACAAGATGTAATTAATGAACAAGATAATTATCTTAACATAGTAGATAAAGAATTAGCTTATAGGGAAGAACAAGAAAGAATAAGACAAGAAGAGGAGAGAAAAAGAAAAGAAGAAGAAGCTAGAAAAGAAAGAGAAAGACAAATAAAAGAAGCTTGGACAGTTTTAAATGTGCCATATATTAGTCAAAATAAAAATGGGGTTATTAATGGTTGTGAAGCAGCTTGTATGTTGATGGCTTTACAATATAAAGGCTATCTACAAAATATGGATTTAGTGACTTATGCTACTAATATGCCTAAAAGTACTAATCCATTTAGTGGTTTTATCTATGATATTTTTACAGAAGATCCAGTAAGCGTACCTCATTGGATAGCACCTAGCCCTTTAGTAGCCTATGGTAAAACATCATCGGGGTATATTAATATAGAAGATGCGACAGGAGCAACCTTAACTGACTTAGACAATCAAGTGGCAGCAGGTAATCCAGTAATAATTTATTTAACATCAAAACTAAATAAACCTAAAGCCTATATAGAAGGAGCACCTAAGAATGTTCATGTCTTATTATTAGTAGGATATAATTCAATCACTAAAGAACAAATATTAATTGACCCATGGACACATGATGATGGAAGAACCAGCTGGCATGTTTCTAAAAGTAAAATAGAACAAATATATAATAATACATCTAAAAGAGCAGTTGTTATAAAATAATATGACTGTTTTTTAGCTTATAATGATATACTAATAAAGAGAAGGTGAAATATGTTAGATTTAAAAAATATAAGTAAAAGTTATAAGACAGGTAACTTTGTTCAACATGCTTTGAAAAAAGTAAACTTAAGTTTTAGAAAGAATGAGTTTGTAGCTATACTTGGTCCATCTGGTAGTGGAAAAACAACTCTATTAAATATTATTGGTGGACTAGATAGATATGACTCAGGTGATTTAATTATTAATGGAAAAAGTACTAAAAAGTTTAAAGCAACAGAATGGGATAGTTATCGTAATAACTGTGTAGGTTTTATTTTTCAGTCTTATAATTTAATTAGTCACATAAGTGTTTTAGAAAATGTAGAAATGGCTTTAACTTTATCTGGTTATAAAAGAAAAAATAAAAGAGAAAAAGCCTTAGAAGCCCTAGATAAAGTTGGTTTAAAAGATCATGCTCATAAAAGACCTAATCAATTAAGTGGTGGTCAAATGCAAAGAGTAGCAATAGCTAGAAGTTTAGTTAATAACCCTGATATAATTCTAGCAGATGAACCAACTGGAGCCCTTGACTCTACTACTAGTGTGCAAATAATGAATCTTATCAAAGAAATAGCTAAAGATAAATTAGTTATAATGGTAACTCATAATCCAGAACTTGCCAAAAATTATGCTAGTAGAATTATTGAATTTAAAGATGGAGAAATACTATCAGACTCTAATCCAATTAAAGAAGAAGAAATAGATACGGGAACAGTTCATATCAAAAAAACAGTACTTAGTTATTTATCAGCTATTCACTTATCATTCAATAACATTAAGACTAAAAAAGGAAGAACTTTTCTTACTGCCTTTGCTGCTTCTATTGGTATAATTGGTATTGCTCTAATTTTATCTCTTTCCAATGGCTTTCAACTACAAATAGACAAGTTTGAAAAAAGTACCTTATCACAGATGCCTGTAACTATTAGTAGTCAAGCTATGCAAATGGATGAAGATACTTTGGAAGAACAAATGCAAACATCAACTAATAAAAAGGATAAGTATCCAACGGAACAAGTAGTAAAGCCAACTGAATCAGTAATGGAAAAAATAGTACATACTAACAATATAACTAAAGATTATATAAATTATATAGAAAACATTGATAGTAATCTTTTAAGTGGTATATCTTATCTTAAGAAAACAGGACTTAATCTAATAACTAAAGATAACAATAATAACTATAAAAAAGTAGATATGGCAAATAGTATGGTGTGGCAAATTTTCCCTACTAGAACACAAGATAAAGAATCAGGCATAGTAGAAGATAATTATGATGTTTTAGCAGGAAAAATCGATAGTAAAGAAGAAGGACTGATTTTAGCAATAGATTCCAAAAATGAGGTTAGTAAAGCACTAATTGAATCCTTAGGATTTGATTCATCTAAAAATATATCCTTCGATGACATATTAAATAAAGAATTCAAGATAGTTACTAATAATGATTATTATAAAAAACTAGGTAATAATTTTATTCCAACTAGTAATTATGACGAAGTATATAACAATACTAATAGTATAACGGTTAAAATAAAAGCTATTATTAGAGGAAAAGAAGATAAGGAGATGTTTACTAATCAAGCATTAATATTTTATACCGGAGCTTTAGTTGATAAAATTATTTCTATAAATAAAGATAGTGAAATAGTAAAAGCTCAGGAAGATAAAGATTATAATATTTTAACGGGTACTAGTTTTGATGATACTACTACTAAAGAAGATATCTTAGCTTATTTAGGGGCAGATATGACACCAGCAGTTATTTATCTTTATCCAAAGGATTTTGCTAGTAAGGATAAAATAACTAGTTACTTAGATAAATATAATAAAAATAAAGCTGATAGTGATAAAATAACTTATACAGATATGGCAAAATTAATGAGTAGTTTATCTAGTGGAATAATGGATGCTATTACCGTAGTATTAATTGCCTTTTCATCAATATCTTTAGTAGTATCTAGTATAATGATAGCTATAATTACTTATATATCTGTCTTAGAAAGAACTAAAGAAATAGGTATTTTAAGAGCTTTGGGTGCAAGAGCAAAAGATATAACTAGAGTATTTAATGCTGAAACTATGTTAATTGGTTTATGTAGTGGAATCTTAGGACTAGTTATCGCTTATCTATTAACTTTTCCAGCTAATAGAATAATTGAAAATTTGTCAGGACTAGCTTCTGTTGCTAAACTTAATCCAGTTCATGCTTTAATTCTCTTATTAATAAGTGTATCTTTAACTGTACTTAGTGGTTTCATTCCTGCTAAGATGGCAAGTAAAAAAGACCCAGTTATTGCTCTTAGAACAGAATAGTCTTTAAAAAGTAAAAAAACTTTGCTATACTTAAGTAGTAAAGTTTTTATATGCCGACTTAGCTTAGCTGGTAGAGCAACGCACTCGTAACGCGTAGGTCGAAGGTTCGAATCCTTTAGTCGGCACCATATATTGATTATAAATGTTAATATAGATATCTATGTAACAAATAGGCCTAAAAGCAACTTGTTAAAAGCTAATTTTTATGATACTATTAGTATGTAAGTAAGACTACTTGCATACAATAGAAAAAGGGAGTACTTAACTTTGCAACGTTGAGTACTTACCATAAATAATTGGTTTAGTACTTAATTTACATTCGGTTTAATGAATTGAGTACTATTTTTTTATGCATAGAATCATTAAAGAGACTATTAATAAAATGATAATTAGTATTAGAAATGAGATTAATAAATCTTTTTTCTTCATAATATCAAGCCTCCTTCCTATAAGAAGTCGGCAAGTACTCGAACAGTTAGTATTCCCTGCACTTAATTATACTATTTGCGTTCTGTAAAAACAATTTAACTATTAATTTTTTAGTAAAATCCGTAGTGATTTGAGTTGGTATTTAATTGTAAAATAACAAAAATGGTAGCTATTTTTTTTAATAGAATTATGCTATACTCAATATATCATTTGTGATTATCTAGAAAAGTATATCATAATATGATAAAAGAAAGGTTGGTTATTAATGATAATTAATGTTATAAGAGGATTTTTTATGGCACTAGCTGATAGTGTGCCAGGAGTAAGTGGTGGAACAATAGCATTTTTAATGGGGTTCTTTGATAAGTTTATTAATTCACTAAACTACTTATTAAAAGGAACAAAAGAGGAAAAAATTAAATCAATAAAATTCTTAGTAAAACTATTCCTAGGATGGATTATTGGAATGGGCTTAGCTGTTACTATCTTAGCTAACTTATTTGACAAAGAAATATATAAAATGAGTTCCCTATTCTTAGGATTTATAATAGCAGCAATTCCTGTCATGATTATAGAAGAAAAAGAAACAGTTAAAGGAAAATATATAAATATAATATGGGCTATTGTAGGAGCCTTAGCTGTTATACTACTATCATCATTAAAGATGGGAAGTAATCTAGACCTAACTCACTTAAATATAGGAATGTTTATCTATATCTTCATTGCTGGAATGCTTGCTATCTCTGCTATGGTTTTACCAGGAATATCAGGATCTACTATACTTTTATCATTCGGACTATATATACCAGTGATAAGTGGTGTTAAAGATTTCCTTCATTTTGACCTTAGTAGTTTTCCACTTTTATTAGCACTAGGACTTGGAATCTTGTTTGGAGTAGCTACAGTACTAAGAATAATTAAAAAACTATTAGATAAACATCGTTCTGCTATGGTATATGCTATTATTGGAATGATGTTAGGTTCATTATATGCTATAGTAATAGGACCAACAACTCTAAAAGTACCACAAAATGCAATGACTCTTAAAACATTTAGTATTTTATTCTTTATTATAGGAGCAGTAATAGTAGTTGCTTTTCAACAACTTAAAAATCTTCCATTTTATAAAAAACAAATAGCTGAAGATGAATAATTAAATCTTTTCTATAACAAAAGAATAATAATAAATAGAAGAAGAATTAGTATGGATAGAAGATATTAATTCTTTTTCTTTATGGTAAAAAGGATAAATGGTAACAACTCTATATTTAGAATCAAGTGCCATTCTTATAATATCATTTCTAGTGAAATTATTTTGTTTATTAAAATTTTCATAATACCAATTATCACTTAGTAATAAATTAATATTCTTAAGATAACTAATATTTTTAAACTCACCAATTATCCTTCCTTTATCCTTTAGATATGGTCTTAGACTATTAAGAAATAAAATAGGACTATCAACCTTTTCTAGATAATTACCAATAAAAATAGTATCAAAAGTGTTACCATTTAATTCATTTAAACAACTTACAGTTTTAAAAAACATATTACTAAACTTTCTCTTATTAGCATCTTCTTCAAGCAAAGTGATATTACTATTTCTAAAGAAGTACTTAATTCTTAAAGAAGATACTCCAATAGATGAATTATAATCTAGAATATCTTTGGGTTTATTAGCAAGAAAGATAGAGGAATTTTTACTATTATCAAATTCAAAACAGGAAAAATGCCATTTATCTTCAAAAATAGCTCTATTCCTTAATATAAGAGAATTAAACTTATTAATATCTTCTCTAAAACTAGTACCCCTTTCATGATAGACAAAAGAATCATGACATAAAAATAACTTGTAAGAAGAAGATAGTATTTGTAAAGCTAAATCATTATCCTCAATATAACCAGGGCTGTATCTTTCATCTAACATCTTAATCTTATTAATAACTTCTCTTCTAATAAGTAGACAAAAACCAGTAAGAAAAACTTTTTCTTCCCATCTATTACTATCACTTATATTATTTTTTATAGCCTTCATCTGCATATCAATAAAATTTTTAAAGGTAAAACTACCTCCTTGTAGATTATCATTACAATTAGAAACAGGACCGACAGCTCCGATGTTAGGCTTAGAATATAAACACTTTCTCAAATTAGTTAACCAGTTAGTAGTTATAATAGTATCATTATTAAGAAGAAGAATATCATAACTTTTATTAGCCACACTAATACCTTGGTTACATCCAATTGGAAACCCTCTATTCTCCTTATTATAAATTACAGTAATGTCAGACTGAGTCTTTAACCAGTTAATAGTATCATCATTAGAATTATTATCTACTACAATAATTTCATAAACCTCATTCTTAGTATATGTTTTAATACTTTCAATACACTTCTTAGTTTTCTCTAAATGATTATAAGTAAGAATAATAATACTAGTACCCATTATGTCACCTCATTAAAGAATATGATTCAAAATAACTATTAATAAATTTAACTAGTCGACATCTATTTACAATGAAAGTAAAGAAAACTATTCTTTTTTTCTTTAAATATTATATAATTGGTATAGGAATGAGGAGAGTTATGAGAAATAAGATTAAATATTTTTTCTTAAGTATATTAACAGTTATAGCAATTTCTATTAATAAGAAAATGATTTATGAAAAACTATTACCTAATCTAAACATTTTAAAGCTAAGTTTTATTGTGATGGCTATTCTTACTATAGCTCTATATTTGTTTTATAAACGATATAATAAAAAGATTCATCCAATGAAACATATTTTAGCCCTTATATTTTCTTTATGTTGTGTAATAGGTAATAGCTATCAAGAAATATCTTCTTGGGATTTAGTCTTTTCAAGTGTTCCATTATTCTTGATAAGTATAATACAAGTATTTTGTTATTATTACTTAATAAAGACTATATTCTGTTTTATAGATACATTTTTAGAAAGAAAAGTAACTTATAAATTTAATACAAAGAATAAAATTATTAAACTTTTTAAAGAGCATCCATTCCTATTTTCATTAATAGTTATATTACTATTTTGGTTGATTTATATGATAGCATTTTATCCATTAATACTATCAAAAGATCCAAGCTTTCAAATAAAACAGTTTTTTAATGTAAAAACTAAATATATAGATTATGTTATTCCCTTATCAGATAAAGTTAATCTTACTAATCATCATCCAGTCTTTCATACTATGCTTTTAGGTGGCTCTATTAAACTAGGAAGATTGATAGGCAGTGATAATTTAGGATTATTTATTTATGCTATTATGCAAAGTATTACACTTGCTAGTAGTTTAGCTTATACTATCTCTTATCTTTATAAGAAAAAGAAATCATTAATATTATCATTTGTCTTACTTATGATTTATTCATTAGTACCAATGTTTCCTTTCTATGCAATGAGTGCAGTTAAAGATACATTATATACTGCTATAATTATCTTCTTTGTTATAACATTGTTTACTATAATAGATAATAATAAAGAGATAAAAACATCTAAGTATGTAGTATTACTACTATTAAGTATCTTATTATATTTATTAAGAAATAATGGAATATATGTAGCAGTTGGTACTATTTTAGTACTAGCTATTTATAGAAGAAAAGAATTTATCTACTTAATAGCTACTTTATTATTCGTGATAGGTACTTATATCTCTTACGATAAAATACTTTTACCAGCTTTAAAGATACCAGCAGGTAGTATAAGAGAAGAATTATCAGTACCATTTCAACAAACAGCTAGATATGTAAAAGAACATGGAGATGAAATACCTTTAAAAGATAGAAAAAAGATAGATAAGTTACTAGAATATGATACATTAAAAGATAGATATAATCCTAATCTAGCAGATCCAGTAAAAAATAAATATAATAAATACACAACAAAGAAAGAGTTGAAAGACTACTTTAGAGTTTGGTGGAAAGAATTTTTAGTTCATCCAACTACTTATATAGAAGCGACATTAAATAATACCTATGGTTACTTTTATCCAGATACAGCTAATTGGTATATATACTCAGGAAAAAATTATAATAAGTTAATAACTGAAGATAATTTAGTTAACTATCACTATAATAAATTATCAACATTAAGAATGATACTTTCAGGTTATGGAATTATCTTCCCTTACATACCTTTAATAGGACTAATATCTAATATAGGATTTTCTGCTATGGGATTAATTACCTTAATAGTTTATTTATTAACATCAAGGTATAAAAAATATGTAATTGCTATGTTACCTAGCCTATTATCATTAGCAATATGTTTTATCTCACCAGCTAATACCTATTTCCGTTATACTATGCCATTTACTTTTCTAATGCCGTTTTATGTAAGCTATGTCTATTTATTATTAGTTAAAGATAATTAAATTCTTGAAAAACAAGCTTGTTAATGTTATTATAAGAATAAGAATAGAGGGTGAATGATGGAAAACGTTATACATTTTTTTAGGGACACACTTAGTGGACCTAGTTATATAATTTATGTAATAGTATTAGTAATTTTAATTTTTGCATGTATTGGTTATATAGCAGAAAATAAACTTAAAGAGAAAAAACAGAAAGATAAATATGCTGAAGTAGCAAAACCAGGTGAAGTTGTTAAATCTTTAGAAGAAACAGCACCTATTCCTGTTGTTAATAATCCAGTTGAAGAAGTAAGTTCAAATCAGGCAGTAACACCAAATAGTAATCAACAAATTAAAGTAGCACCAGTTAATGAAAATGTGGTAAATAGTGTACCTTTACAGCCAGTAGCTATACCACCACAACAAATACAGCCAGTTATGGAACCACAAGTAGAAGTACAACCAGTAGGGATTAATCCTGTTTCACCAGTAGTCGAAGCACCAGTTCAATCAGTTAATCCAATCCCACAAGTTGTTCAAGAGTCTACCCAAACAGTTAATCCCGTTCCAGAACAAAAAATTAATTGATTACAAAATAATTAAAATATAGTATACTAATAAGAGGTAAGGAGGAATGTTATGGTCATTACAGCAACAACAGTAATTACAATTATTAAGAAAATTATTGATATATCGATAGTTTGGTTAATGGTTTATATATTATTAAAAAGTATTAGAAATAATGTAAAATTGACGCTTCTATTTAAGGGTGTCATTATTATCGTATTTTTGAAAGTAATAAGTGATAAATGTGGTTTTACCACTGTAGGAGTTTTACTTGAATATATTATCATGTATGGACCACTTGCACTTATTGTTATTTTCCAACCAGAAATACGTAATATATTAGAACAGTTAGGAAGAAATCAATTACTTGGTAGACATAAGGTTCTAACTGTAGATGAGAGAGAACATTTAGTTTATGAACTTATTCAAGCCCTAGACTATTTAAGAAAAAATCGTATAGGAGCTTTAATTGTAATAGAGCGAGATGTAAGTTTAGGAAACTATATAGATAAAGCTAAAAAAGTATATGCTGATTTAACAAGTGACTTACTAGGAGCTATCTTCTATGAAGGTAACCCATTACATGATGGTGGAGTAATTATTCAAGGAGATCGTATAACTTGTGCTGGAGCAGTATTTCCAACAAGTAGTAGTACTAAAATAAATAAACATGTTGGTACAAGACATAGAGCTGCTTTAGGATTAGCAGAAGAAACAGATGCTATTTGTCTAGTTGTTTCTGAAGAGACTGGACGTTTATCAGTAGCTATTAAGGGAGAACTTTATTATAACTTATCACTAGATGATGTTAGAATGATGTTAATAGATGAATTAAAACCAAAGACAAATAGTACTTATGATCAAGAAGAAATAGAAGAGGAAGAATTATATGAAGAAGATATGTAGAGGAATTGGAAAATTATTTTCCCATATAGGAGCTTTCTTTGATCGTATTTTAATTACTCCCATTACAAAATTGATTTTAAAGATAACAGACTTTTCAAAAAAGAATGCTAAAAGTATTGAAAGATTTTTAGGTAGAAAACAAACACTAATAGTTATTAGTTTATTAGTAGCATTATGTATATTCTTTATAATAGATGGTGAAAGTAGTGCTACTATAGACCAATATGCTGAAGTATTATATGACCAACCAGTAACAGCTACTTATAATGAAGAAGCTTATGTGGTAGAAGGATTACCTAAGACTGTAGATATAACTTTAGTCGGACAAAAAAGACATATTTTCTTAGCAAAACAATCACCTAGTGAAGGAGTAAATGTTGATTTGACTGGATTAAAACCAGGACAACATAAAGTAACATTAAAATATAGTCAAAGACTTAAATCACTAGATTATAGATTAGATCCATCAACAGTAACAATTACTATTTATGATAAAGTAAGTGCTACTAGAACATTAACTTATGATATCTTACATAAAGATAATTTAGATAGTAAGTTAAATATTGATAAAGTAGAACTTGATAGAAGTGAAGTTATTATCAAAGGAGCTGAACAAAAGCTTAAGAAAGTAGCTACTGTTAAAGCGTTAGTTGATGTAGATGATTTTGCTAATCCAGAACCTGGGGAAATGACACTTAAGAATGTTCAATTAGTAGCTTATGATACAAATGGAAAAGTAGTTGATGTAGAAATAGTACCTAAGAGTGTAACTGCTAAAGTAACTATTACATCACCTAGTAAAGAAGTTCCATTAAAGATAGTACCAAAAGGAGATTTAGCCTTTGGAAAAGCAATTAAGTCACTAAGTACAAGTATTAATAATGTAACTATCTATGGTAGTGAAGAATCATTAGCTAGTATTTCTTCTTTACCAGTTGAAATTGATGTAACTGGTCTTGAAAAGAGTAAAGACTATACAGTAACACTTAAGAAACCAACCGGTGTAACTGATATTAGTGCTAAGACAGTAACAGTAAAAGTAGCCGTTGATGATTCAACTGTTAAAGAGTTCCAAGATATATCTATTGCTACTGAAAACTTAGATACATCTAAATATAAAGTACAAGCATCTAGTGAAGCTGATAGTAAAGTAACAGTAGTAGTTAAAGGTAGTAAATCAATTATTGATAATATTGATCAGTCAATTATTAAAGCTTATGTAGACTTAAAAGACTTAGGTGTAGGAGAACATGAAGTAGAAGTTAAAGTAACTGGTGATGATGTAAAATTAACTTACACACCTAAAGTTAAGAAAGTAAAAGTAAAAATTACTGCAAAATAAAAGAGCAATATGCTCTTTTTTTAGTCGCGTTCAAATAAGTAGCTTATGTCAATTAGACCAGCAATACCAATAACTATATATATAATTCTAGCAATAATATTATCAGTTCCTCCAAATAAAGATGCTACAAGGTCAATACTGAATAAACCAACAAAAGCCCAGTTAATAGCACCAATAATAATTAATACTAAACAAATCTTTTTTAATATGTCCATACATTTCCTCCTTTTTCTTTCTTAGTATTTGTAGTAAATTTAAAATTATTCATGAATATTTAAATAAAAAAATTAATATAATGAAATGAAACTATAAATGAGGTGAATATATTGAAAAAGATTGGTCTTTTATTGCTACTTTCTGTTTTTCTTATTACGGGGTGTGCAAAAGATAGTGAAGAAAATATCCTAAAAAAAATGTCCAAAGATATAACTAATAGTAAAGGATATATTTTAACAGGAAAACTAGAAGTAGTTAATAATGACGATACTTATAATTATGAAGTGACATCAGCTTATAAGAAAGGTGATTATTATCGTATCAGTTTAAAAAATACTGCAAATGATCATGAACAAATAATTTTAAAAAATGATGATGGTGTCTATGTTTTAACACCAAGTCTTAAAAAGAGTTTTAAATTTCAAAGTGATTGGCCATATAACAATTCTCAAGTATATTTACTACAATCAATTATTAGTGATATAGAAAATGATAGCAAAGCGACAATGGAAAAAGAAAAAGGTAATTATGTATTTACTAGTACGGTTAATTATCCCAATAATCGAAACTTAATAAAACAAAAAGTAACAGTTGATAAGAAAACGATGGTTAAAAAAGTAGTAGTACTTAATGATAATGATGTTCCAAAAATCACTCTTAATGTCAAAAATACTGATAAAAATCCAAAATTTAGTAAAAACTATTTTGAAATAGAAGACATAATGAATACTGTTGAAACTAATGAGGAACAAACTAAAGAAACTAGTAGTATTGATGATATAATTTATCCATTAGTTGTTCCAGAAGGAACTAAGTTAAAGAGTGAAGAAAAACTTAATAAGACAGGTGGAGAAAGAGTAATTTTAACCTTTGAAGGGGAAAAACCATTCTTATTAGTAGAAGAGACGGTTAAACAAGAAGAGGAGCTAACTATTATTCCTACGATGGGTGAACCATATATGTTTATGGATACTATAGGAGCATTATCTGATAATTCCCTTACTTGGAGTAGTGGTAACATGGAGTATTACTTAGTAAGTGATGTAATGAATCAAGAAGAATTGATAGAAGTTGCTTCTTCAATAAATGTTTTACCTACTATGAAATAGTCTAGAAATAGACTGTTTTTTGTATCTAAATTAATAAAAAAAGTACTAATTTGAAAATCAGTACTAATCTAATTTATTATAGCTTTTTAATGTATTCATTAATAATTCGTAATTATCACAAGAATCTTCTATTTTAATTGTTGAATTGTTAGTAGAAAAATGTAAAATTATTCTTTCTGCTATACCATTTTGTGTTTGCTTGGTTTGTACTTCAACCTTTGATATGTCAGTTATGAGAAATTCTTTTTCTTTATGTAAGAATGAAGAAAATATCATTTTTTCATTATGTACAACTAATTTCCATTTAATTGACCAAAGAATACCAAACATGCCAATTCCCATAATTACGGTTGTCATTACTATATGTCCAGTTGTTACAGTAGGGTTTCCAGTAAGCATTACAAGGAAAAAAAGTAGAAACATTACTAAACCAAGTCCAAAAAGAACTTTAAACACTGCTGGCAAAAGCAATGAGATAGTTACTGTGTAATTTGAACTATCGCTATTATTAATCTCATTTTTAGTATGCAATTCCTTTGTAACTATGCCGATTATTAAAAAACTTATAGCACTAATAATATACTTAATCATTTTATAAACAACACATCTACATCAATGGTACATGTTTTAATTATGTATTGCAACATTAATTATAAAGTCATATAAACAATCATAATGATTGACGTTAAGAACTTTTTTTTCTATAATATTAGAAGAAGAGGAGGACTACTATGATAGACGTACGTGATATTTATAAAGATGTAAATGAGTATTTAAATAAAGAAGTAGTATTAAATGGTTGGATTAGAAACCATCGTAAACAAAAAGAATTTGGATTCATCACTTTCTTTGATGGAACTGTATTTGAATCTGTACAAATAGTATATGATAAAAAACTAGAAAACTTTGATGAGATTCAAAAACTAAGAGTAGGTAGTGCCATTAGTGTTGAAGGATTAGTTGTTAAAAGTCCAAAAGAAGGACAAGAGTTTGAAATTCAAGCTAGTAAGATTAAACTAGAAGGAGATTGTCCAGAAGATTATCCATTACAACCTAAAAGACATTCTATGGAATTCTTAAGAGAAATAGCTTATCTTCGTCCTAGAACTAATACTTTCCAAGCTGTTTTTAGAGTAAGAAGTGTAGCAGCAATGGCCATTCATAAATATTTTCAAGATAAAGGATTTGTTTATTTACATGCTCCATTAATTACGGCAAGTGACTGTGAAGGAGCAGGGGAAATGTTTCAAGTATCAACCCTTGACTTTGAGAATCTAAAAGGTAAAGAAATAGATTATAGTAAAGATTTCTTTGGAAAGAGAACAGCTCTTACCGTATCAGGACAATTACAAGGTGAAATATTTGCTCTAGCTTTTAAAAATATTTATACATTTGGTCCGACATTTAGAGCAGAAAATTCTAATACTAAAACTCATGCTTCTGAATTTTGGATGATTGAACCAGAAATGGCTTTTTGTGAATTAGATAGATTAATGGATGTAGAAGAAGATATGCTTCGTTATATTATAAAATATGTAATGGAAAACGCATATTCTGAACTTAAGTTCTTTGATAACTTTGTTCATAAAGGATTAATAGATAGACTAAATACAGTCTTAAATGCAGAACCAAAAAGAATTACTCATAAAGAAGCAATTACTATCCTTAAAGAAAGCGGAAAAGACTTTGAAAACAAACCAGAATATGGAGAAGACCTTGCTAAAGAACATGAAAAATATCTAACAGAAGAATACTTTAAAGCTCCAGTATTTGTTACTGACTGGCCAAAAGATATTAAAGCTTTCTATATGCGATTAAATGATGATAATGAAACAGTAGCAGCTGTAGACTTTTTAGTACCACAAGCAGGAGAACTAATGGGTGGTAGTCAAAGAGAAGAAAGATATAGTGTTCTAAAAAATAGAATGGATAATTTAAAAATGGATGAAGAAGAACTTGACTGGTACTTAAAGCTTAGACAGTATGGTGGAGTAAAACATTCAGGATTTGGACTTGGTTTTGAAAGATTACTAATTTATCTAACTGGTATGGAAAATATAAGAGATGTAATACCATTCCCAAGAACACCAGGAAATTGTGAATTTTAGGAGGATAAAATGAATAAAGGATATTATAGTGACAGCAGTGAATTTAAAGGAACAGGTAAAAGAGTAGTAATTATTCTAATATGTGTAGCTTTACTATTTGGATTAATGTACTTTCTAACTACAAGAATTTTATCAAAAGAAGTTACTAAGAAAAGAAAACAAAACGAAGTGACTGAATCAAGTATTCAATATGAAAAAATATTAGCTGGAGAATCATTTACAATGGACCAAGAAGAGTATTATGTAGTATATTATGACAGTACTGATACTGAACTTTCTAAAACAATATCTACTTATCAATCAGATAAAAAAGATATAAAACTATATAGTGTAGATTTAAGTGATGGTATGAATAAAAAATATAAAACAGATGGTGATGTTGATACTAGTAGTATTGAAAACTTGAAAGTAAAAAATCCTACACTAGTTCATTTTAAAAATAAAGAAGTAGTTGATACTATAACTGATGAAAATGAAATAGAGGATTACCTTAATAAATAATATGTAAAGTCTTTATTTAAAAGGCTTTTTTCTTTAGTAAATTATTAAAACTATGGTACAATTATATAGACGGTAGGTGAAATAGATGAAGAAAAAAGAAGAAATAATGGAAGATGAAAATATAGATACAACAAAAGAGATAGTTACTATTAAGAAAGAAGGATTTAGTTATCCAGAAATGGTTATTATTATGATAATAGCAATTCTTTTTGGTTTCTTAATCGGTAATGTTGTTAGTTTTACTAAGAAAGAAACTACTAATAGTTCTGTTCCTAGTGAGTTAAAAGAATTTGTTGATACTTATAATGATATAGTAAATAATTACTATGATAAGGTTAATAAAGAGGAATTAATAGATGCTGGAATTAAAGGGATGATTAATTATTTAGATGATCCTTATGCTACTTATTTTGATGGAACTAGTAGTACAAACTTTAATCAAACACTAGAAGGTAATTATGAAGGAGTTGGTATTGAAGTTACTCTTGATAATAGCAAAGTAAAAATTACTAAAGTATTTGCTGATACTCCTGCTAAAAAAGCTGGTATAAAAGTAGGAGATTATATAACTAAAGTAAATGGTGAAAGTGTAGAAGGTAAAAGCTTATCAGATGTAGTAAGCCTTATCAAAACTGCTAAGAATAAAGAAGTAGAAATAACTATTACTAGAGATAATCAAGAAAAGACTATGAAAGTTACTAGAACAACAGTTGATATGCCTTATACTAGTAGTAAAGTTTATGAAGAAAATGGTAAGAAGATAGGATATTTAAAAATAGAGATGTTTTCTAATAATATTACTAAACAAGTAAAGAAAGAGTTGGAGTCTCTAAAGAAAAAGAATATTGATAAGTTAGTTATAGATGTTAGAGATAATCCAGGTGGCTATTTAACTCAAGTAACTGAAATACTATCATTATTCATGACTAAGAAAGATGTTATCTATCAGTTACAAACTAAGAATAATAACGAAAAAGTTTATGGTACTAGTAGTAAAGCTACTTATAGTTATCCAGTAGTAGTCTTAATAAATGAAAATAGTGCATCTGCTAGTGAAATATTAGCTAGTGCCTTTAAAGAGACATATAATGCCGAAATAGTTGGTGTCAATTCTTATGGAAAAGGTACAGTTCAAAAAACAGGTGATTTAAATAATGGTGATACAATTAAGTATACAGTTCAAAAATGGTTAACTCCTAAGGGTAATTGGATTAATGAAAAAGGTGTAACTCCTACTAAAGAAGTTAAACTAGAGTTGAAAGAAAATGAAACTTTAACAGAAGATAATGATAATCAATTAAAAGCTGCTATAGAATTAGCCAGTAAGTAAAAATATAATTAGCACTCATTATTGACAAGTGCTAATTTTTGGTGTATAATATGTCTTGAAAGTGAGGGGATATATATGTATCAAGAACAAAATCAAGAAAAAGAAAAAGTATTAGAAAAATATGGTCGTAATATAAATGAAGCAGTCCTTGCTGGTAAGATAGATCCAGTTATTGGTCGTGATGAGGAAATTAGAAGTATTACAAGGGTTTTGTCACGTAAAACAAAAAATAACCCCGTATTAATAGGTGAACCAGGTGTTGGTAAAACTGCTATTGTCGAAGGGCTTGCTCTAAGAATAGTAAAGGGAGATGTTCCTGCAAGCTTAAAAAATAAAACTATTTGGGAACTAGATATGGCTTCCTTAGTAGCTGGTGCTAAGTACCGTGGGGAATTTGAAGAGAGATTAAAAAACGTCTTAAATGAAGTTAAGAAAAGTGAAGGCTCTATTATCATGTTTATTGATGAGATTCATACTATAGTTGGTACTGGTAATATGGAAGGAGCAATGGATACATCTAACATTCTAAAGCCAATGCTAGCTCGTGGAGAAATTCATGTGATTGGTGCAACAACTTTAAACGAATATCGTAAATATATTGAAAAAGATGGTGCACTGGAAAGACGTTTTCAAAAGATTAAAGTAAGTGAACCAACCGTCATGGATACTATTACTATCTTAAGAGGACTTAAAGAAAGATTTGAAATTCATCATGGAGTTACTATTCAAGATAAAGCACTTGTTGCTGCTGCAACCTTATCAGATAGATATATAACAGATAGATTTTTACCTGATAAAGCTATTGACTTAATAGATGAAGCTTGTGCAACAATTAGAGTTCAGATGGATTCAGTTCCTAATGCACTTGACTCTTTAACTAGAAAAATAATGAGTCTAGAAATAGAACGTCAAGCGATAAAGAAAGAAAAAGACCAGCTATCAATGAATCGTAAAGATGAAATAGATAAAGAATTAGTAGATTTAAAGAAACAAGAGAAAGACTTTAAATCAGCTTGGGAAGAAGAAAAAGGTCTTTATACCAAGATACAAAATAAAAAGAAAGAGATAGAAAAAGCAAGATTTGATTTAGAGCAAGCAGAAAATAAATATGATTTGGAAACTGCTGCTAGATTAAGACATGGAACATTACCTCGTCTTGAAAAAGAACTAGAAGAGTTAAAAAGTAAAGATACTAAAAAATTACTAAGTGACCATGTAGATGAAGAAGATATAGCATCTATCATTTCTAAATGGACTAATATACCACTAAGTAAATTAGTAAGTAGTGAAAAAGAAAAACTATTAAATCTAGAACAAGCAATGAAACATAGAGTAATGGGTCAAGATGAAGCCTTGCATTTAGTAAGTGAAGCTATTATTAAATCAAGAAGTGGTATTAAAGATCCTAATAGACCAATTGGTTCATTTATCTTCTTAGGACCTACTGGAGTTGGTAAGACTGAAGTAGCTAGAACTCTTGCTTATGAATTATTTGATGATGAAAAACACATGGTTCGTATTGATATGAGTGAATATATGGAGAAATTCAGTGTTTCAAGACTTATTGGTTCTCCTCCAGGATATGTTGGTTATGAAGAAGGAGGACAACTTACGGAAGCAGTAAGACGTAACCCTTATAGTATAGTATTATTCGATGAAATAGAAAAAGCTCATCCTGAAGTACTTAATTTACTACTACAAATCCTAGATGATGGTAGAATAACTGATTCTAATGGACGTACAGTAGATTTTAAAAATACTATTATTATAATGACCTCTAATCTTGGTAGTGAATACATCCTAGATGGTGATACTAGTAAAGTAGAAGGTGAATTAAGAAGCCATTTTAGACCAGAGTTTATTAACCGAATTGATGAAGTAATTATCTTTAAACCATTAACTAAAGAGGTAATATATCAAATTCTTGATAAAATTATTCATGATATAGAAAAACGATTAAGTAATGATCAAATTAAATTATCTTTAACAGATAAAGCTAAGGACTATTTAGTGGATGCAGGTTATGACATTAACTATGGAGCAAGACCTTTAAAACGAGAAGTTAGTAAAACAATTGAAAGTTTATTAGCTCATGAGTTAATTAAAGGTACTATACCATTTAATGCTACTGTAACTTTTGATGTTGAGGATAATAACTTAGTTATTTCTAAAGTAGACGTAAAATAGAACTGATTATTAAACCAGTTCTTTTTTTCAACAATTTCTGTGGATAAAATATTTTATATTAATATTGGTGATATTATATGAAAGTAAAAATCTTTGACTTTGAAGATGAAGGTGATTTAGAAGAGGCAATAAACAATTTTTTGAAAGAATTAGAAGGGGATGTAGTGGAAATTAAGTATCAAGTTAGTTCTTTTCCTAGTGGTGAAGAACAAATCTATTGTTTCTCTGCTATGATTATTTATTTTTATAAACAGACTTAACACCATAATAAAGAGGAAAATATTTCTTATATTTTTTATAACTGTTTAGATCTATTGGGTAATCGAACTCACCAATGTGTTCAAATAATTTAGCTCCAAAGTTTTGTTTAAAGAAGAACCCACCATCATTTACATCTTTTACTTCATAAAAATTATAAGATCTATAGCCGTATTCAATAGCTTTTTTAAGCATCTTAAAGTGAATAGAATAAGATACATCTAAATCAATATATTCATCATCCATTCCTCCGATTAGGGCAGTAATTTCTTTTCCATACATCAAGAATAAGTATCCCCCTAAGAAAATTTTATCATTATCTGTTTTTTCTTTTAAAGATAAATAGTACTTTCTTCTCTTATTTATAATATTAATCTGTTCTTTATAACCAAGTTCCTTCTCAATAAAAGTTTCCTCTGTTAATTGATTATTTTGATATAGACCTATTCTTTTTTCTTTTTCTATTTGTAATACTTTTTCTTCTTTCTTAAGATTATTAAGAGTAGTATTTAAATCAAGTTCAGCAATCATTATTTTTAGATGTTCCTTTGTAAAGGCACTGGCTAAGTCTTCATAAAAAGGAAGTTCATATTCAATAGTATTAAACTTACTACTAATCTTATCCATTGTTTTAATAAAGATAGGTAGTTCATCTTGTTTTATTTCTCTTACAATGTAACCAAGTCTTTCATTTCTTTTAATAATTTGTCTAGCTTTTTTGGACATATTATTTAATATATCATTAAGACTTTTGTCAGTTAAATCAAGTTTCATCGTATATTTAGGATTAATAGTGTTATTATCAGCTTCAATAAAACCTAGTTTTAATAAATAATCTTTTATAAATAAATTATTTATACCTCCTTGTAATTCCCTACCATCCTCATCTTTCTCAGTGGTTAATATCTCAGGATCTATTTTTAGATAGATACCATTTTTTTCTTTAACAAAGTTAATAATTTCTTTAGTGAATATTTCTAATAAATCATAGTTTTTATAGTCGATTAAAAAACCTTGAGGAGCATAGAAGAATCTTTTCTTAATACTTTTATTTTCATTAGCTAAAAGTAAAGTGGCTCCTAACAATTTATTTTTATCTTCAAGACCTAAAAAATAAGGATGCCAATTCTCACCACTTTTAAAGTTAGCCCAATAAACACTTTGTTCAAAAGGACATATTTCTAGGTAATTAGTAAATTCATTAAATTCTGTTTTAGAAAGCTCTACAAGTTTCATTTTATCACCCCACCTTAAACTAATTATACTTGATTCTTTCACTTAGTGCAAGATTATGATATGATTATATAGGAAAGTGGTGAATTTATGCGAAAGAAAGAATTAAAACAAAATTCCTTTCTAAATGGAGCTTTTGTAGCAACCATGGGAATAGTTATTACTAAAGTATTAGGTATGCTATATGTAATTCCCTTTTATGCGATTATTGGGGAACAAGGAGGAGCCCTATATGGATATGCCTATACCATCTACTTATTATTTCAGTCTTTATCTTGTGCTGGTATTCCTAATGCAATTTCTAAAATAATTAGTGAATATCAAACCTTAGGTTATAGTAAAGCTAAAGAAAAAGCTTTTAAGATAGGTAGAAGACTAGCTGTCTTTATGGGAATATTTGTCTTTATTATTTTATTCTTATTTGCTCCTATTATAGCAAAAGCAATTATTGGTGATTTAACAGGAGGAAATACTTTAAATGATGTAACTTACGTTATTAGAGTAATTGCTACAGCTATACTAGTAGTACCTATCTTAAGTATTTATAGAGGTTATTTAGAAGGACATAAGTTTATAACACCAACAGCTATTTCACAAGTGGTAGAACAAGTTGCTCGTATAGTAGTTATTATAGCTGGTTCTTATGCTGCATTAAATGTATTTCATTTGTCTTTAACAACTGCTGTAGGTGTAGCAACTTTTGGAGCAACAGCTGGAGCCTTAATAGGTTATCTATATTTGCTTGATAAAGTGTTTAAACATAAGAAAGAGATAAACAATATAACTGAGGTAAAAGATGAGCCAGTTATTTCTACTAAAGAAATCTTAGGAAAAATATTTTTCTATGCCTTACCATTCATTATGATAGATGTCTTTAAATCAGCTTACAACTTTGTTGATATGACTACTCTTGTTAAGACACTAGTTCATTCAGCAGGCTATACTACGGTAGCAGCAGAAAACTCTATGAGTGTAATTTCTACTTGGGGAAATAAACTTAATATGATAATTGTATCTATTTCTACTGGTATAATCATAAGTCTAATACCTAACCTTACTTCATCATCTGTTAAAGGTGATAAAAAGGATGTCCATCATAAGATTAATCAAACTTTACAAATATTATTATTCTTATCAGTACCTATGACTATAGGATTATCATTCTTATCACAACCAGTTTGGGATGTATTCTATGGAAATAAATCAGCAGTAGGAGCAGAGATTATGGCGTACTATATTTTTGTGGCTTTGATAATTTCTACTTATACAGCTTTAGTATCCATTGTTCAGGTCTTAAAATACTATAAAGAAGTATTTATTTCTTTATTTGCTGGTGTGTTAATCAAAGCTTTAACTAATGTTTATTTAATTAAAACATTCTATGGATTAGGACTTCAACCAGTATATGGTTCTATAACTGCTACTATTTTAGGTTATTTAGTAGGGATAATCTTGTGTCTTCACTACTTAAAAAAGAAATGTGGAGTTAGTTATAAACCGACTATTAGAATTATTGGAAAGATTGTTATCGCTGATATTTTTATGATACTTTCCTTATTCCTAGTTAAATTCGTAGTACCAATTTCCTCATCTGTAAGACTTTTAAATATTCCAATCATTTTAGTTTATACTATTATAGGGGCAGGAGTTTATTTACTAGTATCTTATAAATCAGGCGTTATTGAAGAAGTATTGGGTAGTAAAATGTTAGCTAAAATTAAAAGAAAGGTGGCTAAAAAATAATGTTAGAAGAATTAACTGAAAAAGAATTTCAAAACTTTTCAAAAAAACACCCATTAAGAAATTTTATGGAAACAGTAGAAATAGGTAATCTTAGAAAGAAAAACGGTTGGACTGTTAAATATCTTGGCCTTAAAGAAAATAAGAAAATAATAGGAGCAACAATGCTTCTTTCTAGAAAAAGACATTTTAATATGAATGAGTTTTATGCTTTAAGAGGACCGCTACTTGATTATAGTAATGATAATGAGGTAGAAACATTTTTGAAAGAGTTGAAAGACTATGTTAAAAAGAATAATGGTTACTGTCTAAGAATTGATCCATACCTTCCTATTAGAAGATATGATAATGATAAAGAACTAGAAGTTCCAAAGACAAATATATTAAAAATACTTGAATCATTAAAATTTAAGAAGAGTGAAACACAAGAACAAGTCTCTTCTATGTATGTTCTTGATTTAGAAGGTAAAAGTGAAGATGATATTTTAAAAGAGATGAAACCTAATGCTAGAAATATTATTCGTAAGACTATTAAAATAGGTATTGAAGTATCAGAATTAAAAAAAGATGAATTAGAATCATTTTATGCAATAATGCTTGCAACAGGTAAGCGTAAAGGTTTTAGGGTAAGAAAAAGTGCTTACTATGAAAATATGTATGATTTATTTTCTAAGAATAAAGAAATTAAGTATTTAGTTACTAGACTAGATCTTAATAGGTATATCAGTTTACTAAATGAAGAGATAGATGAAAATATTAAAAAGAAAGAGGCTTTATCTGATTCTAGATGTAATGATGGTAAGAGAAAGAGTTATGATGAGACTATTAATTCATTAAGGAAAAAAGTAGATATTGCAAAGCAACAAAAAAAAGAAAAAGGTATATCAATTATTACTCTTGCTGGTGCTATGTTTATGATGACTGATCCAGAGATAGTTTATTTGTCTAGTGGTAATTATGAAAAATACTTAATGTATAATTCTCAGTATTTAATTCAGTGGGAAATGATTAAATATGCTATAAAGCATGGCTATAAAAGATATAATTTCTACGGTACTCCTACAACTAATAAGGATGATAAGAATTATGGTATTTATCAGTTTAAAGCTAGTTTTAATGGATATATGGAAGAATTATTAGGTGAATATGAAGTTGGTACCTCTTTGGTTTATTATCTTGTAAAATTACTTCATAAAATAAAAAAGTCATAGATTGTTCTATGGCTTTTGTGTTGTATCAGTTTTAGTTGTTGTACCCTGACTAGGGGTAGGAGTAACTGTTTCTGTAGTAGTTGTTTTATCCTCTTCTATCTTAGTATTATTATCACCTGTTGATAAAATATTATTTTCTTGATCCTCTGTTACTGTAATATTAGCTGTATAAATGCTATTATTATAAGTTACTGTATATTGATAAGTTCCAGGTTTATTAATATCAACTCCTGAAAAATTAAACTTTAACAACGCTTTAACTTCATCTGGTAAAGGACTAGGTTCAGTAACATAATCAGCTGGATTATTTGATAGAGTAGTACCTTTCTTGATAGTAAATGACTTAATTGATATAGTATCAACTTGATTAGTAGGAGCTACCTTTTCAATTACTTTTATAGTACCTTCAAACTCTTTCTTTTTGTAATAAACTTTATATTTATAAGTACCAACTTCTTTAACATTAACACTACTAGTGTCAAGTTTCAAATTAGCTAACACTTCATCACTAACCGTTTCCTCTAAATAATCGGCTATTTTTATACTAAGTGGTGTATTAGTTTCAATCTCAAAGTTTTTAAGCTTTATATTAAAATCAGCTTTTTGATTATCTTGCATTTTCTGTGATACCACTAGCGCAATAGTCTGATTATTATTCTCTTGATCTAGTTTGGAATAAAGGCATCCACATGAGATACATAGTATTCCTAATAGGGTAAAAGAAGAAACGACTATTAAACGGACTTTCTTATCCATTTATAATCCCACCTTTTCTATCTTATTTACATTATATGATAGATTTTTTTCTGTGGCAAGCAAAAAATCTAATTCTTTTTGGAATTAGACATTGTCACCTTGATAGATATTATCTTTTACCATTTTTTTATCTATCTCGTTTAAAACTTCAAATTTCTTTAAAAGCCAAGTCGGTTCTATTAAATCTTCTTTTTTAGGATCTCCTGTTATTCTATGAATTACTATCTCTTTTCTTAAATAAGTTAATTGTTTGACAGTAATATTTACATATTCATCTTTAGTTAGTACTTTAAACGGATGATTTTTATACATAATCTCTAGTGGAGTATCTTTTAGAATATGAAGCATATGTATTTTTATCCCTTGAATATCAAGCTTATTTAAATATTTAACTGTATTTAGCATATCATTATCTGTTTCATAGGGTAATCCATTTATGATGTGTACAACTACATTGATATTTCTAGCTTTTAATTTATTTACCATAGTTTCAAACTCTTCAACTGTCTCACCTCTATTGATTAGTTTTAGAGTCTCCTTCTTACTAGATTGTAGTCCAAGCTCTACCTGTAAATAGCATCTTTTACTAATTGATTCTAAGTAATCAAGACATGAATCACTGATAGAATCACTTCTGGTAGCAATAGCAAGTCCTACACAATCTTTATTGTTTATAAATGGTTCAAAATATCTCTTTAAAGTATCAACATCAGCATAAGTATTAGTTCTAGCTTGAAAATAAGCGATAAATTTTGCATTAGGCCACTTATTTTGCATCATCTTTTTACCTTTGATAAATTGCATCATTAAACTGTCATTTACATCACCAGCAAAGTCACCACTACCAGACTTAGAACAAAAAATACAACCACCATAACTCTTTGTACCATCAATATTAGGACAAGAAAAGTTAGCATTTAAACTAACTTTAGCAATCTTACAACCAAACTTATGTTGATAAAAATAAGTTAAAGTATGGTATCTTTTATTATCAATAGTATAAGGAAAATTATTCACCATAATTAACACCTATATAAGATAGTAGTAAAGCTTGTTTATAATTTTTAGAAAAGAAAATACTAAGAGCTTTATTTTCTCTCTTTTTACTAGTTATATTTCTTAAGAAGAATAATGTTATTAGTTTAGAATTAACAGACTTAGATATTTTTTTACTCTTAATTTGCTTTTCAATTTCTTTAGTTATCTTTTCACAAGAATTAGCTTTATCTTTTATTATTCTAAAGTAATCATCTAAGTAATAAATTAAGTCTTCTTGTAATTTAAATTCTTTACCTATATCTTCAATTAATTTTAATAATTGCTTTTTTGTTATACTAGTACCTAATAGCTTAGAAAGATTATCCTTATTTTTTTCATAGAACTTAGAAATTTCATCTTTTCTAAAGGTAAAGTAATCACCATCTAATCTCTTAAAAGCTTTCATTGTATCATTATAACCAAAATTCATATTTATCTTGGCTTGTTCACTATTAAAGTCTAAAAAGAAAGATATTTTATTCTTTGGTTTAATATAAGTTGTTTTTATATTTCCTTTTGGTAGTTTCTTTAGTCCTGGTGCTCTAAGATCAACAATTATAGCTTCAGTAGCACCTAACTTTATAGCAAGATTAATTGGTAAATTATCATAAAAACCACCATCTATATACTTATCACCATCTATATCTTTCATTTGAAAAGCTGGATAACAAGTGGCAGAAGCCATTAAGTAATCAATTAATTTATCTTCACTTATATCCTTTTTAGAAATAACAAGTGGTTTTTTAGTGGAAAAATTAAAAGTAACCAGTCCATAATCAATATCAGATTTATAAAACCTTTTCATATTAATACCTTTTCTAATAATACTTTCTATTTTTTTTATATCCATACCACCGTTTTTAAGAAAGTTATCACCATAAAGCCTTAAGATGTCTTTTTTAGTATCACTTTTTGGCTGTTGTTCAAATAAGTATTCAAGACTTAACTTATGCCAAATATATAAAGCTTTTAAGTATGTTTTTTGAGTCATTAAAGCTCCATTTAGAGCCCCAATAGATGTACCAGTTACGATATCATATTTAATATGTAATCTTCTAAGAGCTTTCCAAACTCCTATTTCATAACTACCTTTACTACCTCCACCAGATAGTACTACAGCTCTTTTCATAGATCTCTCCCTTTCAAATTTGACTATAGTATAACATATTTCTTTTATTAAATCTAATATATGTTATTTATATAGTTTCTAAAATATATATTTAAAAGTAGATGCAGATAAAGATAATAATGTTTTTTATGCACTAATTATATATAAAATGAGATTGACTCTATAATCTTTAGGTGTTAAACTTTAATTAAAGATTGGAAGGAGGAGAAAATTATAAAAAAACATAATAGTATACTTTTAATTAGCTCATTAGTTTTATTGATTATTTTATTAACTGGATGTAATAGTAATTCTAAAACTGTCGATGAACTATTTAAGGTTTTACAGAAACAAAATATAATAGAAAAAGATCTTAAATTAATTGATACTGTTTATAAGGTATTTGGTGGACCAGTTCCTGGTGGTGATACAAAAAGTTATATTTATGAGGATAATAATTCTAATCTTATAGCTATTCATTATGAAACAACTCATGATGAAGATAATCCATACTATGTTATAATCTATCGAAATGTTACTGCAAAAACTGTAGAATTTGTTGATATTAGTGATACCACAGATTTATTTTACAAATATAGTGATGGTAAAGTATCAAAAAAAGACAAATATGGCCTTGATGAAGTTCCAGGAGAAAAATACAATATAACTTATACTAAAGGTATTTTTGGTAAAAAGTATAAAGTGATACGTGATAAAGGAAATTATTAGAGGAAAAAGGAGTGTTAATATGAGACAATTAATAACAATTTGTATAATTTATGCCTTAATGCCATTATTATTCGCAAAGAAAGATGATGAAGAAACTCTTACAGATAGTAGTACTATAGTCTTTAAGTTTGCTGATAAGTTTAAAAAAATTATACTAGGTTGTTCCATTATATTTTTTATTATAACTATAATTGGAACAGTAGCTTTTTCTAATCAAGATGGCTCAATTATTTTTACGATAATTTTTGGAATATTTTCTATCCTAATATTAGGCTTTTATCTATCCGCTAGAAACAAAAAAGTAATTTATCAAAACAATAGTTTGTGTGTATATAACATGTTTGGAAAGAAAAAAAATTTTAATATTAGTGATATAAAAAAAGCAGTAGAATATCCAACGAATGGTATGGAATTGATTTTTAAAGATAATAGCAAAATTAGATTAGATGTTCAATTAACTAACTATGGAAGAATAAAAGACATCTTATCCAATAATGGTATAACATACGTTGATAAAAACAATAATGAAAATGTAAAAGGATGGTAATATGGGAAAATTATATTTATATTTTAAAAAACATGAAGAAACAGAAATTGGAAATAACTTGAAAGTAAAAATAGATGATAGTATTATTACAGAAATTGCCAGTAATAATATTTATGAAGTAGAATTATCTGATGGTGAACATAATATAAAGGCATACACCGAAGGATGGAATAAAGACGAAATGGTTGGTTATATAGATCAAAATATAGAAATAAATAAAGATACATATTTTACATATAAATCACCATTGATAATTACTGGAAAAGGACAATTAATAAAAGAAAATTTCTCTAGTCCTGAGGAATTTAAAAAAAGTATAAATAAATCTACTAAATTATATAAAATAATAATGGCTATATTAGTTATTATTGCAATTATTCTATTGCTATTTAGTTAAAATTTAAATAAAAATTGGCAAATGTTATTGCTGATTTTTTTTTATCTTTGATATAATTATTATAAGAGTAGGTGGTAGTAGTGAAAGTTAAAAAATTAAAATTAAAAAAAGAAGCAGAAAATGTAGTTAAATATATATTAATTATTATTGTATTGTTAGTATGCCTATTGATTTTCATTTTTTTTAAAAAGCAGTCTTTACAAAAAATAGGTTATAGTAAACAAGCATCAAGTGTGATAGTTAGAAAACTAAAATGGAATAAAGTTAAAGAAGTAGGTAAAAATAAGACTTTAAATGCTGCATTTGAAAGTAGTAGTTATAAAGAAGAAAATTTTGACCATTATAAAAATATAAAGTATCAGCCATTAGAAGATATAATTCCAAGTATTAATAAATTAATAACAAAAGGATATACAGATAGCCAAATATCATTAATTTTAGCAAGAGGTAATAATAGTGAAGTAAAGGAATTTGCTAAAAGAGGTAAGGTTAAATATTTAGATGAGTTTTTCTCTGTTGATTATTCGCATCTATCTAAATATGATAGATATGTAGCTTATCAAAATAAGGAAAATGATACTGCAGATATTACTGTTTTAAATGTTGAACTTGACTTTGATAAAGATGAGTATCAAGATGTGGAAGTTATTGATAAGTTTTCTCCTAATGTTTTAGTTAATAAACATCATCAATTAAGCAGTAAATATGTACCAAAAGACTTAGTGAATTTTCAAAGTGATGATGTAAAAGGTACTAGTAAGATAAAAGCTAATAAAGAAGTAGTAACTGCTTTTCATAAGATGCGGGAAGCAGCTAAAGAAGATGGTAAAGATATAGTAGTAAACTCAGGTTATAGAAGCTATGCTGATCAAGAAGAAACTGTCTCTTACTATCAGAATGCTTATGGTGATAGCTATGTAGAAAAAAATATTGCTAAAGCAGGATATTCTGAGCATCAAACAGGCATGTCTATAGATGTAGCTAGTAAAAATACGACAGTCTTTACTGATAGTGAAGAGTATACTTGGATGATGGATAATGCCTATAAATATGGATTTATCTTACGTTATCCAAAATCTAAAGAAGATGTAACATTATATAAATGTGAACCATGGCACTATCGTTATGTTGGTACTAAAATAGCTAGTTATACAAAAAAACATAATATAACTTATGATGAATACTATGTTATGTTTTTACAACAAGACTAATTTGTGATATTATAAAATAAAGAATAGAAAGGATGATATAAATGTATCCACTAGGTAAACAGTTTAGAATGGATTTAACTAAATCTAAAAGTGATGAAAAATGTATTGTTAAAGGTGATAAGTATCGTTTTACTATCCTTAGTGAAAGACTTATTAGGCTTGAATATAATGTAAATGGTCATTTTGTAGATAAGCCTAGTCAGTTTGCTTTGTATCGTTCTTTTACTTATCCAAATTATCAGGTAAAACAAGATAATAAATTCTTAGAAATTACTACTAGGTACTTTAGACTTACTTATGTTAAAGAAATGCCTTTTACGGGTAGTAAAGTAGACCCTATGAAAAACTTAAAGATAACTCTTCTTAGTAGTAAAAATGAAAATGAAAATAGAGATTGGTATTATGGTCATCCGGAAGTTAGAAATATGAATGGTAATATGATAAGTGAAGATGTTACTATTCCGAATAGTTTAAAAAGAGGACTTTATTCTCTAGAAGGTTTTGCTTCTATTGATGACTCTAATAGTTTATTATTTTTAGAGGATGGAACCTTTGAACAAAGAGAAACTGGTAGCATTGATATATATGTATTTATGTATAATAAAGACTTTTCTTTAGCACTTAGTGACTATTTTAAGTTAACGGGCAATCCTTCCCTTATCCCAAGATATGCCCTAGGTAACTGGTGGAGTAGAAATACTGCATATGATCCTGATAAGGTTATGGATACTATTAGTCATTTTGAAAGGAGAAAAGTACCACTTGCTATCTTTCTTTTAGATAAGGACTGGCATTATCGTGATGTTGGGGATAATAAAAATCTTCATACTGGGTTTACTTTCAACGCTAGCTTATTTCCTAAGCCTAAAGAATTTATTGATACCTTACATGAACATAATGTTAGAGTTGGCTTGGAAATAGATCCTACAGAAGGAATTTATCCTCATGAAGCTTATTATCAACAAGCTTGTCAATATCTTGATATAAAAGATAATAAGATAATAGTATTTGACCCATTAAATCCTAAACTATTAGATGTTTACTTTAAATTGTTTCTTCATCCGTTAGAGAGTATGGGAGTAGACTTCTTCTTTCATGACTATAAAGGTGATAACCAGGCTTTAAAATTACTAGCATATAACCACTATAACTATTTAGATTCAGGAAGAAATCCAGCTAAGCGTAGTTTAATGTTATCAAGAAATGGAATATATGCTCCACATAGATATCCTATTTTATATGCTGGTAGTAGTGAAATATCTTGGGATGGTTTAAGAGAAATATCTGCAAGTACTTTAAGTGCTAGTAACATAGGTGTATCATTCTGGAGTCATGATGTTGGTGGTAATCATGGTGGTATAGAAGAGAGCGAATTATATCTTCGTTATGTAGAATTAGGATGCTTTAGTCCCATATTAAGATTTCATGCGGCAAGAGGAGTTTACTATAAAAGAGAACCATGGCGATGGGATATAAAAACAGAAACTATTGCTAATGATTATTTAAGATTAAGACATCGTTTAATACCATATCTATATACAGAATGTTATCACTATTATAAAGATGGTAAATGTCTTGTAGAACCGTTCTATTATAAGTATCCTTGGGTAATAGATGATAATAAATACAAGTATCAGTATTTCTTTGGAAAGGAATTACTAGTATGTCCAATTCTTAAAAAGAAAGAAGTTACAATGAACCGTACTATTCATGAGTTTTATATTCCAGATGGTATTTGGTATGACTTTAAGACAGGAAAGAAATTCCCAGGCGCTAAAAAGTATGTATCTTTCTTCCGTGAAGAAGATTATCCAGTATTTGCTAAGAGTGGAGCAATTATACCTCTATCTAATAGGAGTGATAGAAATAATATTGGCTTACCACTTGATCTTGAAATTCATATCTTCCCAGGAACTTCTAACGTCTATACTTTATATGAAGATGATGGGCTAACCTCATTATATAAAGAAGGACTGTTCTTGAAAACGGATATAGATTACAACTACCTAAAAAACAACTATACTGTTATTGTTAGATCAGTAGAAGGTAAGAGTGGAGTAGTACCACAAAAGAGAAATTATCGTTTTAGATTTAGAAATACTAAGCAAGCAGAAGATGTTAAAGCTTACTACAATGATAGGGAAATACCAATTGCTTCCCAGTACATTGAAGATAATGACTTTGTGGTAGAAGTAAGAAAAGTTAATACTATTGGTCAATTAACTATAATGTGTCGTGGTAAAGATATTGAAATAGATGCTGTTCGTTTGATAAATGAAGATATCAATAGTATCTTGATGGACTTACAAATAGAAACTTACTTAAAAGAGAAAATAGCAGATATAATCTTCTCTGATTTACCAATAAAGAAGAAAAGAATTGCTATTAGAAAATTAAAACGTGATTCTTTATCAAAGGAATATATAAATCTATTCTTAAAATTATTAGAATATATTGAACAAGTCTAGGATAGAAATATCCTTTTCTTTTTTACAAAAATTCGTTGATTTTCACCAGAAATTATCATATAATGATAAAAAGAGGTGAAAATATGATAATAACAAATGATGCTATATTGAAAAAACTAGCTAATTATTCTAATAAAAACACTAAGTTAGCAAGAGAAGTTAGAGATGGAAAAATAATTAAAATAGTAAATGGTTTATATGAAACTGATTCCAATACACCAGGTTATTTACTAGCTGGAAGTATTTATGGACCTTCATATATTTCTTTTGAATATGCTTTATCCTATTATGGAATGATACCAGAAAGAGTTACTACAATAACTTGTGCTACTTTTGCTAAAAAAAAGAAAAAACAATTTAATACACCGTTTGGCACTTTTACATATAGAGATATTCCAATATTAGCATATCCAGAAGAGATAATTTTAAAAGAGGAAAATAATTACTCATATCAAATTGCGTCTAGAGAAAAAGCTTTGTGTGATAAAATTTATACTTTAAAACCATTAAAAAATTATTCTAATCTGGAAAAGATGCTATTTTCTGATTTACGTATAGATAGTGAAAATTTTAATAAATTAAATATAGAAAAAATAGAAAAGTTAAGTAATTTATATCATTCAACTAATATTTTATTATTAGCTAAATATATGAGGAGGAATAAGAATGAATAATATTATAGAACAAATGCTTTCAAAGTATGAAATAAAAAATACAAATGATGAAATAAATGCCCTAAAAGAAATTATTCAAGAAATAATTTTATCAGGATTAGCTAGAGGAAATTTTTTTGATGAAGCAGCATTTTATGGTGGAACAGCACTTAGAATTTTTTATAAATTAGATAGATTTTCTGAAGACTTAGACTTTGCTCTTATCTATCCAAATAAAAACTTTGATTTAAGTAAATACTTTGTCTATCTTGAAAAGGAATTAAAAGCTTATGGACTAAATCTTGAAATTAATACTAAACAAAAAAATATTGAATCAAATATAACCTCAGCATTTGTGAAAGGGGATACTCTAGAGCATATTTTAAAATTTTTTCCCAATGAAGAAAATCATAAATACAATCATATGTTAAAAAATATAAAAATAAAATTTGAGGTAGATATTAATCCACCTAGTGGAGCAACATATGAAGAAAAATATAAGTTATTACCAAGTCCTCATCAAATAAAAATATATGATAAAGAATCTTTATTTGCTGGAAAAATACATGCAATACTATGTCGCAATTGGAAAACAAGAACAAAAGGAAGAGATCTATATGATTATATTTTCTTTTTAGCAAATAATACAAAAGTAAATTTAGAATTAGTTAAAAACAAATTAATTGAATCTAATTATATAAATGCAAATGACAAATTTTCTATAGATGATTTAAAGAACCTACTAATTAATAAATTTAAAGAAATAGATTATATAGAAGCAAAAGAAGATGTTATTCCTTTTATAAAAAATACGGAAAGTCTTAATATATGGAGTAGTGAATTTTTTATAAGTATTACAAAAGAACTGACTATATAGATTATTATTAATAAATTTAATAAATTTAATAAATTTTAGTCTAATTTAAGACATTTTATTAGAAATTTGGTAAAATAATAATATGAGGGGAGACCATGATATGAAAGCGATGATTACAGGGGCATCGAGTGGAATTGGAAGAGATATGGCTAAAATACTTAGTGATAAATCTTACGATTTAATATTGGTTGCCAGAAATAAAGAGGCTTTAGAGACTCTAAAGAAAGAGTTAAAGACTAGAGTAGAAATATTTGTTGTTGATCTTAGTGATACTTCCAAAGTAAAAGAACTTTATGAAAAGACTAAGAATGAAAAAATTGATTTACTAATAAACAATGCAGGATATGGAATATTTGGTTCTTTTGATGAAACTAATCTAGATGATGAGTTAAATATGATAGATGTAAATGTTAAAGCTCTACACATACTAACTAAACTTTATCTAAAAGATATGAAAAAAAGAGATAGTGGTACTATCTTAAATGTTGCTAGTAGTGCTGCTTTTTTCCCAGGACCATTACTATCTAGTTATTATGCTAGTAAAAGTTATGTCTATAAACTAAGTCTTGCTATTAATGAAGAATTGAATAGATGTAAGAGTAATGTTAAAATATCAGTCTTATGTCCAGGACCAGTAGCTACTAATTTTAATAATCGAGCAGGAGTTACTTTTTCTGTTAAACCCCTAACTAGTTATTATGTAGCAGACTATGCCTTAAAGAAATGTTTAAAAGGAAAGACCGTTATTATACCTTCTATCACTATGAAATTAGGAAAGTTTTTCTCACACTTTGTAAGTGATAAATTTATTGCTAAAATAACTTATAATATTCAAAAGAAGAAGGAAAAATAAATGGCCATTTTAGCCGTAGAAAACCTTGATATTATTCCATTTAAAGGAATGAATAAAACTTTTAGAAATGGTACTATTTCCTTTGTAGCAGGTGCTAATAATTCTTATAAGACACTTTTAATTAAAGTACTATCAGGTATAGTTAAGACAGAAGAAAAAATAAGAGTCAATAGAACATTTGTAGAACAAATTACTACTAAGCAGTATCCTTACCAAATTCAAGTAATCTTTGAAGATGAAAACTTTAAAACAACAACAGTAAAAGAAGAAATTATTTTAACACTCATTAAAACTAATATCCCCGATGAAGAGTTTACTAAAACTAAAAGAAAAATATTATCATTATTTCAACTTACTAAAGAAGAAAATAAGAATATAGAAGATTTAGATAAGTTTAGTAAAATAAAATTGAATTTAGCTTGTGCTTTTATTTATAGTCCAGAAGTAATGTTAATTGATGATATCTTTAAATACTTAAATGAAGAACAATTGAAATTTATTGCAAAGGTATTTAAACAATATAAAGATAAAATAAAATTTATCTGTATGACTAATAATCTTGATGTTCCTCTTTACTTTGAAGAAGTTGACCTATCTATTCTAGATAAAGGTAGAATTGTTAAAGAAGGAGATATCTTATCAGTACTTGATGATGACAGTATGCTAAATAAATTAGGATTTAGACTACCATTTATGATTGATTTATCTTTAAAACTAAAGTATTATAATTTAGTCGATAAAATTATTTTAGATCAAAAAGAAATGGTGGAGATGTTATGGAAATAAAACTTACTCATGTAAAGACAACTAACTTAACTGATATATCTATTACCATACCATCATCTGTTATTACAGGTATTACTGGTGAAAATAGTAAAGAAATACTAGAAGTTATTTCTTTTTCTAACGAGTTTAAAGGTAGTATCTATTTTGATAAAGAAAGAATAACTAAAAAGAAACAGAATGAGTATAAGGGTAAGACTTATTATGTTCCTTTAGAATTTGAACTAGACTATCCTTTATATACAGTAGAAGAATATCTAAGATATTTTATTTTAACCAATTTTTTAAAAACAAAAGATATAGATGAAAAAATAGATGGAGCTTTAAAGATAGTAGGCTTTGATAAAAAAATACTTAAAAGGACAATAACTACACTATCATCAAGTGAAAAGAAATGGTTTCAATTATCTCTTGCTTTCTTAATTAATCCAAGCATCTTGCTACTAGATAATCCTTTTACTTATTTTGATGAGAAAGAAAAGATAAAACTAATAAGAATCTTAGAAAGACTTAAAGATAAGTTTCATAAAACAATAATTATTACTAGTGATGACCAGAATCTTTTATATGAAATAACTAGATATTTAATAGTACTAAAAGATGGGTATCTATATCAAGAAGGACTTACGGAAAGCGTTTATTATTATCTGTTTGATGAGAAAGAACTGGGTATTTCCCTTCCTAAAATAGTTTCTTTTATCAAACTAGTGGAAAGTAGTAAGAAAGTTAAACTAGATCACCGAAAAGATATAAAAGATTTAATGAAAGATATTTATAGAGAGGTAAGATAATATGAGATTTTTAATACATTTTTCTTATGATGGTAGTTCTTTTCATGGTTATCAAACTCAACCTGGATATAGGACTATTCAAGAAGAGTTAGAAAACGCTGCTACTAAAATTAATAATGGTGAAAAGGTGAAAGTAGTAGCAAGTGGAAGAACTGATAAGAAAGTTCATGCTTATCATCAAGTAGCACACCTAGATATGAATGTTTCCATTAGTCCTAAACAAGTAAAAAGAGCAATGAATAGATATTTACCTAGTGATATTCATGTTTTCGAAACAGAGGAAGTAAGTAGTGACTTTCATGCTAGGTATTATGTTATCTCTAAGACTTATGAGTATCACTTGAATATGGGAGAGTATAATCCTATTAGAAGAAATTACTGTTATCAGCATAATTATAAATTAGATATAGAAGCAATGAAGAAAGCTATTACTTACTTTATTGGTACGCATGACTTTAGAGCTTTTGTCACTGAAAATAGTATTAAAGATAATTGTGTTAGAACGATAACTAATGCTTCTATAACTTTAGATGATTATTATAAAGATGAGATAGTATTCACTTTTGAGGGAAGTGGATTCTTAAGATATCAAGTTAGAAATATGGTAGGTTTACTAATAAAAGTTGGTACTGGTAAGATAGATTATAAATTAGTAAAAGAAATACTTGATAGTAAAGTAAGGGGAAAATATGGAACAACAGCGAAAGCAGAAGGATTATATCTAAAAAATATTGTGCTAAGAAGTTGACAAATAAAAAGATTATGGTATAATTTTAATCGGTACATTTAAATCCCCACATAAATTAAACGGTGGGAACGTTTGATTTAAGTAAAGGAGAAAAATATGAATAGTTATATGCAAAAAAAAGAAACAGTTACAAGAAATTGGTATGTAATCGATGCTGAGGGAAAACCTCTAGGACGTGTTGCTAGTAAAGCTGCAGTTTTACTACGTGGTAAACATAAACCTACTTATACACCTCATATTGATTGTGGAGACTATGTAATTATCGTTAATGCTTCTAAAGTATTATTAACTGGTAATAAATTAGAAGATAAGAAGTATTACAATCACTCTCAATATCCAGGTGGATTAAGAGTTCGTACTGCTAAAGAAATGGTAGAACGTTATCCAGAAGAAATGGTAGAAAAAGCTGTTAAAGGTATGTTACCTCATAACCGTTTAGGTCGTGCTATGTACAAGAAGTTATTTGTATATAGAGGTGAGAATCATCCTCATATGGCTCAAAAACCAGAAGAAATGGATATTTAAGGAGGTTTAAGTTATGGCAAAAGATAAAGTTTATACTGGAACAGGTAGAAGAAAAACATCAGTTGCTCGTGTAACTCTTACAAGAGGAACTGGTAAGATTACTATTAATGGTCGCGATGTAAATGAATATTTCCCACACCAAACAATGGTAATGGATTTAACTCAACCATTAGATATTACTGGTACAAGAGATATATTTGATGTAACAGCTAATGTATCAGGTGGAGGATGTTCAGGACAAGCTGGAGCAGTAAGACATGGTATTACTAAAGCATTATTAATCTATGATGCAGCAACTCCAGTTGAATCAGAAAATAGTTTCCGTAGAATTCTTAAGAAGGAAGGATTTATTACAAGAGATCCACGTAAGAAGGAACGTAAGAAACCAGGACTTAAAAAAGCACGTCGTGCACCACAATTCTCAAAACGTTAATTGTTTCTATTCCTCGAAAATTTATATTTTCGGGGTTTTGTGTTTTTGGAGGTAAAATGAAAAAATTTCTTTCTAATTTTGATTTAAAAATAATTGCTATTATTACTATGACAATTGACCATATTGGAGCTATTATGTATCCGAATATAGATATTTTTAGAATAATAGGAAGAGTAAGTTTTCCAATCTTTGCTTTCTTATTGGTAGAAGGATTTAAACATACTAGTAATAAGCTTAAATATTTTTTAAGACTAATCTTATTTGCCATTATTACCCAACCTATTTATGACTACGCATTTAATAATCATGAATTAAATATTTTATTTACATTTGCTTTATCATTTCTATTATTGAGTAGTCTAGAATTTATAAAGAAAATTATAAGTAAATATAGTAAAGGTATAGAAAATTATCTTTATAAAACAGTATTTTATTCATTAATATATATTTTATTTGTTCTTTTTTCTATAATACTAAATGTTGACTATCAAGCTTTAGGAATAAGTTTAGTCTTTATATTTTATTTAGTACCTAATCTTTATTTATCATTTTTACTATATTTGCTAGCAGTTACATTTCTTGCTACTAACACTATTCAGTTTTATAGTTTACTGTCATTTATATTTATCTATATGTATAATGGAGAAAAAGGGAAAAATATTAAATACTTCTTTTATCTATATTATCCACTACATCTTTTAATTTTAAAACTGTTTGCTTAATACACAATTAGTTAATTTTTATGTTAATAAAAAAGTCAAAAATTATTGAATAAGTTGAAAAAATTTGGTAGACTTAGTGTGTAAGGTAGAAATTTTAAAAAGAATCGCTACATACAAAAAAAGAAAGCAGGTGTCCTTAGATGAATATGTCAAGTAACAGTAAAGTTTACGCAAAGTTAACATGGGGGGGGGCATTAAGTACTAATACTACTTTCTTTTATCGTGCAAAAAACATAGAGCTATAATCTAGCTCTATGTTTTTTGCTTAAAATAGAAAAGAAGGAGAAGTGGAAAATGAACAAGGAAAAGATAAAAGATATTTTAACTATAGGTGTTTCAGCTTTTATACTAGTAGTAGTAATAGGAATAAGTTACTCTGCTTTCACCTATAGTGGACTAGGTAAGAAAGAAAATAAAATTACTACTGGAGCTATTACTATGCTATATACAGAAAGTGATAATACCATTTCTATAAATAATGCACTACCAACGACTGATAATACAGGAAAAACAAGAAAGAATGCAGGAGAATACTTTGATTTTACTGTTAAATCATCAATTACAGGTAATGCTGATATTAACTATGAAATAGCAGCTAAAGAAGAAACAGGTAATACTTTTAGTGGTAATAATATTAAGTACTATTTAACTACAGTAAATAGTAATGGAAAAGAGACTGAAGTAATGGCACCAAGAACTTATTATGAAGAGCCATCTGGAAATGTTTATACCGGAAGACCAGCCGATATGATGAGTTTATATACTGGTAACTTCCAAGAACATATTATGAAGAACCATCAGGGAATATTTATACCGGAAGACCAGCCGATATGATGAGTTTATATACTGGTAACTTAAAGAATCAAGGAGATACTACTATTAATTATAGATTAAGATTATGGGTAGATGAAAACTATAATCCTCAGAATGATAATGGAGGCTTAACTTATAAAGTAAAAATAAGTGTTTATGGACAAACAAGTGATACAGTAGCCCAAGCTGAAGATAAATATTGTTATGAAAATGGATTTACTACATTATCAGATTGTATGTTAGTAATGAATAATCATGAAAC
>FR901074.1:0-34103 GCA_000438295.1 Clostridium sp. CAG:451
ATGTCATCTTAAATGGTATTAAAACCTACACAAACCCATTAAAAATGTTTCAAAGGTTTTAGTTCTATGTTATGTTAATAGGAGACAGTTATGTGATTAACAGAAGACCAAATAAAAATATTAGAAAAATATAATATTAACTACAATTTTAAAACAATAGAAGAATTATTGCGTAATATGGATTTGGTTATGACTGATTATTTAGACGATAACGACGAACCAACAAAGGAGTATTTATTATTGGAAAAATTGTATGACGAAATATATAACACTAACTAAAGATGATACTTTCTCATAGGTCGTATTATTCTGATTACCAATCTAAAGTAAAAAGATGCTAACTACTAGCACCTTTTTTATCGCCTTCTTCAAGCATAGTTGTTATAAAAATACCATATCCTTTCTTTGTATCACTTACAATAACATGAGTTACGGCTCCAATTATTTTATTATTCTGAATAATTGGTGAACCACTCATTCCCTGGATTACACCACCTGTTTTTTCAAGAAGAGTAGGGTCAGTTATCTCAAAGAGAATATTTTTAGTATCACTATTCTTATTAACTTCTAGGATGTTTATTTCATAAGTATTAATATCACTACCATTTAAAACTGTTCTGATAGTTGCTTTTCCTTTTACAACCTCATTTTTAGTAGCTACCTTTAAAGTATCATTACTAGGGAAAGTATCTTGATATTTTCCAAATATACCTTGTTTTTCATTAGTAGTTATTTTACCATAGATAGTTCCTTTATCATAAATAGCATTCTTTTCACCTGGTGTTCCGTTGCTACTTCTAGTAGTACTAGTTACATCAGCTTTAAAAATTTTACCATCTTTGATTTCAAATCTTTCACCAGTAGTTTTCTCTAGTATTTCATGTCCTAGAGCTCCAAATATTTTAGTATCAGGATCAATATACGTTAATGTACCTATACCTGTTATCTCATCTTTTACATAAAGTCCAGTCTTACAGACACTTTCACTATCACAAACAAGATTCAAAGGTAGAGTAGAAGTCTTACTGTTACGTTCAATAGTTACCTCTAACTTTTTGTTCGTTGCTTCCTTATTAACAATGTTTACCATCTCATCAATAGTAGTAATCTTTTGATTATTAATAGAAATAATCTTATCTCCCACTAAAAAGCCAGCATCTTTTCCAATATATTCATTCTGTACTTTGTAAAAACCAACGACTAATACACCTTTGGAGTTTACCTCAATACCAATAGTTTCTCCACCTGGGATAATATAGTTCGAATAAGCATAAGCATTTAGGGGAATAATAAATAAAGATAAAAGAAGAAGGAAATACTGTAGCTTACATTTTTTATTTTTTAAAAAATTCATAAACAATCAACTCCTTTAGTAGGCTACAATATTAGTATGACTAAAATTTTAAAAAAAATAGAGTTAATATCTACCAACTGTTAAACTGTTATGATATAATATAGTACTTGTAAAGGATTTGATAAAAATGAAAGTTTGGAAGAGAGTTAGATTTTTAAAAAAAGACAAAAAAATTGACATGATTGTTAAAAGCTATGTCAATTATATATATCAAAATAGTCCCGTAAATGAACTTGTTAATAAATATCATATAGAACCTAGTGATATGGTTAGATTAAATCAATATCTAGCTGATAGAATAGCAGGACTTGCTCTTTTAACTTTAGCTGATGATAAAGAACGTCTAAATGATATAATTATAAAATACTCAAATAACCAACTATTAGTTGGCGATATAGTGCCAGAAATAGAAGGATATGTTGATATTAAATAACGTAATAAACAATAACACTTAAGAAACTAACAACTAATGCTACTACTAAGATAATAGACATGATTTTCATAAATTTATTCATCTTGTTCACCTCTAGAATCATTATATAAAAAAAGTCAGTTTTTGTAAAAGAATTTTTAACAATTTAAAAGTTTTTTGGAATAAGATTTACTAGGTGATATTAATGAATGAAGCAAGTAAAAAAGTAAAGAATAAACTATATGAACAGAAAAAAATATACTTATCAGTAATAATTACTATCATACTAGGTATCTTATTAGGAATAATTTATAACTTAATATTATCTAAGAGTGACCATACCTTAATATCTAATCAGTTAAATGCTTTCTTTGATAGTATTAAGAAAAACGATATTAACCACTTATCAATGCTTATTAATAGTTTAATAGGTAATTTATCATTAGTTATATTAATTTGGCTTTTAGGTATCTCTATTATAGGATTACCACTTATTTATATATTATGCTTTGGAAAAGGCTTTTTATTAAGTTTTTCTATTGTCTCTATTCTCACAACCTATAAATTTAAAGGATTAATTCTTGCTATTTGTTACTTAATACCAGGACCAATTGTATTCTTACTATTCTTAATATTTTTAGGCTTTTCTGCTAGTTTCTTTTCTAAGAAATTATTTAGTTATCTTTTTTTAAAACAAGATATATCACTAAGACACTCCATGAAAAGATATTTACAAGTTTTACTAGTTAGTGTTTTAGTAGCAGTTTTTTGTAGCTTATTTGATACGTTTTTTATGCCTAATTTTTTAAGATTGTTTTTGATATAACGTAAAATAATACTTGACTATAGCCTAGGTATAGTGTAATTTAAAAATGAAGACAAATTAGAGGTGTTTAAAATGGACTTAGTAAATATTGTTTATCGTTATGTTAATAGATTTATAAATAGTGAAGAATTGTTAGCTTTGCTAAAAGCAATAGATGAATCTTCTTTTTCTGCTGAAGAGATAGTAGAGATTGATAAGCTATTAGATGAAGTGGAAAATATAATAAGGACAGTTCCTATAGAAATAGATAATGAAGAAAGAAACAGAATTGCTTCAATTAATCGTATTTTGAGTACTCTTGAAAAGGTAAAAAATAATAAAGAAAATAATCAAGAGGTATTAGATACTGTTAAAAGACAATATGATAATTTGATTAGAGAAAGGGAAAAAGTAAGAGATAGTGGACCACGTTATATAGAGTTATCTAAATCTTTAACTACAAATAAAACTTATATTAGCTATTGTCAAAAAATGAATCCTAAAGAGTTATTAGAGTTTATCACTCAATATATTTCAGTACCAATGCCTCCTAGAATAGATCAAGATTTATTTGATGAGATGGTAGAAGCTGGAATTAAAGAAGATAAACGAGAAGCACTTTGGCGATTAGTTTTTAATTATGTTGGAAGAAATAAAGATTTTACTCGTGTTGAGGATTATTTCATTGAAAAAAGAGATACATATTATTTAACAGAGCTTATTAGTATTGAAGATAAAGACCTTAATATGGAAAAGTTAGAAAAGAAAATAAAGAATACAAATGATGAAAAATTTATAAATGATTGTTTTGAGCGAATTGAAAAGTTAGAAATTTCATCAGATAAATAGTGCACTAACCTCAAATTGAAATTTCATAATTTGTATACAAAATTCTTTTTTTTTGCTATAATTAAGCAAGAAATGAGTGATGTATATGAGTAAGAAAGTAGTTATTGGTTTAAGTGGAGGAGTTGATTCATCTGTCGCTGCCATTCTTTTAAAAGAGCAAGGATATGATGTTATTGGACTTTTTATGCGTAACTGGGATAGTACTATTAATAATGACTTTTTAGGTAATCCTAATTTAAATGAATCAATCTGTCCACAAGAACAAGATTATAATGATGCTTTAAAAGTAGCAGATAAAATTGGCATACCTTTATATAGAATAGATTTTATTAAAGAATATTGGGATGATGTTTTTACCTATTTCTTAGATGAATTAAAGAAAGGTAGAACGCCAAACCCTGATATAATGTGTAATAAATATATTAAGTTTTCTGCTTTTGTTAAGGAAGCAAAAAGATTAGGAGCTGACTATATAGCAACTGGACACTATGCTAAAATGGAAAATGGTCGTCTTATGAGAAGTAAAGAAAAAAATAAAGATCAAACTTACTTCTTGTCACAGCTTAGTAAAGAACAACTTGAAAATGTTATATTTCCATTAGGAGATATTGAAAATAAAAGTGAAGTAAGAGAAATTGCTAAAAAGTATGATTTAGTTACAGCTAGTAAGAAAGATTCTACAGGTATTTGCTTTATTGGTGAGAGAAACTTTAAAAATTTCCTAAAAAACTACTTACCAAGTAAAGAAGGAAATATGATAAATATAGATACTGATAAAGTAGTAGGAAAACATCAAGGATTAATGTATTATACAATTGGTCAAAGAAAAGGACTAGATATTGGTGGCACTAAAGAAAAATTATTTGTAGTTGGTAAGAATCTTGATAAAAATATTTTATATGTTGCAGAAGGGGAGGACAATAAATATTTATATTCTAATGGTGCTATCATTGAAGATATTAACTTTAATTGTGATGAAAGACCAACTAGTTGTACAGCAAAATTCCGTTATAGGGCAGAAGATGTACCAGTTAATCTAACTTATAATGATGATGGAACTATTTACGTTACTTATGATAATGTTAAAGCGGTTACGCCTGGACAAGCTTGTGTTTTTTATGATGGTGAATACTGTCTAGGTGGGGGTATTGTTAAGACTGTTATGAAAGATAAAGAAAAACTATGGTATTTATTATAATTAGTTATTAAGGAATATCTGCATGTCAAGTTTTATGTAAAAATTTCTTGACTATTTACGTAAACCTCGTTACAATGATAATGGAGGGTAGACAATGAAAAAGTTAGATGAATTATTATTGGAACTTGGTATATCAAAGGTAAGATTAGCTAAGTATTTAGGAGTATCAAGACAAATGTTATACAACTATTTAGCTTTATCTTCACTTGATGCTTGGCCTAAAGAAAAGGCTTTAAAATTACTAAGTTTATTAGATATAGATAATGAAGAAAAGATTAATTCTCTTGTAATAACAGGAGACTACATTATGAAAGTAGAAACTAGACTAAATGAAGGGGTTAGAGATAGCTCTAATAAAGAAATATTGACAGACTTAAAAGGATTAAATAAAAAAGATCAAGAAATTCTTTCTGATATTATAAATATATTAAAAGAAAAATTGCAAGAAGATAAAACTAAAAAAACACAAACAACTTATATATATTTGTATCATTATTTACAGTCAATGGAAACTACTGAAGAGTTACGTTATATTTTAGCATATATGTCAAAGTCAATGGGATTTACTAATCCATTACAATTTGATTTTGATCAAAGTAAACAGTTTATATTTGAAAGTATTTTGTTTTCTGCTATGACTCTTTATCATAATGGTGGTTCTTCAAAAAGTAAAATAGCAGAAGTACATAAAAGATTCGTTCAAGATATTGAACAGAAAAATGAAGAAAAACTAAGTCGTACACAAGAGTTAAATGCTGCTAAGGTACAAGCTTTGAGGGAATTAGGATATAATTCTATTAATGAGGAAAATGCTAAAGAAGTTCTTGAAAAGATAGCAGAGATTCAATCTAGAAAAGTTTAAAGAGTAGGGGAGACCTCCCCTATTTTATATTTAGTAAAAAAGTTAAAAAATATATTGTTTCTTCAAAGAGTGGTATATTTATTTTATTAAAGAAAGCATAATATTTAGTTATATTAGTAGTTAGTTATCAACGATAAAGTCTTAATAGGTGTATAATTATATAAAATAAAAGCATTATAATATATAATAAGTAATATAAATTAATATTATGATTAATACTAAATACTAGAATTAAGTAAAATAATTAATCTTAGTTATTTACATATAATCTGTATAGAAAATACGCTAGTTAACATAATATCAATTATATGAAGTAAGATAAAACATAATAATAGCTTAATAATTAATCACTTAGCTTATTATTTAGTTTTATATTTTTTAACCTTTGATATCATTATTAGTATAATTATAACTTGTAAATAATATTATATTATATTATTTATTTGTTGATTAAAATAATAATTAAATTAATCCTATTGAATTATTATCTTATCCTATACTAATAGACTGTTTTTTATTTAATATTATTAATAATTAAAAGTAATATGTATTCAACATAATATAATACATAATTATATCCCCTAATCTCTTATAAAAATAAAAGTAGGGGAATAAAATAGGGGAAAAGGGTACAAATTAATATTGAAGGAGGATATTATGTTTAAAGATAAAAAGAAACAAGTTATTCATTGTGATGTTAAATCATGTAAGCATCATAATGAAGAAGATTGTAAATGTGACTTAGATGAAATAAAAGTTGGCTCATCTTGTGACTGTGATGATGTTAAGGATAAAGATGAAACTGTATGTTCAAATTTTAAGAAAGAAAAATAATAAAAAATAATGGCTAAATAAATTCTAGTCATTATTTTTTTATCACTACTCTACCCTTCTCTAGTCGAAATTATCAAGTAAACTAGTTCCTATCTCAGGAGGTTCTAAATCAAAATTATCTGCAATAGTAGCACCAATACAAGCCAATGTTTCTTGTGGTTCTAGTCTATGAGGAGTCTTAAAGTTACGACAATACATAATTATAGGAACATTTTCTCTTGTATGATCATTTCCTTTAAAAGTAGGATCATTTCCATGGTCTGCTGTAATAATTAATAAATCATCCATCTCTAATCTATTAAGTAGTAAAGGCATTTCTACATCTAAGTCTTCTAATGCTTTACCATAGCCTTCTAAATCTCTTAAATGACCGTACAAATTATCAAAGTCGGCTAAATTAACCATACATAGGCCAGTAAAGTTCTTATCCATAATGCTTGATAGTTTATTTAAAGCTTCTTGATTATTTGTAGCTTTTAAAGCTTTATTAATACCTTGTTCAGCAAAAATATCATTAATCTTACCTATTCCTATTACATTATAACCATTTTCATTTAAATCATCTAAAATAGTTTTTTTAGGAGGACTAATAGAGTAATCTTTTCTACCGGCATTATTTAATTTGAATTTGCCATTTTTTCCAGTAAAAGGTCTTGCAATAACCCTTGCTACTAGAAAATCTTCTCTCATAGTTAATTCTCTTACTTTTTCACAGTAATCATATAATTGTTCAGCAGAAATAATATCTTCATGAGCAGCTATTTGTAAATCCGAATCAGCAGATGTGTATACAATTAAAGAGCCATAATTTAATTGTCTTTCTCCTAACTCATTAATTATACTATTATCATGACTACATTTATTACCAATAACACGTCGACCAGTAACTCGTTCAATCTCATCAATTAGTTCGATAGGGAAACCATTCTCGTTAAAAGTTTTAAACGGTATATTTGATGTTATTCCTATCATTTCATAATGACCTGATAAACTATCTTTTCCTATGTTATTAGGTTGAGCAATAGTATAGTAAGCATCAGTCTTGTCATCCTCTTCCATTGTTAAAGTATCAAGAAAACCAATTTTAGCTAAATTAGGTACAAATAAATCATAATTGTTCTTAATATTTCCTAGAGTATTACAACCATTGTCACCATAGTTGCTAGCGTCTTTTGCCTCCCCTACTCCTAATGAGTCTAAAACCATCAAAAATATTCGCTTAAATTTCATAAAATTCACTCTTCTTTCTTAGCTCTTGGATGATTAATTAAATAATCTTTTGTAACTTTCTCGTTACTTATATGAGTATAAATCTTGGTAGTTGTTATATCAGAATGACCAAGCATAGTTTGTACGCTTCTAAGATCTGCTCCATTTTCAATTAGATGAGTAGCAAATGAATGTCTTAGACTATGTGGTGAAATATTAGTGGGCATTCCTTTTTTTGCAAGTATTTTCTTTAAGTTTTTAAATAAACCCTGTCTTGATATGCCTTCGCCTCTAGCATTCAAAAATAACTCATCACTAGTCTTCTTTTTTAGTAATAGGCATCTCCTATCTAAATATAGTTTTAAATACTTTAAAGAAGCATTATTAATTGGAACAATTCTTTCTTTACTACCCTTTCCTTTAATTCTTAAAAAGGCATTATAAAAGTCTACATCATATACTGTTAGACTAACTAATTCTGAAACTCTAAGACCGGTTCCATACATTAATTCTAACATAGCTTTATCACGATAGTCAAATACAGTAACCAATGCTATATCTAGCAATTTATCAATTTCCTTAACTGTTAAAGTATAAGGAAGATGCTTGGCTAGTTTTGGTCTATCAATAAATTCTGCTTGATTATCTTTAATAACTTTTTCTCTTAATAAATAATTATGAAAATTATAAATAGTAGTTATCTTATGTGAAATAGTTTTACTATCTTCATTTTTTAAATAACAATATTTTAAGTAGCTTTCTATATCCTCTTTAGATACTTTCTCAATATCTATTATACTAAGTTTATCTTCTAAATAAGTTTGATATAGATTAATTTCATAATTATACGATTTTAGAGTATTAGCAGATAGTCCTTTTTCATACTCACAATAGTTTATAAAATTTTCTTTAGCTACTTGTACTTTCATAATTTATCCTCTTCTCCTTTAACAGTATACCACAATGCGTGAAAACGTGTTATAATAAATTAATCAAAAGGAGGAATAAGCATGACTCTAAGAGATTTGGATGAAGAAGATATATCAGATGATTTGGCATGGAATTTAGTCTTTTCTTTTAAGAAAGATGATAATAAAAATGGTGATGCTATTATTGTTCTTGGTTGTAAGAATATGCCTATTTTAGAAGATAGAGTCAAGTATGCAGCTAAACTTTATAAAGAAAAAAGGGCAAATACTTTATTACTTTCTGGAGGGGGTATTTATAAAGATAGATTAGAAACTGATATTATGCTTGATTTAGCTTTAAAATATGGAGTTGACTTTAATAACATATTATTAGAAAAAGAAAGTACCAATACTAAAGAAAATCTTGTTAATTGCTATAAATTATTAAAAGAAGTATTTACTAGCAGTGATATAAAAAGATTATTAATAGTAAGCAGTGACTTTCATATGAAAAGGTGTGAATTAACCGTAGAAAAAGTTTTACCTAATAGAGTCGAATATTCTTACTGCTGCAACAGTAGTTTTTCCAAGGATAATCAAGATAATGAAGAATTAAGAATAGATAGAAAAGTTAATAATGAAGCGAAAAGATTAATTAAATATGCTAAACTTAATTATATTAATAACTGTGAGGTAAAAAGATGAAGATAGTAGGAATAATAGCAGAATTTAATCCATTTCATAATGGTCATATGTATTTATTTGATAAGACTAAAAAGATGTTTCCTGATGCTATATATGTCTTAATTATGAGTGGTAATTTTACTCAAAGAGGAGAACCTTCTATTCTTGATAAAAGAAGTAAAACAGAAATAGCTCTTATGGCTGGCTTTGATTTAGTAGTTGAACTACCCTTCCCTTTTGCAACTGCTTCTAGTGATGTATTTGCTGAAGGAGCAATAAAACTTGCTCATGCTTTAGGGGTTACGGATTTAGTATTTGGTAGTGAATCAGATGATTTAACTTATCTAGAAGAAATGACTGATATAGAACTTTATGATAGATCATTTGATTCTCTTGTAAGAGTATATTTAGCAAGTGGACTAAATTATCCATCTGCTAGAAGTCAAGCTTTTACAGATATTACTGGTAAAAGTATAAGCTTACCTAATGATATACTAGCAAGTTCTTATCTTAAATCTATAAAGAAAAACAATTATAATATTGAAGTTCACTCTATAAAAAGAACGAATGATTATAATAGTAATCAATTAGAAACAAATATTTCTAGTGCTAGCAGTATTAGAATAGCTTTACTAGATGGAAAAGTTATAACTGAGCAAGTACCAGATTTTGTTATCCCTTATTTAGAAAATATTAAAGATAGAGTTATAACTAATGATAATTACTTTAAGTATCTTAAATATAAACTTATTACAGATAACAATAATAATAGTTATCCATCTCTTGATAAAAGTCTTTTAAATAAACTTAAGAAAAATGTTACTAGAGTATCTAGTTATGATGAACTAATTAACAGTGTCAAAACTAAAAACATCACTTACCGGAAAATAGTAAGAGGACTTTTATATTACTTATGTGATTTTACAGTGGATGCTAAAGATAAAATGTCTAGTATCACCTATATTCGTATTCTAGGAATTAGTAGTAAGGGTAGAAGTTATTTAAATAAGATTAAAAAGGACTGCTCTATTCCTATCATAAGCAAGTTTACAAGGGAAAAAGATGCTATGCTAGCTTTTGAATATAAAACTACTATTATTTATAGTTTAGAGTATAATAATAAATATAATGTTATAGGTGATGAATTTAAAGTATTTCCAATAAGAAAGGATGAAGAATAATATGGAATCAATGTTAAAAACAAAAAAACAAGGTTTATTAATTGTTTTATCAGGACCTTCTGGTTGTGGTAAAAATACTATTATTAATAAGGTAATGGAGAATAACAAAAATATTTGGTTATCTATTTCTTGTACTAGTAGGGAACCTCGTGGAGAAGAAAAAAATGGAATTAATTACTACTTTCTATCAAGAGAAGAATTTGAGCAAGAGATAGAGAATGATGAATTTTTAGAATATGCTGAGTACTCTAAAAATTATTATGGTACTCCTAAAAAATATATAAAAGAACATCTAGATAATGGAGAGGATGTTATTTTAGAAATAGAAATTCAAGGGGCTTTAAAGGTAAAAGAAAAGATTAAAGAAGCTTTATTTATCTTTATACTTCCCCCTAATATGAAAGAGTTAAAAAGAAGACTTGAAGCAAGAAACACAGAAAATCAAGAAAAAATTGATATGCGTTTTAAAAGAGCTTATGAAGAGATTAATGCCGTTAGTAAATATAACTATGTAGTAGTTAATGATGAAGTTGATATTGCTGCTAGAAAGGTACAATCTATATTAGATGCTGAAAGATGTAGAGTTGATCGTATTGAAGAAGTTTATTTAAATACGGAAGAAGAAAAAATTCACGAAACTTTATTTGAAGGTAGAAAAGAATTTGATAATTCGGAGATTTCTCTATGAAGAAATTAATAACTGATTATCAAAAAGAAGTAGAAAAGAAGATTAAAAATAAAACATTTACTAAGGAAGATTTAGATGACTTTAAAGTAATGGTAGGATATTTTGAACATGAAAGATTGATTCATTTATTAGTTACTATTACTGTTATTATTTTAACTTGTTTTTTCTTCTATATGTTTTCTATTAGGCCCTCTATATTTCTATTCTTATTAGTAATTATTCTTATTATATTACTTGGCTTTTATTTATATCATTACTACTTCTTAGAAAATAATATTCAAAGTTTAGAAAAGAAATACTTAGAAATTAAAAAGACCCTGAAATAAGGATCTTTTATTATGTAGTAATTAATCAACTACTTCGATTTTCATTAAATTAGTTGTTCTAGATACAGCATTATTAGGAAAACCTCCAGTAGTAATAACTATATCCCCTTTAACTAAGTCAGTATATTCTTTAGCAGATGCAATACTTTTTGTTAATACTTCATCAGTTGAGTTACATACTGGTAAAAGTGTAGGATAAACACCCCAGTTTAAAGCTAGGCGACGTCCAGTTTTTTCATCTGGTACTAAAGCTAAAACTGTAGCTTTTGGTTTTAAGTTACTAATTACTCTTGCTGTTGAACCACTAATTGTAGCAGCACAAATTAATTTAGCATTAAGTCTTTTTGTTGTATCAACTACAGCATCAGCAATAGCAGACTGAACATCTACTACTCTTTCTTCTTCTTCAGAATAATGAAATTCTGCATATTTTTCAGCTGTTTCACAAATTTTTGCCATAGCAGCTACTGTTTCAATTGGATGTTTTCCAACAGTAGTTTCTCCACTTAGCATAACGGCATCAGTTCCATCAAATACAGCATTAGCAATATCACTAGTTTCTGCTCTTTTTGGACGATTATTTTCCATCATTGTTTCTAGCATTTCTGTAGCAACAATAGCAATCTTACCAAGTCTTCTACATGTTGCAATCATTTGTTTTTGAACGATAGGTAACATTTCACTAGGAATTTCTGTACCTAAGTCACCTCTTGCAACCATAACACCATCTGATACTTCAAGAATTGATTCTAAGTTTTTAATACCTAAATCACTTTCGATTTTACAAATGATTTGTAAATCTTCTCTATTGTGTTGTTTTAAGATTTCTTTTATTTCTAAAACATCTTCTTTGCAAGATACAAATGATAAAGCAAGATATTCTCCACCATTAGCACAAGCATATTCAATATCTTTTCTATCAGCTTCACTAACATATGGAATATTTAATTTAACCCCAGGTACACTCATACTTTTTCTGTTTCCTAAAGTACCACCTGCTACTACTTTACAAGTAACACCATCATCTTCTTTACTGATAACTTCAAGTCTCATCTTAGCATTTTCAAGTAAGATAGTATCTCCTACTGATAAACTATCAATTGCTTCAGGATGATTAACTGAAAATCTTTCATTATTTCCAAGTACTTCTTCTTTAACCATACGAATTGTATTTCCATTAATTAATTCGATAGAATCATTCTCTAGCATACCACTTCTAAATTCTGGTCCTTTTGTATCCCATAATATAGCTACTGACTTACCAGTTCTTTTTCTAACTTCACGAACTGATGTAATAGCTTTATCTCTTTCTTCAATAGTTGCATGAGTAAAGTTAACTCTAGCAACATTCATACCTTTTAAAACCATTTGTTCCATTATATCAGCTTCATTAGATGCTGGTCCAATACTACAAACTATTTTTGTCTTTTTCATTTACTACACACTCCTCTTTCAAACAGTAATAATTATACTATAAAATTATCGTTTTGTATAGAATTTTTTATTATTTTTTATCCAATTAATTACCATTTTTTCCCCGAATAATATGAATAATCACTTAGTTTCTCTGATGTAGTTAAATCTTCTTGTCTACTACTATATGCTTTCTTTTCTATTTCTTTAAGTTTAGCTTCCACGCTAGAGTCTGTAGTTTTATTAGACTCATTTTTATTTTCTTTATTTACTTGATTATTATTATTTGTTTGGTTCTTTAATTGCTCTTCCAATTTTTTTATTTCTTCTTCTAACTGCTCTGCTTTTTTACTATAACCACTATTATCTATTGGATTAGCACAATTATTATTATATAAGTTATTCTTTGCTTCTTCTAATTGATTGAAAGCAGTTTTATAGTCACTAGTATCAATAGCTTTAATAATTGCTAAGGAAAGATTAACTCTTATTAAACATACTTTTCCTTTAGTTGGTCTTTTGCTTAAAGCTTGCTCATATTTTTCTTTGGCTTTTCCGTATTCCTCAAGGTTATATAAAATATTTCCTTCATTATAATAAGCAATATAAGGTTGATTAAAATTAAATATATATAAACTTTTTATCAATTTAGAATCATATACTTGTTTTTTATAGTCTTCTTTAATTATATCATTTATCATAAGAGAAGATATTAATCTTATAAGTATAAGAGCATTTATTATAAAAAATATTTTTATCATCTTTTTCATAAATACTCACCCCTTACTCTCCTTAATTCAAAAAACAATAAAACAAATAAAGGTATAATAAAATAATAATATGTTTCCTTATAACTATTTTTTTGATTAATTTGAAATTTAGTTTTAGTTTTAGTCTGTATTTCTTTGAGCTTACTATCAATCATACTTTGCTTACTCATATTAATATAACTGATGTTTATATCTTTTGCTATTTGTTTAAGATTATTCTCATCAATTTTTGATAATGCCTTGCTGGATTTATAATTAGTATAATCCATAATATACTCGTCTTGTTTTAAATATTTACTATTAGATTTCATATATCCGCCTTTTTTTGTACCATATCCCATTACAGCTCCATTATCGATATATTTTGAGACTCCCTTATAACTATTTAATGTGGATGAATCGGTTATTTCGCCATCACTAATAAAAAATAAAATTTTTTCTCTTTTCTCATTATTGTTTTGATAATTTTCTAATAAGGAAGTTATAGTTTCAATAGGAGTATTAAGAGACGAACCCTTAGCATATAATTCATTAATTGAACTCATCATATCAATTGCTTCTTTAGTCATGTCAGTGTCAGTAGTTAATGGAGTTACTATTCTACTGCTATTATTAAAAGTAATCAACGAAAACTTAGCACCATATAATTTATCAATGATATAATTGCAATCTTTTTTTACAGCATCTAATCTAGTAGTATTATTAGCATAGTCAAGAGCATTCATACTTATTGTATTATCAATGACAAATAAGACATCAAGGTTACTGCTTAAAGTATCAGATTTATTAGTTGGAATCATTATTCTAAGATTAATAACAAATAATAATATAATGATTAAATAATGAGTAATATTTTTTCTTTTATTCTTCATTTCCAAAATAATTAATAAAAAGCAAATAATACTCATAATCCATAAAGGTATAATTGGTGAAATACTCATTACAACACCTTCTTTTCTATTATTAAAATACCCAAAACAGAAAAAAGTAAAATTACAAATGGAATTTGAGGAATATCAACCTTCTTCACTTCTGTTTTATTATTTAATAGTGATTTTGATGTACTTTCTATGTCACTTACAATACTATGAACATTATTATAAGAGTGTTCATAAAACTTACCACCAGTTTTTAAAACAGCATTTTTAAATTCTGATTTATCATTACTTTTCATCAATCTGGTACCTATACCGAAAGTTATGACATTATTATTCTTACTTATTTGGGAAGCCTCATCCAATGTAACTAAAGGTTTCCCTGCTAAATCATTATCCGTTGAAAGAATAATAATTTTTGTTCTATTTTTATCTTTTTTAGAAAAGTTATAAACACATGAAGCATAGCCATCCCCGATAAGGGAACTTCCTCTTTCCTTATTTCCTTCTAAAGTACCACTATATATGTAATTTCTAAGATATAAATAGTCTTTTGATGAATAATTTGATGATGAATCAAGCGACTTTTTTATTTGATTTAACGTATCTATAACATAATTATAGTCATCTGTCAAAGGTACTAAGGTAACTGATGAAGTATTAAATATAGATATTCCGAATCGTTCTCCTTGAAGTCCTTTAACAGTATTTTTTAAAGTCTCAACTAATTCTAGATTCAATTCATCTACTGATGATGATACATCCATACATAAATATATATCTCTATTTCGTTGATTTGTCTTAACTGTTTGCACTTTTGTTAAACGAGATAATAATATACTGGAAGTAATAAAAGAAATAAAAAATAGACTTAATGTAATTTTCTTGATAGTATTATATTTTTTCATTTTTTCCTTATAATAATTGGAATCTTTTATATAATGTGTATTAGCTATTTTAGAACCAGACACATATTTAGTATTTTTTTTATTTGAAAAGAAGAAGAAGCATATACTTATTATAATAAGAAAAAACAAAATATAAGGATATTTTAATTCCATCTTTCTACTACCCCCCTTGCTTTTTCTATTGAATGAATAAAATTACCATTAGAAATATTTGCAAATTCAGGATTATAATATTCACTAATTAATTCATATAAAATAGGCATGTTCAATTTTCTTATATCATCTAATGTATAATTTTGTACCTTTATATGTGTGGTTTCAAAAACAAAATTTCTTATTACTTTACTTAAATTTTGATAAGCCACTCTTAAAGAGAAATTATTATTAATAAATTCTTTTTTTAATTGATCAATCTCTTTTAAATATTTTTCTTTAATTAAGACAATATTTTCAGGACTAGGAATAACTATATCCTCTTTTATTGTTTTTTTCTTTAGTGATTTATTAATAAGGAGTAGTGCTATTAAAAAAAGGAAAATTATAATTATAGGCAAAAATGAATAAGAAAACATAGAATTTAATTTAGTTGATACCGACATTTTTATGTTCCTCCAATAATTTTATAATATTAAAATTTATATTTTCTATCGAATCTATAGATATAAAACTAGTATTTTTCTTTTTTAGTTTCAATTTATTCTTTTTTAATAAAGATGTTCTTATTTTCCTTTCCATTTCATGAAGTTTTGGATCGTTTAGAAAGGACTTAGAAATATATCTATCATCATCTATATCATAGACTTCATCACCAATCATATAATTATCATCAATATTAACAACTAAAACATCGGATTTCTGATTAAGTTTTTTTAAAGTATCGGTTCTTATATTATTAACCCCATCAATATCAGTTATTATAAAGGTGATCATTTTCTTATGAATGTTTTTATATACAAATTCTAAAATACTATTAATATCGTTTCCTTCAGAAGAATAATTTTTATCGTAATTACATAAATACTCTTCTAAATTATATAAATTTGATTTAAAAGGTTGATATTCTATTTTTGATAAATTATTATGAATCATGCCTACATAATCACTATTTTTAATAGCCAAATAACCAATAGTACCAGCTGTAAATAAAGCAACATCTTTTTTCTTCTGATGCTTACTAGTATCAGCTTTCATTTTTAAGCCTGTATCCATAACTAATAAAATATTATGCTTTTTCTCAGCAATAAACTGTTTTACATATAAAGTTCCACTTCTAGCGGAAGCTTTCCAATCTATATCTTTAATATCGTCATTCATTACATATTCTCGTAAATTTTCAAAATTCATGCTTTTTCCTCTATATATAGATTTATAAGTACCATCAAGTAAATTTGTACTTTTTTTACTAGAGTAGATAGATATATTTGCTTTTATTTTATTTACATAATTTAGTTTCATGGTGTAGGAACCGCCTCAAAAATAGCATCTATTATGTTTTCAACAGTAATATTATCAGCTAAAGCAGCAAAGTTTAATGATATTCTATGTCTTAAAACACTATAGCGTAACCATTTTATATCTTCAGGAATTACATGAGTTCTACCATTTATTAAAGCTAGTGCCTTAGATGCCTTTAAAAAAGCAATAGCTCCTCTAGTACTAGATCCTAAATCAATATATTCAACTAAATTATTATTTATATATTTTTGAGGATTTCTTGTAGCATAAATAATTTCAGCAATATATTTTTTAATAGATTCGTCAATATAAACTTTATTAGTTAATTCTTGTAAAAATTCTAAATCTTCTAGTTTTAAAATTGCATTAAATTCATTAAAAACATTATTTTCAATACGACTCATAATTTCTACTTCTTCATCAATAGTTGGATAATTTACCTTTTCTTTAATTAAAAATCTATCAAGTTGTGCTTCTGCTAATAAATATGTTCCTTCCTGTTCTATAGGGTTTTGTGTAGCAATTACAGTAAATATTTTTGGCATTTTATATATCTTACCATCTATCGTAATTTGTTTTTCTTGCATTGCTTCAAGTGTAGCACTTTGAGTTTTAGCATTAGATCGGTTTATCTCATCTAGCAAAACAAAATTGGCATAAATTGGTCCTATTTTAGTTTCAAATTCATTTTTTGCATAATTGAAAATTTGTGTACCAACTATATCACTTGGCAATAAATCAGGTGTACATTGAATTCTTGAGAACTTACCATTCACCGCTTCTGTTAAAACTTTAGCTGCAGTTGTTTTTGCAAGTCCTGGAACGGATTCAAGTAATATATGACCATTAGCCATAAGTGCAATTAATAAAGATCTTTCTAAATTAACTTGTCCTACTATTTTTTGTGAATAGTAATTAACTATATTGGAAAGTATTTCTTTACTACGTCTCATTTCTTCTTCAGTAATGTTATTTTGTTTAAAATTATTATTCATTTAATTACCTCTTTCTATTAATTTATTCTTTGACATTTTGGACAGTAATAAGTACCTCTTCCCCCTACCCTGATAAATTCTATTTTATTACCACATTTAGAACAAATACCATTTTTCTTTCCATGAACTGCTAATTCATTTTGAAAAAGACCATGTACTCCCTCACTAGACTCAAAACTTTTAATAGTAGTGCCTCCCTTTTTAATAGCCTTTTCAAGGATAATTTTAGTATTTTTAATTATTTCTATTGCCTCACTACTATTTATCTCTTTAGCAGGCTTTAAAGGGTTTATATGGCTTTGATATAATATTTCATCATCATAGATATTACCAATACCAGCAATTATACTTTGATCAAGTAAAACTGTTTTTATTGGAGTAGACTTATTTTTAAATTTAGCTAATAGATACTCTTCAGTAAGTCTAGGATCATTAAATTCATATCCTAAATCACTAAGTGGTTTTATATTAAGTACTTCGTACTTAGGAAGCAAAATCATTCTTCCAAATTTTCTAACGTCATGAAATCTCATTTCTATATTATCATCTAATAGTAGTGATACATGTTCATGTTTTGAAAGACTATCTCCTTTTTTCCGAAAATAAAATCTTCCTTCCATTCTAAGATGAGTTAATAAAGCATAATTTGTTAAATAAATAATTATCCACTTACCTCTTGTAGTAATACTTTCTATTTTCTCATCCTTTATTTTAGAAATAAATTCTTCTTTGTCCCCTACTATTACATTATCATAATAAACTTTAGCTTCTGTTATTTTTTTACCAATTATCTTTTTCTCTAATGTTTTAGCAACAGTAATTACTTCTGGTTTTTCTGGCAATTTAATCACTTCCTTTATTTAGCTTCATACCAATCATTCCCTGTTTCTATATCAACTTTTAAAGGTACACTAAGCTTTACTACTTTTTCCATCTTCTCTTTTACTAGTTCTTTCATTATTTCTAACTCATCATTATAAATATTGAAAACCAATTCATCATGCACTTGAATTAATATCTTACTCTTTAGTTTCTTTTCTTGCATTGCTCGATATAATTCTACCATAGCTTTTTTTAGTATATCAGCAGCACTACCTTGTATAGGAGTATTTAAAGCCATTCTTTCGCCACTACTTCTAACCATATAATTACTACTCTTTAACTCATCTATTTTCCTTCTTCTATTCATTATGGTAGTAACATAACCTTTTTGATAAGCTTCTTCTTTTTCTTTTTCCATATATTCTTTTATACCTTGATAAGTATTTAAATAGTTATTTAAAAACTCTTTAGCACTAGCTACATCTATTTTTAAATCTTCACTAAGTCCAAAACTACTTATTCCATATAATATACCAAAATTAACTGTCTTAGCTATTCTACGCATCTTTTTATCAACTTGTTCAATTGGCACTTTAAAAATATCAGAAGCAGTCTTAGCATGAATATCTTTATCTTCAATAAAGGCTTCTTGTAAGTTTTTAGCATCAGCCATATGAGCAAAGACTCTTAATTCAATTTGACTATAATCAGAACTCATAAGAATACTATTATCTTCTGGAATAAAAGCTTTTCTTACTAATTTAGAATAATCACTTCTAATAGGAATATTTTGTAAGTTTGGTTTACTACTTGATAATCTTCCAGTTCTTGTAAGACATGAATTAAATATAGTATGAATCTTACCATCTTCTCTTATTTCATCTAATAGTCCTACGCAGTAATTAGCATATAATTTAGATAAATTCCTATATTCTAATACTTTTTCTACTATTTCATTTTTATCTTTTATTTTATCTAAAATATCTTTACTAGTAGAATAGCTAGTATCATCCTTTTTTCGTTTCTTTGGATATTCAATTTTTAACTTATCAAATAATACTTCACCTAACTGTTTAGGGGATAAAATATTAAACTCGCCATCTGCTAGTTTATATATTTCTTCTTGCATTAATTTCATTTTAGTTTCTAATTCTTCTTTTAAGTTTAATAAATACTTTTTATCTACTCTTATACCAGTTAATTCCATATCAGCTAAAACCAAAGAAAGTGGCATTTCTATTTCATTAAATAGTTTAGTCTCATCATAATCATCTATTTCCAAAAGAATTTTACTTCTAGTATCATAAATAAATCTACTCTTATTAATACATTGCTCTTTAGTAGTTTCTATATTTACTTCTTTTTTCTTTTTTTCAGTTCCATAAGTTTCTTCATAACTAGGACAATTATAGTTAAACTGACTCATCAAGACAGTAATATCATCTTCTAACTTATAATCTAATAAGTAAGAGGCAATCATACTATCATAATTACAGTTATTAATATTAATGCCATATTGATGTAAAAGTATAATCATTCTTTTTAAATCATAGGTATATTTTTCTATATTATTTTCTAATATTTCTTTATTAGCAATGAGCTCATCTATCATCATAAAACAAGATTCTTTTAAGTTACTAAATCCACAACCAATGACTTTACTTTTGCTATAAGTATAGCCATCCATCTCTAAATAGAAGGAGTAAGGCCTATTAAAATCAAAGTTTTTATAATCAACTATTTGTATCTTTTCTTTTTTATCTTCTTCTAAATTTAATGTTTGTTGTTCTTCGCTTTCAAAATTTATTTTTTTCAATAATGATTTAAATTCTAATTCTTCTAGAATATCTTTATAATCTTTTATATTCATACCTTTATATATACAGTCTTCTAGACTAAAAGGAATAGGTACTTCTTTATAAATAGTTGCTAAATCATAGCTCATATAGGCATCATCTTTACCTTGTTCTAGCTTTTCTTTAGTTTTACCACCAATTTCATTTAAATGCTCATAAACATTATCAAGGCTTTGATATTTAGTTAATAAATTTATAGCTGTTTTCTCACCAATTCCTTTAACGCCTTGAATATGATCACTTGCATCACCCATAAGAGCTTTTAAATCTATCATATGAATTGGTGTGGTTCCATAAGTATCTTTAAAAGTTTTTTCATCAAATCTAATAAAACCTTTTGTTTTTAACAATTTTACTTCTACTTCTTTACTAATTAATTGTAGTAAATCTTTATCGCTTGAAATAATAGTAGCTATAAACTTATCTTCCATATCAACCGTCTTAGCAAGAGTACCTATTATATCATCAGCTTCATAATTATCTATTTCAAAATGCTTTATTCCCATTGCATCCAATACTTCTTTAGCTTTAGGAAATTGTAGTTTCAACTCTTCTGGCATTTCTCTACGTCCTGCTTTATATTCACTATATTTTTCATGCCTAAATGTTTTTCCTTTATCAAAAGCTACTAAAATATAGTTAGGTTTTTCCTCTTCTATTATTTTATTTATCATATTGATAAAACCATAGAGTCCATTAGTAGGAAAGCCTTTGCTATTTTTCATAATAACTCCACTATAACTAGTTGCATAATAACTTCTAAATAGTAAATTGTTTCCATCTACTAGTATAATTTTTTTCATACTCTACCTTCTTCCTCTAATTATTATAACAATCTTTTCTAAAGTTTTAAAGAAGGAAAGATAATGTTTTAAAAATTAACTATTCTTATTTGATTATTATTACTATTTTTAAAATTACTTAATTTATCACACAAAATTAGACTTACTAAAACCGCAATAATATATATTATTGTTACTACTAAGACTGTCTTTATCATTTCTTTAAATTCATTCATTATAATATTTCCTTTCTTTGATACATCAAGTTTACTATCGAACAATTGTTTTTGTCAACTATTTTTTACGAATTTTTGTTTGACATTAAGCTAATAGACATGGTAATATTGAGAAAAGGAGGAAATGAGAGATGGAAAAGTTGACTGATAGACAACAAGATATTTTACAAATTATTAAAAAGCTTACGGCGAAAAAAGGATATCCACCTACTGTTAGAGAAATTGGTGAAGAAGCTAATCTTCATTCTCCTGCTACTATTCATTTTCACTTAATGCAATTAGTTAAGAAAGGTTATATTTCTAAAGAGGATGGCTCTAATAGAACTATTGAAATATTAGTACCAAATGAATATTTAGATGAACAAGAAGATGTGGTAAAAGTTCCTCTTCTTGGTAAAGTAACGGCTGGTACACCAATTGAAGCAATAGAACATCCTGATGAAACATTTGCTCTTCCAGTAGAACTTGTTGGTAATAAAAAAGAGGTGTTTACTCTAAGAGTCAGTGGTGAATCAATGATAAATGTTGGTATATATGATGGCGACATTTTAATTGTAGAAAGACAACAAAGCGCAAACAATGGTGAAACAGTAGTAGCAATGAATAAAGATAATGAAGCAACAGTAAAGACTTTTTACAAAGAAAATGGTCACTTTAGATTGCAACCAGAAAATGATACAATGGAACCTATTATTTTAGATGAAGTAACTATTCTTGGAAAAGTTGTTGGTCTATATAGAAAATTTTAAAAAAAAGAACAAGTTAAACATTTTTCTTGTTCTTTTTTATTGTATCTTTTAAAACTTCACTAGCAATCACCATACCAGCTGTTGCTGGAACAAAAACAGATGATGCTATTACTTTACTATCAAGTTTAACTGGTAACTCCTTAGAGAAACATACTTTAGTTTTTACTGATAATCTATTTTTCTTTAAGAAATATCTTAGTTTTCTAGCTAATGGATCATTATAGGTCTTATCTATAGTAGTTATTTCTATCTTAGTTGGATCTAGTCTTTTTCCCATTCCAAGACAAGTTATGATTGGTATTTTTTTATTCAAACAGTATGTTAGTAATAATTCCTTCGCTTTAATATCATCACAAGCATCAATTACATAAGTATAATTGCTAGAAAACACTTCATCTATATTATCACTATCAAGTTTTATTTTATAACATGTAATATTAATGTTACTATTTATATCTAAAGCTCGTTCTTTAATCAAATCAACTTTATCTTTAGAAATAGTACTGTTAAGAGCAATTATTTGTCTATTACAATTAGTAATATCAACCATATCATAATCAACTACTGTAATATCAGTAAAACAACTCCTAACTAAACCTTCTATAACATAGCCACCTACTCCACCACAACCAACTATTAGTATTTTTTCATTTTTAAAACTATTTACCATACTAGTTCCTACTAAACGTTCTAATCTTTCAAACTTATTCATATTAAGCTACCTTTTCTTTAATATATTGTTTCTGTGGTAGCGAATATTTAGAAAATTGTTTATTATTTATTAATTGATAATAATAACTATATATTAAGTAATTTTCTTCCCCAATTTGTAAATAATTAGTCATATCTTTTTTTAGTTTTGTTTCTGTATTAGCAAAAGTTGAAAGTATTTGTTCATAACTTCTTCTTGATTTAAAACTCTTATCAATCATAGTAAAATCAAGTGTTTCTAGAAATGAAATCCACTCAGCTTGAGTATTTAGTCCTTGTTCATCTAATAGATAAAAGTATTCTGATTTACTAGTAGTATTTTGTCTTAATTCTAACATGTTAATCTGTTCATGTTCATTTAAAGAATTAATTATTCCTGTTCTTTTTAAAGGTAAAACTGTATCTTTTTTCTTTAAAGGATTAGTAAATCTTAAACTATTAACTAGTATTCCATACAACGTATCTACATAAATATTTGACTTTTCAGGAGGGAGTGGTATAGAGTATTGGTCACAAAAATCACTCGTCTGATATTTTTCACTAATTACTTTAATTGATGTTACATCGTTATTATAATATGATGAAATTCTTCTTATGGTTTCCGTTAGTCTTACTGGTTGGTCTTTATAATACTTTGAATCTTCTAGTTCATTTAATGAATACTTACCTATTATAACATTACTTTCTGTATTTTTTTCTGCTTGCAATTTCATCTTTTCTTTATACATATTATGAAAACTAACTTCAACTTCTACCATACTATCGTCCATTGTCATTGGTAATACTACCATATACATCACTCCTTCGCTTAAGAGAAATATTATAACATGATATTTAAAATAAGTACATTATTTTTTTATTTATTTTTCGCAAAAGAAAAAAGCCTGATAAATCAAGGCTTTAAAAACATATTTGGTAGCCTGTACGGGGTTTGAACCCGTGAATACGAGCTTGAGAGGCGCGCGTGTTGAACCACTTCACCAACAGGCCATAATAAACATCTCCTTAAGAAGATATTTATATTTTAACATACATTATTTTTTTTGACAATCACTTTTGCTTCTTTTTTACTAGCTTGGTTCTCTTTTATTTTTTGTGTAATTAGTCCTTTAGCTAAAGGAAGCCTTTCTTCTTCTAATTCTTTTGTTACATTTGTAAATTCATTTTGAGTAAAGGTTACAAATTCGTTTTCAAAAAACATTGTTCCCTTCTTAGCAAACATGGCAGTTTCTTTACTGTCTAAGCAAGCAAAAGCTGTTTTATGTTTTTCATGATATTTTTTTAACATACTGCTTGCATTATGAAGTTGCAAAGAACTTAGCAATTCAACAAATTCATTAGTACTATATCTTAACTTATAAAAATTATAATAATCTAGAGAAGTTTTATATGAATTACTTGCAATATTAAATAGTTCATTAATAACTGGTTCAATTTTTAAAAGTTCTTTTTTCTTATATTCTAATAATATACTTTTTTGTTTATCATAGGTCAAAGAGAAAAACATTTCATTATCATTACCTAACTCTCGTACATATCTTTTAACTAACAAAATAGGTATGCCTGTTTCCTCATAAAAAGTTAATAAAGTTCTTGATCTGCTAGAAGCTACTGACTCTTTAGAAATTCCTTTTTTTATTTCTTCTTTTGCTACTGTTTTTTCACGATTAATATATTCAGTAAAAGCAGACGTTACCATTTTTGATTTATATTCATTAAACTTCAAAGGAAACCTAAGACTTTTATATACATCATTTTTATAATATTTAATTGTGTCATAAGCTTGTGCTATTTCAATTCTAGAAGCTTTATATTTTTTTTCAAATTCTAAAAATGTAGAAACACCAGAATTTTCTACTAACATAACTTTTATAAAGGCTTCTCTTATTCTATGAGATAACTCTTTTTCTTTAGTGTATTCTTTTGGACATTTTGTCATAACATATTTTGCTAATGCCATGTCTATTTTACTAGGATTTTTAACAGTTAATAATATTTCTTTAATTTCCCACCAGGCAAGATTTGTTTTTTTACAAGTTTTAGAAATAATATCATCATCTCTATTATTGATAAAATTTGTTATTAATTCCATATAGACCTCATCTTTTCTAGTTAATAACTCCTTACGATAAAAGTCTGCTTTTTTATTGTCAATTATAGAAATCAATAAGGCTTGTCTTTCTGTATTTTTAAGATTTGCTCTAAATATCTTCCAACTAGCTATTATTATTTCTTCCAATGATTCTGCTTTTTCTAAATCATCAATTTTTTCATTTAATCTTTTAAATCTTTCTTTCATACTTAAACCTCTTTCCAAAAGTGTGTTTATTATAACAAAAAAATGAATAATTTTCAACAACTATTCATTTCGATTTAATAAACCTTACTTTCATAACCTTTATTAATAGATTCTGCCACAGCTTTGTAGTTCTTTGAAAGTCTTTCAATTGAAGATGAAGATAATTCGATACTATCCGAAGAAAAGATGGGTATATCTAATTTCTTTAATATATTTATATCATCTTTTATTGTAAAATTAGAATGTCCTAATATACCTATTAAATATGATAGTTCTTCTTTCTTTACTACATCATTAGTATCTTTTTTAAAAAAATCACAAGCTAAAGCTGTACCTATTACATATCTTTGCCTTATAGGAAACTGTAAATTGCCTTTGTTCACTATCTCATTTAAGTATTCTTCACCTTTGATGCTAAATATTTCATACTCTTTTGAATTTTTAGAAAGGTTGTTAAGATAATTTAATAAACTCTCTTTTGTTATCTTTCCATCCTTTTTATATAACTCTAATAGGGTATATTCAAATAAAACAGCAGAAGCATCAAAATAAGTATCTACAAGTCTATTTTGCTTTCTTCTTATTATCTCTTCCTTACTATATGAAGTATTATTAAGTAAATAGTCTTCCATAAGAAACTCCGTAGCTATAGTTGAAGTTTCTCCCAAATAACTTTTAATGATACTGTTTTGATGCTTTGGTTGACTAAATTTATGTATAATTTCATGAGCAATTGAATAAATATCATTTATGTTATTTTGATAACTAATTATTACTTTTCCATCACTTCTGACCTCTGATAAATCTTTTCCTTTAAAAGGAATAAATTCTACACTTGGTTCTTCTTTACCTTTATAGACATTCTTCTCTTGTAGTATATTGAAGTACATTGATGAGTAATTATCATTTAAGTTATAAAGAAAATTACCTACTATATTTATTGAATCATTTAAAGAAACATATTCTTCAAATGATTCTTTAGTAATACTTGGTGTATTATCTATAATAATTTTAGCTAATTTAGCTGTTTCTTTAAGTGAATTAACTTCCATACTTCTATTCTTATCTTCTAGAGTACTTGCTAATATTTCATTTAGTCTATTATAGTATCCCATATAATCCCTCATTATTCGCTAAGAATAAGCATTTCTATAGCTATATCTTTGTCAGCCTTTCCTGTTTTTAATTTCAAGTCTAGGTCTGCTAATTTTAAAATAAACTGTTTAACTTCTTTAATAGAACTATATCTTCCAAGTTCTAATATCTTCTTAGCACGATATGGATGAACAGCTAACTTTTTAGCTATTTCTTCTTCCCTAAAACCTCTATTATTAAGTAGTTTAACTTGATATAAAAGACGATACTGGCTCTCTAATAATCCCATCAAAGAAAATACTTCTATGTTATAATTTTTTAACTGATTATATAAGGTAAGAGCTTGTTTTTTATCTTTTAGACCAATAGCTCTTATTAGATCAAAGGATAATTGATCTTGTTTTTCTAAAGGTATTGGTAATAGTGATGCCACATCTTGATTAGTTATTTCCTTACTATCTATTTTATATAGTTTTAATTTATTACACTCTTGATAAATAGCATCATAACTATCATTTACTCTAGATAATATATTAGTAACTACCCCGTTTTCTAATTTATAACCAGTAAGTTCTTTCTTTATATAGACATCTTGACTAGGATTAAGTTCTAGAAATGTCATCTTCTTCTTTAACTCTTTACCTATTTTTTTTCTATCATCCATTTTACTTACTGTTAGAAAAAACAAAGTACTATCAATTTCTTGATCTAAGTATTTTAACAAATGATTAAGACTTTGTTCTTCTTCTGTTGAAGTAGCGGTTAAAAAACTAGCATGATTTGCTATAACTACTTTTAATGGTGTTAAGAAAGATACTGTATCTAAATCCTCTAAGACAGTAGCTAAATCAGTCTCTTCTAAATCATAAGTAGTAATAGATGCATCTATAAAACCTTTTTCTTTAATGATTTTAGCTATTTCTCTTTCTAATAACATACTAGATGAAGAAAGAAGCAAATAATTATGCTGCTTCATTTATTTGCTCCACTAAATATTTATAAACTTCATCAAGTTTTTCTACAGTCTTACCGCCACCTTGGGCAAAAGTAGCACTACCTCCACCATTACCATTTGAGATACTTGCTATTTGTTTAACTAAGTAACCAGCACTTAAACTAGCTATCTTGTTACGGCAGATAAAGTTTACACTATTATCTTCCTTAATATTAACTATGAATACTAAAGAATTATCAACTTTATTTGCTAAAGCATCCATTATTGTTTTTAAGATATCCATCTCTTCATTATTAAAGGTTAAATATAAGAAATTCTTATCATTTATTACTTTAAGATTAGTTAAATATTCATCTATTTTATTTAGACTTTGTTTTTCTTTTTCTTCTTGGAATTTTCTCTCAAGTGTTTTAACCTCTCCTTGAACATATGATAATTCATTACGATTAAACACTATATCACGATAACTCTTTGGTGCACTATTATCAATAGTAACATCAAAAGTAAGATTAATACCTAACTTCTTAGCTTGTTCAAGTAGCTCTTTAGATTTCATTAATAATTTAACCATTTCATCATTATATGGTTTAATAAGTTCAAATAAAGTTGTTTCTATCTTCTTATTAGTACAAGCTTCTATTCGGTAAGTATTACTTCCTTTAGATTCAAATGAAGAAATAGCAAATCTTTTAATATCTTTAGTATTGGCTATATGAGTACCACCACATAATTCCATTGATTTATCAATCTTAACTACTCTTACGGTCTCACCATACTTTTCCCCAAATAAAGCCATAGCACCTAACTCTTTAGCTTTATCAAGAGGCATAACCTCAGTTGATGTTATTATTCCTTTATCTATCATTTCATTAACCATATCTTCTACTTGGTATAGTTGTTCATCAAAAATCTTTCCAGTATAAGTAAAGTCAAAACGAAGTTTACTATCATCTACATAACTACCAGCTTGCATAACTTTAGGACTAATAATGGTTTGTAGGGCATACTGTAGCATATGGACACTACTATGGTTAGCTTCAATATTATGACGACGCTCTTTATCAATAATCACTTCACATTCATCACCAACAGTTATTTTACCAGATAATAATTTTACTTTATGGATATGTTGACCATTTGGTCCTTTAAAGACATCTACTACTCTAGCGGTAAAGTTTTTACCTGTAATCATACCAGTATCTGCTACTTGTCCACCACTCTCAGCATAGAAACAAGTTCTTTTTAAGGCAATATAACCATCATGATCAAGTTCCCTTTCAAGATTATCTTTACTAAAGATAGCAAGTACACTACTTTTTAAACGGTATAGTCCATAAACAAAAGTAGAAGGCTTTTTAAAGTCCATTAAAACTTGTTTTTGTTTAGCCATAGAAGTCTTATTACGATTATTTTTCTTAGCAGCTTCTCTTTGCTTATTCATATAATCGATAAAGCCCTCTTTATCTACCGTGTATCCCTTTTCATTAGCAATTTCTTCGGTTAATTCAAGTGGAAAACCAAAAGTATCATAAAGTTTAAAAGCATCATAACCAGATACAACTTTATCATTTACAGTTTCTAAAATATCATCAAGTTTTGACATACCTTGTTCAAGAGTTTTTAAAAATAATTTCTCTTCTTCTAGTATTAAAGCTTCAACTTCTGCTCTTTTTTCATATAATTCTTTATAAAAGTCTCCCATAGTCTCACAAACAGTTCCTACTAATTTATAAAGGAACGGTTCATTAAATCCTAATTGTTTACCAAATCTTGAACTTCTTCTTAAAAGACGTCTTAAAACATAATCTCTTCCGGTATTTCCAAAACTTGCTCCATCAGAAAGGGCAAATGTTATTGCTTTAATATGATCAGCTATTACTTTAAATGAAGTTTGACCATTATAAAGAATACCTGACATTTCTTCTATTTTAGCTAGTATTGGGGTAAATAAATCTGTTTCAAAACTAGAATCTACATCTTGAAAAATTGTACACCATCTCTCAAGACCTGCTCCAGTATCAATATTTTTATGTGGAAGCTCTTTATACTTTTCACGAGGTTTTCCTTCTTCTGATTGAAACTGTGAAAAGACGTTATTCCAAATTTCTATATATCTTTCTTGTTCATCATCATTTTTAAACTTTTCAAAAGCATCATGATTTGGATCATACTTTTCCCCACGATCAAAGAATATCTCACTATCTGGTCCACAAGGTCCACTACCTATTTCCCAAAAGTTTTCATCAAGTTTTATCATATGAGAAGGATCCATTCCGAGTTCTATCCATTTATTTAAAGCATCAGCATCATCTGTATATACTGTTACATAAAGTCTGTCTTTAGGAATAGCAAACCATTTATCACTAGTTAACAACTCAAAAGCAAAACTAATCGCTTCATTTTTAAAGTAATCACCAATTGAAAAGTTACCCATCATCTCAAAGAAAGTATGATGGCGTCTTGTTATCCCAACATTTTCTATATCATTTGTACGAATACATTTTTGAATATTAACAATTCTTCTACTTTCAGGAATAACTGTTCCATCAAAATATTTCTTTAAAGGAGTTACTCCGGCATTAATCCATAATAGTGAATTATCATCTCTTGGAATTAAGGGAGCACTTTCTACATATTTATGTCCATGTTCTTCAAAATATTTTATCCATAATGTTCTAATCTCATTACTAGTCATCTTTCTCATTTTTATCTACTCCTTCTATTAAACACTTAATTTTTGCTAAGTCTTCTTCATACTTTTCCATACTACCATTATTTAAAAGGTAATAATCAGCATAAGCGATAGGCCCACCTTTAGCAGAGTTTTCTATCTCAGTAACATCTCTTCTTATAATTTCTTCTTTATTAAAGGCTCGTTCCTTTCGCTTAGATATTCTATCATACCTTAATTTCTTATCACAGACAATAGCAATCACTACTAAATCTTTAAATTCTTCTTTTAAAATTTTATATTCATCCCAAGAATATAATCCATCTAAAATAACATTACCTTCACTATATAGTTTTTTAATCTTTGGTAATAGAAGTTTAGCAACTACTCCCATACCATGTTCTTTTCTAATCTTTTCTCTAAATTCTTTTTGACTCTCAGGAGTTATTTCTATTCCTTCTTCTTTCATTTTCTCATAAATAACTCCACCAAAATAAACTAAGTTATACCCTTTATTATTAAAATAGGAAGAAGCAATACTCTTCCCACTACCAGCCATTCCTACTATTGCAACTATTTTATTCATCTTTTATCCTCCACTATTTTTAAAGTTTCTAACTTTAAACTTTCCATATCTTTATTTTCTACTATATAATCAAAGTCTTTATAATCATCTAAATCTATTTCTGTTTGATGATTTTTTTCTTTATTAGTTAACTTATTATCTTGCTTATTAGTTAGTAATATAGTCTTGATATTAGGATACTTTTCTTTTAGTACTTCTATTTCATGAACTAATCTACCATCAGTAATAAGTCCTACATCATAATAATTATCAAGAACTTCAATCGTTGTAATTAAATAATCAAGGAGAAAATCTTTCTTCTTTAGTTTTAACTGTAAGATGTCATACCCTAGTGTTTGCAATAGTTCTCTTGGTTTTTCATCCTTTTCTTTATCATAATTAAAGTAGTCTTCCGCCCAACTATACAAAGGAGCAGTTAATTTTAAAATACAAACTTTGTTATTATCTTTTTCTTCCTCTTGTTTAATAAGTTTAGCAAAAGTATCTTTCCCTGCTCTTGCTTTACCACAAATTAAATAAAGTTTCATCTTACCACCTCGACTTAGTCTAGTTCTTCTTTTTTGTTTAGAGAATGAAACTTCTCTCCTACTCCTGTTTTTTCATTAATAAACTCTAAAATTATCTTTAAGCTAGCAATAACAGGAGTTGCCACTATCATTCCTATCATACCAAAGAAATAGTTAAAAATCAATAGTCCCAGCATGATAGTAACAGGGTGTAATTTCATTGTTTTACCCATAATTAAAGGTTGATAAAAGTTGTTTTCTAGGGTTTGACAGACCATAATTGACACGATAGTTAAGATGCCTACTTTAGGGTTCATTGAAAAACCAACAAATAAGGCCGGTACCGCTCCAATCCATGGACCAATATAAGGAATTACATCAGTTACAGCACAAAACAAAGCAAATAGTAAAGGTGCTTTTAAACCGGCTAGAGAAAGACCAATCGCTTGGGTTAAGAAAACAAAGAACATGACTATTAACACTCCTTGAACATAATTTCTTAACTTACCATTAATTCTTCGCATCAAGTCTTTAGCATTATCATGATAAATATCAGGTATTAATGATAACATATGTTTCTCACTTTTTTTAAAGTCAAATAAGATATAAAAACCAATCATAAAACCTAGTAATATATTGGCTCCACCACTAATTATTTTACTAACTGTTTTAAATAGCATAGTAGGTAGAGTCTCTGTCATATTCTTACCAATAGATTCTATTCTACTAATAATATCAGTCTCATAACTAGCAAGTAGTGAATTATCAAAAGAAGCAAAGAAGTTATCAACGCCCTTTTTAGTTTTATCAATAAGAGAGGGAAGAGCATTAACAAGATCAGTAACACCAGTAGCAAAAGATGGAATCACAAAGTAGCATAATACTACTACTAGAACAATTAAAAGAAGATAAGTTATAATACATGCCACTACTCTATTCATCTTCTTTTCCATCTTAGTAACTAATGGATCTAAAAGCCAAGCTATTAACAACCCAATAAAGACTGGAGAGATAACTTTTAAAATATCGAGAATAAAATCTAAAATCTTCCATTCCTTAACAACATAAGTAACTAATAAAGCAACTAGAACAAGAACTAAAATATGAACTAGTTGTAATACTTTATTAGAAGTCTTAATAAATTTATTTAATTCTTTTTTATCTACTTTTTCACGAAACATCTTAGCACCTTCATTTCTATTTCTTAGTATACCACTTATCTTTACATTTAAAAAGAATTTTAATAAAATATAGGTGGTGATCTAAATGCAAGTAATTAAAGAAAATACAACTTATCAAGAAGAGATAAAACACTCTAAGTTTATTACTTTATTATATAAGGTTAATAATATGGATGATGTTAATTACTATTTAAAAAAGGTAAGAGAAGATTATAAGGGTGCTACACACTACTGTTATGCTTTTAATCTTATAAATACTAGTGGTTATAGTGATGATAAAGAACCAAAAAATACAGCTGGAAGACCAATGCTTTTTATATTAACTTCTAATAATATTATTAATATTTTAGTTATTTCCGTTCGCTACTTCGGTGGTATCAAATTAGGTACTGGTGGTCTTTTAAAAGCTTACACAAATGGTCTATTGGAATCCCTTAAAAAGTCTATTCTTTTAAATGTAGTAAGTGGTTATTTAATAACTTGTGAATTTAGTTATGAAAATGAAAAAAAATACTCTTACCTATTTAAGGATAAGAATATTTTATCTAAAGTTTATCAAGATAGATGTATCTACACTTTAGAAGTAGATGAAACATTTCTTGATAGTTTAACAAATTTACCTGATCTTAACATTACTAGTAGAGTTAAACAGTTAATTGAAGATAAATAATTATTTTATAAACCAAGAAGCAATGGTATCGTAGTCTCTATATCCTACTTCTTTTTTTATTAGTTTTCCATCACGATAAACTTCTAATGTCGGAATACTCATAACACCGTGCTCCTTAGCAATATTTTCAAACTCATCAACATCTATCTTGATGATTTTTACCCCTTCAAAGTGTTCTTCTAACTCTTCTAATACTTCTCCTACCATTTTACAAGGTCCACACCAAGTAGCATAAAAATCTACTAAAACGTCACCTTTTGCTATTAATTCTTGAAATTTAGTCTCATCTTCTAAATAAATCATTTTATCATCACCCTTCATATTTATTAGTTACAGTATCTAAATTATTAATATCAATTATCTTTTTATTAGTTTCTAATTCCTTAACTTCATCGACTGTAACTATTTTATTCTTTAATAGTATATCAATTACTTTTAAATTTAAACTATTTTCACTATCACTTTTATCAAGAGCCATAATTTCTTCAAGTGTTGTATTAATTCCACCAAAGCTGTTCTTTAAGACTGGTGTATCTTCCATAATAGATTTTCTAACTTTAGAATTCATAAAGTCATCATTACTACTTAATGGTATCATTAAAATATTTAAAGCGATAAACATTATTATATAACCTTCTATTATTCCTAAGACAAAACCAAAGATTCTATTAGGTAAAATTAGTATTACTGTAACATCTACTATCTTACTAATTATTCCTGATAGACTAACTATTATTCTTAGAATAAAATGAAAGATAATTAACAATACGAGAAAAGCTATTAACTGATAAAAGATAATACTTAAAGAACTAAGAGGACCCAAGACAGAATTTACTCTAAATGGTGGAAATAAATTAATTAGAAAACTTGCTAATAAGCCTTTTAACAAGAATGCTAAAATTATAGCTGCTATATTTCCAAGCACCACTGCTGCTTCTTTAATCACTCCTCTTTTTAGTCCTAAAATACCAAAGCTTAAAATAATTAAAACAATAAGTATACTAATATTATTAATATTTTCCATAATCCAAATCCTTTCTATATTTTTATTATAACTATATTTTTTAAAATATGCTATACTAAATTAAATGAGGTGGAAAAAAATGAATGAAGTCATAAGAGTAAGTGACAAGACAAAAGAAAAAATGATTGAATATTATAAGGATAAGAAAAAGGATAAAGAGATTCCTTATGTAGTTTTTCAAGCAGTTGATATGGATACTACTATTACAATGTATACATCAGGCAAAGTTATGTT